>JAFLCF010000011.1 GCA_017303735.1 Anaerolineae bacterium
AATATAAGGATAATCCGCAAGGCTATACAGACGAAGTCGTCCACACTATGCTGCCAATGCTGAAAGACTGGTGGCAGACTCACGCACCACGCTACGGACTCCCCTTTGTGGATGTCTTCTGCGAGACAAAAGCCTTCACCCTCGAACAATCGCGTCAGATCCTGACGCAGGCTGGGTCGCTGGGATTCCCGCTCAAGATCCACGCTGACGAATTCGACAATCTTGGAGGCGCGTCGCTCGCAGCGGAGTTAAAGGCTGCGTCGGCGGACCATCTCGTGGTTACGTCTGATGCGGATATTGAGGCGTTGGGAAAGTCCGATACAGTGGCGGTCGCACTTCCATGCACTCCATTTGGTCTGGCTGAACCTCATTACACGCCTGCGAAAAAATTGATCGCCGCAGATGCCTTGCTCGCCATCGCCACCGACTGCAACCCCGGCACCTCATGGAACGAGTCGATGCAGTTTGCGATTGCATTAGCATGCCGCTATATGAAGTTGACACCCGCCCAAGCCATTGCTGCTGCCACCATCAATGCTGCACATGCCATTCGTCGTGCAGATACGATCGGCTCCATTGAAGTAGGCAAACAGGCTGATATGCTCATCCTTTCAGTGAACGATTATCGCCAGGTCGGCTATCGCTACGGAACGAACCTCGTCAAACAGATCATCAAGCGCGGACAAGTCTATTCTGTAGACGTAGGCTACTATAGGTCGGCATAAACGATATGAGCATCACCTCTACTGGAATTATTCGCATTGCACGCGGCAAGGTCATGGAACAATTGCCTGAAATGGTTTTCGTGTTGGATGATAAAGAACGCATCATCGACGCGAACGCGGTGGCACAAAAATGGTTGGGCAAGCCGCTTGGAGAGATCATCGGGCACGATCCGTTGGATGTCTTTAAAGAATGGCCGCAGTTATTGCAGCGTTTTTTCTTTATGGAATATACCCGCGAAGAGATCGAAATTCCCGGCGACCCGCCCCGCACCATTGAAACCATCATGACCCCCATCTTCAACAGTGAACAGAAGCTGGAAGGCAGGGTCATTCTTGCGTATGACATTACTGACCGAAAGAATCTTGAAAAGCAATTAAAAGCTGCCAACGAATCACTGCAAGCTCAATTAGATGAGAATGAACGTCTACGAGTTCAATTACAGGAACAAGCCATCCGCGACCCATTGACCGGGGTATTCAACCGCCGCTATTTTGCCGAAGCTATGGAGAAAGAAACGGCGCGTGCCATTCGTGAAAATTCGCCTTTCTCCGTTTTTATTTTAGACGTGGATTATTTCAAAAAATTCAACGACACCTACGGGCATAAATGCGGTGACCTTGTTCTGCAAACCCTGGCAAACTTCCTTGTGGAAAATACACGCCGCAGCGATATTGTCTGCCGCTTTGGCGGTGAAGAGTTCGTTGTGCTTATGCCAGATGCCCAAGTAGATGCTGCCTACGAACGGGCAGAATTATTTCGCAAGAATTTTTCAGAACTGGTCGTAGAGTATGAAGGTCAGCAACTGAAATGCACCTTTTCAGCAGGGGTTGCGAGTTTTCCGCAACATGCCACTTCGGGTGAAACCTTGCTAAGCCTTGCGGACGAAGCCCTATACGCATCCAAAGCCAATGGAAGAAACTGCGTAACGATCTACAAACCAGAAATATAGTTAAAACTTTAATAACTTAAGGAGAATCCCCATGCAAATTGATGTCATCGGCGTACCCATTGACCTTGGCGCAGATCGCCGCGGCGTGGATATGGGACCCAGCGCCATTCGTTATGCCCATTTACAAAAGAAGCTCGAAGACCTTGGCTACACGGTCAACGATGAAGGCAATGTAGAAGTACCCATTGCCGAAATGTGCAAAATCACCAACCCAAAGCTGAAATATCTCGACTGCATCATCCCCATGTCGCGGCGCGTTTCCGGCGCAGTATCCACTTCGATACAGGCTGGCAACTTCCCCTTAGTCATTGGAGGCGATCACTCCTTATCCATTGGCTCGGTGCGCGGCGCGGCACGCAATCGCAAACTGGGAGTCATCTGGCTTGATGCACATGCCGATTTCAACACCGCCGAAACCACACCCTCTGGAAACATCCACGGCATGTCGCTCGCCATCCTGTGCGGACTTGGCGATAAGAGTCTCGTGCAATTGTGGGATGAACCTGTGCCGGTCATCGACCCGAAAAAGATCGCCATCGTCGGCGCGCGTGATTTGGATGAAGTGAATCTGCAAAACGCGGGCGCCATGGTGCAAGGCATGGAGCAGATCGACCGCTATGGCATGGTGGCTTGTCTTGAAAAAGCCATCGAACGCATCAGCCGCGATGTGGATGGTATTTATCTTTCGCTCGACCTCGACTCGCTCGACCCCGAACACGCCCCCGGCGTTGGAACGCCCGTGCCTGCGGGGTTGACTCAACGTGAAGCACACCTTGCTTGTGAAATGATCGGTGAGACCGGCAAGCTCATTGGCATGGACATTGTCGAAGTCAACCCGATCCTCGATATTCAAAACCGCACCGCCCTGCTCGCCGCCGACTTTGCTCTCTCGGCACTGGGACGCCGCATCTGGAATGGAATTTAATGAAACCAACTCTTTCTGATTTAGAACGACTCGCCCGTGAATCCGGAGCGATCCTGCGTGAGGGATATAACAAAGAACACACGGTTCATTACAAAGGGGCAATTGATCTGGTTACTGAAAGCGACCACGCCTCTGAAGCCTTTCTGCTCGGCGAAATCAAATCACATTTCCCCGGAGGGCACATCCTCGCCGAAGAAAGCGGAAGCATTCAAGGCAGCAACGAAGACCTTTGGTACATTGACCCGCTCGATGGCACGGTCAATTACGCACATCACATTCCCATCTTCTGCGTCTCAATCGGATTCGCCTCAAACGGCGCACTGACTCTCGGCGCCGTCTACGACCCCATGCGCGACGAAATGTTCCTCGCCGAAAAAAGCAAAGGTGCATTTCTGAATGGAAAACAAATTCATGTTTCAGATGTTGTCGAACTGGAAAAAAGTCTGCTCGTCACCGGCTTTCCCTACGACACATGGAATACCGAACTCGACAACTTCAAATACTTTGAACGTCTCGCCAAAAAGACACAAGGGGTGCGCCGCCTCGGTTCCGCCGCATTAGACGCCTGTTACGTGGGCGCCGGTCGCTTCGATGGGTTCTGGGAATTCAAACTCAAACCCTGGGATGTCGCCGCTGGAGGCTTGATCGCCCGCGAAGCCGGAGCGAAAGTCACCGCCATTGATGGCAGAGATGACTTTCTCGCTTCGCCATTGTCCATCTTAGCGACAACACCAGGAATTTACAAAGCAACAAAAGCACAACTAAAATAATAAAGCGGACGGCGATGAGCCGTCCGCTTTTCGTAAATCAAAAATCGTCAATCGTAAATTGAAGTGGGCCCGGTAGGATTCGAACCTACGACCAAGGAATTATGAGTTCCCTGCGCTAACCGCTGCGCCACGAGCCCGTTTTCAGTAAAAAAGTAACCAGTAATCAGTGAGCCAGTACTGACTACTGGAAACTGATCACTGGTCACTGAACAAGAGCGGGAGATGGGATTCGAACCCACGAAATGTCAGCTTGGAAGGCTGATGCCTTACCACTTGGCGACTCCCGCAAGGCGAAGCCGATTTTACTTGCAGGCAGGCGTGCCGTCAAGCGCACCTTGACCGTCAGAATACAATGCAGTAAAATACCGTCCGCTTAATAAATGAACGCTTCCGTAGCTCAGTGGATTAGAGCGCTTGCTTGCGGAGCAATAGGTCGCAGGTTCGAGTCCTGCCGGGAGCACAAAAACCACCTTTCGTAAAAAGGTGGTTTTTCTTTTGTACACGGACAAGCACGGAATTTACGGAAAAAACCATTAAGAAATCTCCGTGCCAATCCGTGTAATCCGTAAAATCCGTGTACAAAAGAAACCGAGCCGTCACGAAATGAAAATGGGGAAAATCACTTCTTTATTGTTTATAATCCATACACCATGACAAAAAATAAACCGCACATCCTCCTGACCAACGACGATGGCATCCGCTCACCCGGGTTGTGGGCTGCCGCCAGTGAACTCTCCAAAATCGGCTATGTCACCGTCGCCGCGCCACGCAATCAATCCAGCGGCATGGGGCGCAGCCTGCCCAGCACCTCCGATGGCATCATCCACAAGGAACAGGTACAAGTCAACGGTCAGGAATGGAGCGTGTACGCCGTGGGTGGTTCACCCGCGCAGTCCGTTTTGCATGGCGTGCTTGAGATCGTCCCACACAAACCGGATCTCGTTGTATCAGGCATCAACTACGGCGAAAATGTTGGCTTGGGCATCACCATTTCCGGCACGGTCGGCGCCGCCATGGAAGCCGCCAACCTCGGCTTCCCCGCCCTCGCCATCTCACTCGAAACTGACCCGCATTATCACCTCAGCCATTCCGAAGATATTGATTTTTCCACCGCCGGATACTTCACTGGATACTTTGCCCGCATTTTATTAGACAAGAAACATTTCGAAGGCGTAGATGTCTTGAAGGTGGAAGTGCCGCGTCACGCCACGCCGGAAACTGGGTGGGAAATCTCCAGGCTTTCCCGCCTCCGATACTACGTCCCCACACCGAGCAAACGCAGCTCATGGGATGAACCCGGTCCCATTGGGTATGCACACGATGAGAATCTGCCGCACGAACAGGAAGGCACCGACGTACACACTCTGCGCACAAAGAAAATGATCGCCGTCACGCCCATCGACCTCGACATGACCTCCCGTGTAGATTTTGGCAAGTTCGAAAAACACCTGCGCGGATGATCTGATAGGTTTTGTAACTACTCAGTCGTCATTGCCTGTACCGTGCGCAGGCACGCGTGCGAGCCGCCGCTTTTTGGCGGCGAAGCAATCTCAGTCTCAGCACAAGGGGATTGCTTCGGGCAAGAACAAGAACGCCCTCGCAATGACGATGACTGTGTAGCTGATAGTTTTTGAGATAAAGCTCTGATATATTTATTATAGGCAAACGAGCCGGAAGTATGTCATAATATTGAAGTCGCGCGTATCCCAGTGAACGCGACGGCAAAAATCCAAACCAACCGAAATCACACGCAGACTAGGGGCATAGCGTGTAAAGCGGACTCTACCTTTACCGGAGGGTACCTTGTCGACCACAACAATTTCAGCCAACACGTCACAACGTAAAAAAGTGACGACTCTCACGTTCCGTCAGAAGAAGGAACGCGGCGAGCCGATCACGATGTTAACCGCCTACGACTATCCCACTGCGATGGCGATAGACAAGGCAGGCATTGATTCCATTCTCGTGGGCGATTCGCTTGCGATGGTGGTGCTCGGCTATGAAAACACCCTGCCCGTCACCATGGATGAAATGCTGCACCACGCCCGCGCCGTGGCACGTGGAGCAAAAGCGCCCTTGCTTGTGGGCGATATGCCGTTCATGTCGTATCAAGTTTCGGTGGAAGAGGCTCTGCGCAACGCTGGGCGCTTTCTGCAGCAAGGCGGCATGGACGCGGTCAAACTCGAGGGCGGGCGGGAGCGGGCAGATGCGGTCCGTGCTATCACTGGTGCAGGCATTCCCGTCATGGGGCATCTCGGACTGACGCCGCAATCGGTGCATCAACTTGGCGGATTCCGCGCGCAAGGCAAGACGTCTTCGGCGGCAAAACGCCTGCTTGAAGATGCACAGATACTCGAAGAAGCAGGTGCGTTCAGCCTTGTGCTCGAAGCAGTTCCGGCGCGGCTGGCTGAATATATCTCCAAACAGATTTCCATTCCAACGATTGGCATTGGTGCGGGCGCAGGCTGCGATGGGCAGGTGCTGGTCACGCATGATCTACTCGGTCTCTTTGAACGCTTCACGCCGAAATTCGTCAAGCAATATGCCAACCTGCACGAGACCATGAAGGCAGCTTTCACAGAATATATCGACGATGTTGAGTCAAAACGCTTCCCTGCTACAGAACATAGTATTGAGATGAGCGATGAAGAATGGGCTGCCTTTCAAAAGGAAGTGAAATGAACGAAAACATTCTAGTCATCGGCACTGGCGCACTCTCCACATTATTCGCGGCACGTTTGAGCGAAGCTGGTCATCACGTCTCAATGCTGGGTACATGGAAAGACGGCATTCAAGCGCTCAATCAAAATGGCGCGCGGGTTTCAGAGTTGAATGGAAAAGAGCGTGCTTTTCAAGTCTATGCCACAGATAACCCCAGCGAAGTGCAAGATGTAAAGCATGCGATCGTGCTGGTCAAATCGTGGCAGACCAAACGCGTAGCGGAGAAACTTAAGGGTATCCTCGCACCGGATGGAATGGTGCTCACCCTCCAAAACGGGCTCGGCAACCGCGAAACGCTCGCACGCGACCTTGGGGCTGAGCGGGTTGCCCTGGGTGTAACCACCACTGGAGCCACCCTGCTTGGACCGGGTCTCGTCAAAGTTGGCGGCGAAGGAATCATTTCACTGGAACAGAATCAGGCTCTCGGTCCGCTTGAGGCGGCTCTTCGGTCATCCAACTTTAATTTGCAAATTGTGCGCGACGCGAAGTCATTGGTATGGGGCAAGCTCATCATCAATGCAGCGATCAACCCGCTGACGGCGTTGCTGCAAGTGCCAAATGGTGAGTTGTTGTCTCATCCGCTGGCGCGCAAGGCGATGAATGCATTGGCTTGGGAAGCCACCGAAGTGGCACAGGCAGAGCAGGTGAGTCTGCCTTTCAGCAACCCGATCGAAGCGGTGGAAGAAGTGGCACGCAAAACGGCGAAAAATCTTTCATCTATGTTTCAAGATGTGCGGCGAGGCGCACCAACCGAGATCGATGCGATCTGCGGCGCGGTAACGAAACGCGGCGAGGCGCATGGCATCAAGACGCCATATAATCGTTCGTGTTGGCAGTTGGTGAAGGCAATGTAATTTGGTAGGGGCGCGGAGACCGCGCCCCTACGCTATGTATAAAAAGGGTGACATTTATCCGTAATGGTGGGTTACTTCGTTTCTGCCCCTCGAAAATGGCGCATGGTAAGATACAGGAAAACTTTATCGTTGGAGGCGTTTATGCGCAAACTACTTTTGATTCTTGTTGTGGGAATGATCTTGGCATTCCCTTTTTCGGCATCTGCTCAAAGTGATGCGGCGCTTTCCTTTGTGACTGTGCAGTTATGGCCCGAATATGACCAGCCCAGCATGTTGGTGATCGTCGATTTTCAAACGGCGGCAAACACCTCATTTCCCGCCAGCCTGACCTTCCGCATTCCCTCCGATGCCAACCTGATCGCCGTTGCGTCTGATGCGGGCGGAGGGCAATTTCTGGATCACCCCTACGATGGACCCGCCGCAGAAGGCGAATATCAAACCTTCAGTCTGACCATTGAAGAGAACAGACCCTATCGTTTCGAGTATTACCAGCCATTATCTTTCAATGGAGATGAGCGCATCTTCTCGTATCTGTGGGATAGCGGATACGCTGTGGAAAACTTCAAATATCTTTTCCTCGAACCGTTGGATGTGACGAGTATGACCCTTGACCCAACCTACACCGCCGAGGAATCTTCCAATGGGTTGACCTATTATGATGGTGCCTCTGTGCAACTTGCCGCCGGAGAGCAATACGCACTGACTGTGAGTTATACGAAAACCACTAATACCTTGGTCTCGCAGGCGCAAACCGTGCAGATCGCGGAGCCCGTGAACGAAGATACACCGGGGCGCGTATCGCTTGCGAACAGCCTGCCTTATATTATCGGCGGCTTGGGGGTTATTATGATCGCAGGCGGATTGATGTATTACTTCCAATGGGGACGCCGCTCAGCAGGCAGTGGCAGGTCACGCCGGCGCACGCATACACACGCTGAAGAGGCTGGAGCAGATGCCTACTGTCCGCAATGCGGGGCGCGCGCCAAATCCAGCGACCGGTTCTGCCGCACTTGCGGAGCACGGCTGCGCCACGAGGAATCTTAAGCCGTTTTTTTCTAAACCTTACGACCTTTTCACACACAATCCCATTCAAGATCATGAGTTTGTGTGTGAAAAGGTTTTTTTATTTTATAGGGGTTATCGTATAAGAATGAGTCTTATCTACTCAAAATAGTCGAGTATTCAATTCTTTTATGCCCAGTCATTTCAAGATGAAATACCCCGCATGACGTCCATTACTGGCGCTTGTTCAGTACGATGGGTATGATGAAATTGCAGAAAAAGTCTTGGTATCCTGACGCTAAAAGCGTAAAGGAGGAGAGCATGGCAGTTTCACTTTTTTCCGGGCTATTGGGAGGGGCTATCTTGGGGTTTGCAACGCAAAATGGACGTTCGCGCCTGTGTGAGTTGATTCGCGTTCGTTACCCGGTTCTTTTCAAGTCGATCGGGTTGTTATTACTTGCAGTTGCCGCGATACTGCCTACCCTGAGTCTGATCGGCATGGTCAACGTTAATATGACCTCGTTCTTCTGGGGCGGGTGTTTGGCGCTCAACTTCATCATCGGCTTCTTTGTTACTCACTGCGAGATCATGCAGAAGTGGCAGGAAGTTTCATAAACCCGCCAGGGCATCAGTTCCAGATGAGATGAGTTAGATCCTGGTTTTCGGGCGCATGGATGAAGCCCCAGAACACATCGCGGGTGCGATTGGGCGTTGAGATGCTCTTTCGCACCATATAGTTGATACGGATCATCTCCATGCCGTTTACTGGCACGGTGATGATCCGTTTTAGTTGACTCAGGTAACGGCTTGCAAGACCCGATACAAAAGAAACACCATATCCGCCAGCCACCAACTCCAAAACCGCTTCCACATTGCCGATCTCCAGGAAAATATTTAAATCTTCAATGCTGATATCGAACTTGGCGAGTTCTTCGAGCATGACTTTGCGTGTACCTGAAGTCTCTTCGCGCATAATGATGCGCTCATTCAGGAGTTCTGCCGGGTCAATGGAGCTGCTTCCTGCCCAACGGTGATTGGCAGAGACTACAAGGCTAATGGGATCGCGGAAGAATTCTTGTGTTTGCAAACCTAAGTCTATAGGCTCGGAACTGACAATGCCAATGTGTGCATCCTCGTTGAGAAGCTCCATAACCATGCGTTTGGGTTGGCAGGCAAGGATCTTCACCCGAGTCTCGGGGTAGTTGGTACAAAAGCGCGCAACAAAATGAGGCAGTACAAAGCGACCGCTGGTAGAGCTACAGGCGATGCGCAATTCACCCAATCCCCTGGTTTTCAGGGAAGACATCATTTCTTTTATTTCATTCGTATCTTTCACAAGATGCCGTGCCATGGGTAATAGCAGGTGCCCGGCTTCGGTGAGCTTTAATCCGCTGCTGGTTCGGGTGAACAGAGTGACGGATAACTCTTGTTCCAGCATTTTGATCTGATGACTAACGGCTGGCTGACTGAGATGCATCTGTTTTGCCGCTTCAGACAGACTGGATGCCTGTGCGGCGCATAAAAAAGCTTCGACCTTGCGAATGTCCATAGTTCTATTATAGGCTTAGCGGGTGGCGATTACAACATGCCCACAGGTTGGTAAAAACTTTGGTGGGTGTATCCGGCTCAGGCTGGGAAAGATGCGTTTCGTCTAAAATAAAACACCCAAAGGAGTCATCCTTTGGGTGTTTGGCTGTTCAGTCGTAATGCTAATGATGGTCGGCTGATTTGAAAGGCAGAAAACGAGCGGCAAGGCTGAATGCCAGCATCCAGTAGCAGATGACCATGGTGCCGACTGCAAACTCCACCCAGGTGGGGGTATAGGAGTTCAAGACGATGCTTGGCGTAAAGGGGTCATATGTGATGGAGGCGATCAACCCGGCAAAGTTGTAGTTCCAGCGGGTAATGATGGCGGCGATGATCGGGATGACAGCAGCAGCCATCAAGTATCGGAAATTCTTAATCCTTTTGGCTGCCAGCAAAATGGACCCAGCAATAACAGGGAGAAGAGCCTGCCCCAACCAGAACGTGAGTGAGTAAGGCGCGATGGTATCTAACAATTGGGTTTGAGTGGCGATCTCGCGGTCAAAGCTATAGTAGTTCGTCACTGCCCAATCCCACACACGCAGATAGGTAAGAAGCAGGGTGATGCCGCCCGCCAAGCGAGCCACATCATACAGCACGGAGTCGCTCACCAAACCGGGGCGCATGACACGGAAGACAAATACGCCTGTGATGAACAACAGAGCAATACCGCCACTCATGGCAGAGAAGACGAATTGCACCGGCGCACTTTGATTGAACCAAATGCCGCGCCCGGCAAGCACAGAATAGGTTGCGCCCAGCGAAGCTTGATGCAAAAGTGAAAGGGACAATCCGGCGATTGCCAACACTGGACCCGCCTTATGAAGCCAATTGGAGAAGGCATATACCAACTTCATCAGGTTGCCAAGGAACTTGAAACGGGTCAGCCACGGGTGGGTCTTGAAAATGGGATGCTCAAGCACGATCGGCAACACTTCGGCGATCAGCACATTGAGATACAAGACCACACACATGGTCACTTCCCATAACAGCGAGTGGGGCTGCCAAAACACGATCGGATGCCAAAAACGGAAGGGTTGACCAAGGTCGAAGAGCAATACCATACCGGCAGTGGAGTAACCCAAAAAGCCGAGCAAAACAGCAAGTTTGCCGATCACTTCAAAACGTTTAATGCGCAAGAGGTAAACGATCACACCAAATACAAAGGCACTGCCGCCCATGGAAATGGAGGAAAGGTCAATGGAGATCCACAAACCCCAAGGCACCGCATTGCTTAGCCCCGTCACTTGCAAACCATCTCGCAACACAACAAAAGCACCTGCTAGACCAAAGAGAAAACCTGCAATCAGTAGTCCGATCCAGTAAGGGAATAAGTCAATCGATACTTTGCCAAAGCGCAGGGTGGGGTAACGAATATTGTTAATCATGAGCCTGCCTCCTGATCGGTTTCAGGTTTTGGGTTGGGTGGAATATAGTACACACGCGGCTCTGTGCTTAACTCCTCGCGCAGACGCAGAGTAACAATCGCTTCCTGGCGTGCTTTCGAAATTGGGCTCTCAGAGTCGTTCAAGTCGCCAAAGACGCGTGCTCCAGTTGGGCAAGCCACCACACACGCCGGGGTGGCATCATTATCTACACCTGGGGTAAGCCCATGTTCCAAGCCTCTATCGATACGGTGCGAACAAAAATGGCATTTCTCAACAACACCGCGTGGACGGTTCGCCACTTCCTGCATTCCAAAATCGGGAGACTTCGGGCTGAGTTCGATGGGGTTCTTCCAATTGAACACACGCGCGCCATACGGGCACGCTACCTGACAATATCGGCAGCCAATACAGCGGTCATAATCCATCGCCACAATCCCATCCGGGCGGTAATACGTCGCCTGAACCGGGCAGACATGCACGCAAGGCGCTTCAGCACATTGCATACAAGGGCGAGAGAGGAAGAACTCCTCACCTGATTGGGTCTCTTCTGCAGTGACCACGTTGTAAAGCATGTCGTCAGCAAGGTTATTGACCGCCTGACAGGCATACGTACAGTAATTACAGCCAATGCACTTGTTAATATCGATCAACATACCCCACTTGCGTCCGCCCTCGTGATCGGTTTCACTGCCGCGCACACGCACATCATTCAAACCAACAAATTGCGTCAGCCCGGCGGCACCCAACAGCGCCGCACCCACTTTTAGAAGGTCGCGCCGAGTTATATTTTTCTCGCCAGCTTTGTTTTCAGAGTCAGCCTGCATTATAGACCTCCAAGTTCACTAAAGCTAATTCTCATCATCGGTCGGGGTGCCTGGGTCTTTGCCAATAACCACCCAAACCACACCACCACCAACTATTAGACCGGCAAACAATAACAACCAAGCAGGAAGATTAACCCCACCTCGGGCAGGTTCAGAAGCAGATTCTTCCGCTTCATTCGCCGGGGTAGTTGGTTCTTCCACTTCAGCAGATTCCTCTGTGGAGGCTGCTTCTTCCGACCCTTCTGCTGAGATAGGCTCAAATTCAAACCCGCTCACAACCAATTGGTTGGCTTCGTGCAGATCTTCATGGCAGGAACTACAAGTTGCCAGGGTTGCGTTAAAACGGTGTCCGCTCTCGTTCCCAAGATGGCATGTGGCACAAGTGGCACCCGCTGCCGTATGTGTGGAATCATGCCCGCCAGCCACCTGTTCTTTATGGCATGACTCACAGATCAACTTATTATCTTCAGTTAACTTCTGTTGCAAAGAGTGTGATTCATGGCAGGAGGCGCAAGTCATGCTGAGCGAGCCATGCTGACTCTCAGTCCACTGAGTGTAAACGTCAAGGTGACAAGTTCCGCAGGTGCTTTCTTCACTTTCGGTCGCGTAAAACAAGTCTGGGTGTTGTTCGCCTTCCGCACCGGGGACAAGTGTATGGCAATTGTCGCAGCTTAGTGGCACACCGGCATGTTTGCTCTCAGCCAGTAAATCCACAGCCTGCTTATGGCATTTTGAACAATCATCCGTAAATTGAGCGTCCACGTGCAACGCTTGAACCTCGGCGTGCGGCAGGAAAGCCATAAAACCGAGCAACAGGGCGAAAAACCCTATCAACAAGAAAAACAAACCGAGTTTCTTAGTAACAAACTGCCCACTCATATTGCGGCCTCCAGTATTAATACTATTTTGGTGTTGTGTAATATGGTAAACATAAGTCAATTTGTCAACAAGTGCAACGTGTCATTTTAAGGGTAGTTTAATGTCACTTGAATTATGACATATTTTGTGGGATTTCAAATTAAGAATTCTGTAAAAGATTTTCTTAAGAAAAATGCCCTACCCTGTAGGCAGGATAGGGCATTATGAACCAAGGACTTTTTCTTACTTCAGAGCAGCAAGAGCATTTTCCATCAATGCAGTAAAGTACACTGGGTTGTGGATGCCTTCGCTACCGTCTTCGTGAACTAGGTTGTAGAAGAACAACGCCTGGGCAGGACCTGCATCCAAGAGAACCGGCGAACCGTCAGCATTTTTGGCAACCGTACTGAACGTGCCATCTTCATTCGCTATGATCAAACCCTTGGCGAGCAAAGCCGCTTCAAGTTCAGCATACTTTTCTTCGAACTCAGTTAAATAGCCATTGACATTGAAGTCTTCAACACCTTCATGGCATGACTGACAAGAAGACAATTGCGGCGCAAAAGTATGATCTCCAGCTTCACCCATATGGCAGCCTGCGCAGGTATTTTCAACCTTGTTATAGTGCGCGCTCGGTTCGCCAGTCACACCAAAATCGCCAAGACCCATGAGCACATCACCTTGTACGCTGTAGTGGGTATTGAAGCGGACATTGGCAACGTACTTGGTGGGATCTGTCGCGTCAACAAAACTTGCCAAGTAGCGGCGAGCCTGATGACAGTTGGCACACAGATTGCCACTTCCGCCATCAAAGGTTGCACCGCTGGTGACCATAACAACAGGGGCGTTGGTCTCAAGCGCCCAATCTTCACCCGTGTAAGTCACATGGATCTGATGGCAGGTGCGACAGTCTTGGTGAGTTGCGGATGCGTTGGCAGCCTCCACCTCTGAGAAGTTTTTCCCTTCAGCGATCATGGTGCTGAAAGCAGACCCATCATGACATCCCGCACAGTCTGCGCGCTCACCCGCATAGGCCAAGCCGGGGCCTGAGCCATGAATGGATGTTGTCCAAGCGGCTTTCCTGCCGGTGATGATGGCAGTGTCATTATGGCATTCGGTACAAGTCAGATCGGCAACAGTCATTGCCGGACCGGGCTCGCCTTGTGGACCCGCAGGGCCAGCGGGACCTTCAGGACCTTGGGGTCCCGTGCCGCAGGCTGCCAAAACAGCCGAGGCAACAATCAAAACGCTTACTAAAACCAGCATTTTTTTGAAGTTCATTGCAGTATTCTCCTTTTGTTTTTTTTGAAGCTACATTTGTAATATTCTGGTATTAAGGTAGTGGCCGCCTCCTTGTTGAATAGAAGGGTAGCTGCTTCGACAATTATCAGCAGATATGTGAAATTATAAATAAGTAGAAGATTAAAGTGAAGTTAATTTGTACTCAGGCAGAAGTGACAAAAGTCACAACAATTTGGATAGGAATAGGAAAATTATACATAATTCCTAAGGTCTATTCCTTAGAATCATCATCGCTAGTCAAATCTGGTAAAGCCGATTGGATGTCTTCTGGGCTTTGCCCGGCTTCCAGGCGATCTACGACTTCATCAAACTCTGCGGGCAGTTCCTCGCCCATTTCTTTCCCCATTTTTTTCATCACACGCCCAAGAGTTCGTGGGTCGTCGTCCAATCCATCAAAGCCAGGAAAATCATTTGCCATGGCTTCCATTCGTCCCGCCTCCGTTTTGGCAATACGTACCTTCGTCATGCGACGGCGCACATTCGCGCTGCTGCAATGAGTGCAATGCACCGTTTTAACCCCATACTCCTGATAGGTAAGGAATACATCAAAACGATTTTTGCACGAGTTGCAGATAAAGTCATACGTAGGCATATGGATATTGTAGCAGAGTCAGGCACGGGCGGGGTATGAGGCGTTTGGTACAATTGCACGCATGTCCGAATTCGATCTCCGCAAACCCAATCCATTATTGATCGTCATCTCCGGTCCCTCCGGCGTTGGCAAAGATTCTGTCGTTCAACGCATGAAAGAACGCGGTTTTCCATTTCACTTTGTCGTCACAGCCACTACTCGTGAGAGGCGTGAGAATGAGGTCAACGGTGTTGACTATTTCTTTGTAGGCAAAGATGAGTTTGCACGCATGATCGAGTCGAATGAGTTGATCGAATATGCCATCGTCTATGGCGATTACAAGGGTATTCCAAAAGCACAGGTGCGCAACGCCTTTGCGAGCGGGCAGGATGTAGTGATGCGCATTGATGTGCAAGGCGCGGAGACCGTGCGAAAACTTGCGCCCGAAGCCCTGTTGATCTTCATCACTTGTGAAAGCGAAGAAGAACTGGAAGACCGCCTGCGCAAACGTAAGACCGAGTCAGCTGATTCACTTTCTCTGCGAATTGCCACAGCGCGCAAGGAACTCCAGCGCCTCGAGGCATTTGATTACGTTATCGTCAACCATGATTTCCATCTCGATGACACTGTTGAAAAAGTACGCTCCATTATCACTGCCGAACATTTGAAGGTACATCATCGCAAGGTGACGTTGTGATGCAGCCCTCCGCCTCTCTACCGGACCCGGAGCCGGGTTCTGCTTCCGAACCGATTCCTACTCGTCAGCCCGCCTATGTGCGGATGCCCTCCCTGCCGCCCACTGCCACGTACATCCTCATTGGCTTAACCGTATTTGTGTACATCCTGCAAATGCTCGGTTCGGCATTGTGGGGTGACTCAAACTACGGCATCGACTTTGTCACTCTCTATGGTGCCCGCATCAGTGAAGCAATAGATGCCGGTCAATTGTGGCGGCTGATCACGCCGGTCTTCCTGCATGGGTCACTCACCCATATCTTTTTCAATATGTATGCTCTGTTCTCCATCGGCTCTTTGCTTGAAAGACATTTTGGACACGGGCGGTTTCTTTTGTTGTACTTTTTGGGGGCATTTGCAGGCAATGTACTTTCGTATCTCTTTTCTGCCGGGTATTCGGTGGGAGCCTCAACGGCAGTCTTCGGGTTGGTCGCTGCTGAAGCGATCTTCTTTTACCAGAACCGTGAGTTGTTCGGCTCCTATGCCCGTCAGGCGATCAGCAATGCAGTTTTCATCATCGTTATCAATCTCTTTATTGGGCTTGCCCCCATGATCGACAACTGGGGACATGTCGGCGGTCTGCTCGGCGGCGCAATGTTTGCCTGGTTCGCTGGTCCTAAATGGATGATGATCGGTATTCCACCTGAATTTTCTTTACATGATGAACGCGAAAGCCGTGAAGTGTTGACAGGCACATTACTCGTTCTGTTGATCTTCGGCGGGCTCGCCGTGTGGCGCTTCCTCTTCAGCGGTGGATAGTCTGCTGGAATCAAAAAAGAAACCCATCGTAATGATGGGTTTCTTTTTTGATTCATTGAGTTTACAAGTGGCGGTTGCTGCGCGGGTCGAAGGCATCGCGCAAGCCGTCACCGATCAGGTTGACACACAAGATCGTCAGAACGATAAAGAGGCTTGGAAAAACCCACATCCACCATGAACCTTGCTGCACAAAGGTCTGCGCGGCAGTAAGCATGTTCCCCCACGAAGCGGTTGGAGGCTGAATGCCAAGCCCGAGGAAGGAAACATAGGCTTCCGAGAGGATCGCGCCTGCGAGCCCCAGCGTAGAAGCAACAATGATCACACCCATGGTATTTGGAATGAGATGCTTGAAGAAGGTACGGATTTGGCTTGAACCCAGAGATTTGGATACTGCAACGTAGTCCATCTCTTTGAGCGACAATACATTCGCCCGCACAATGCGGGAGAGACCCATCCAGGAGGTTAGACCGATCACGAAAATCACGATCATCACGCTGCCGCTGATCTGTCTGCCAAGGATGGTAACGGTCTCGATATCCCGTCCGATAAACTTTCCAAGCACGATCAAAAGGAACAACTGCGGGATGGAAAGCATCGCCTCGGTGAAACGCATCAGGATGCTGTCAACCCAACCGCCAAAGAAGCCGGACAATCCGCCGATGAGTGTTCCCAGGGTTACAGAAATACTGACAGCTGTAATGCCCACGATCAGGGATATCTGCCCGCCGTGAATGATGCGTGCAAAAATATCACGTCCGGTGCTGTCTGTGCCCATGATGTATTTATCGGTGGGGGCACTCAGACGCGCCTGAAGATCCACTGCATTGGCGCTTTCTTCGGAGATATAGAGGGAACCAATAATAATAAAGAGCAAAAGCAACCCAAAGCCAACCATGCCAAAAACAGCCATACGGTGTTTTCGGAACCTGCGCCAAATGAGCTGACCAGGGGTAAGTACTTTTCCAGTAATGCCTTCACGTCCGATGGATGTTGAATCGAGGGAAGCGATATCAGATGCCATTTATGTACTTCTCCAATTTAACTAAGGCGAATGCGCGGGTCTACGAATGTGTAGATAACATCGGTGATGATCGTCAACACAACGACCGCCAGAGAGATGATCAACAAAATGCCAAGGACGACGGGGTAATCACTGCGTTGAGCATATTCCCAGAACAGGCGTCCCATACCGGGCCAGGAGAAGACCGACTCGGTAACGATGGCGCCTCCCAGCAGGAAGGGGATGTCTAACCCAACGATGGTCACCAGTGGAAGGGCGGCGTTACGAAGCGCGTGTTTGAAAAGCACAGCACGGCTTGTCAGCCCTTTTGCGCGTGCAGTGCGGACATAGTCCAAACCCAGTACTTCCAAAATACTGGTACGCACAAAACGGGAATATCCAGCTGTATTCACCAAAGCAAGGGCTGAGACGGGAAGGATCAAATTCTTTATGTATTCGACCGGATCTGATTTATCCCACACAGCCGCCCCCGTAGGCAGATAGGGTAACCCCCACTCCTTGAACTGGACAGCAAAGACCAACATCAGTCCCAGCGCGCTAAAAAAGATGGGAATTGAAAAACCAACGAATGAGAACGTTGTGATCGCATTATCCCAAAAGGTATATTGTTTTACAGCGGAAATAATACCCAGCAAAAGCGCAAACGAAACAGTAATGATCTCTGCGGTAAGCATCAAGACGATCGTGTTTGGAAGCCGCTGCCCGATCATTTCACTGACAGGCTGGCGGGCAAAGAAGGAATTCCCCAGATCGCCTTGAGCGGCAAGCCCCAGCCATTTAAAGTATTGCACGTAGAGCGGGTCGTTCAGCCCAAGCCTTTCTTTTAAGGCTTCTTTATCGGCTGCACTCATACGCGGGTTGGCAGCATATTGCGCGAGGGGGTCTCCCGAAAAACGGGTGAGAAGAAAGCAAAGTACTGTAATAATCAAAAGCGTAAAAAGTGCTTGAAAAGAACGCCGTAAGATATAAGTCCACATGGAGAGCCTCCAGCAATAAATTAGGTTGCTGTAATACGTGCACTATCTTGGTCGAGAGGCAGGGGATATCCCCTGCCTCTCGTTTCGTACATGGATATTACAAAGTGCAGATTACTGAGTGACGTCCCAGGTTTCAGCTTGCCAGAACATGTGGGAGTCGCCGCCCGTGGCGCCGAACTGGAAGCGCGGGGTGGAACCGAAGACGTTAGCGCGGGCATACATCATGATCACATAGTAGTTCTCAGCGATGTAAGCCTGGGCTTCGTCGAGGATCGCCTTGCGTTCCGCGGGATCAACCGTAGCGAGAGATGACTCGATCAGGTCGGAGAGCGCGGGATCGCACAGGTGATACCAGTTGTTACCGCTTGGGTTCTCAGCGGTCGGGATCTCTTCACACTTGTAGCTGTTGGTGTAGGGATCGGGGTAGAAACCAGTGGTGTAACCACCCATATCGTAGTTACCGGTGGTTAACGGACCGCCATCCACATACTGACCGAAGAAGGTACCGGCAGGGGTGTGGATCGGGGTGAATTCGACGCCGATCTTGGCGAGGTCAGCCTGAGCAGCTGTGGCGATGTCGATGCGGATCGGAGCAGTGGTGGTTTCGAAGTTGAAGGACAACTTCACATTTTCGCCGTTGCAGTCACCAGCGCGGATGCCATCAGCGCCGAGGGTGTAACCGGCTTCGTCGAGCAAAGCGGCGGCGGCATCAGGATCGTAGGCGTCCACAGTGAGGTCGTTGTTCGTCCAGCCGCTGTTGGGCCACTGGCTGACGGGGACGGTGGTCTTGCCGCTCAAGAGAGCATCCACGATCGCCTGGCGGTTGATACCGAGGGTAATCGCCTTGCGGACGCGAACATCCTTGAAGGGGCAGAAGCCTTCATTGTCAGCTGCACCACGTCCATCAACGCCGTCAACACGGCCCATGTTGAAGAAGTAGTGTTCGAAGTTGGAACCGGGATCTACGGTGAGTACAACAGCCGGGGAGAGGGACTCGAGGGTGGCAATGTCACCTTCAGAGAAGTTGGGGTAGAAGTCCACATCACCGGTCTGGAGCGCAGCAAGAGCCGCAGCAGAATCGGCAACGAAGCGGATCTGAATGCGGTCAAGCACAGCACGACCCTTGTGGAAGTTCGGGTTGGGGAGCAGGGTCATGTAGTCGCCAGGCACCCATTCAGTGATCACGAACGGACCGGAGCCAACGGTGGGCTGGCGGGTGTACGGATCGGTCTCGACAGCGGTCTTGCCTTCGAGAATGTGCTTGGGCAGGATCGCGCCAGCGTTGTTCGGACCCTGGGTGAAGAGGGTGGGCCAAGCCGGGTAGAGTTCAGAGAAGGTGATCACCACGGTGTAGTCGTCGGGGGTTTCGATGCTGGCGATCTTGTCATAACCGGTGCGGGTGGAAGGAGCATTACCGGGGTCCATCACCAATTCCCAAGTGAATTTCACATCGGCAGAAGTGAGGGGTTCGCCATCGGACCAGTACAGACCTTCTTTGAGTTTCCAGGTGATGGTGAGACCATCGGCAGAAACGCCGCCATTATCGGCAGAAGGGATTTCAGCAGCCAATTCAGGAACGAACGTTCCATCATCGGTCCACTCGCCCAAGCCAACGAGGGTCAACTGAGCAACCCACACAGCATAGGACATCTGGGTGAAGTAAGGCACAACGGCATCCGGTTCCTGGTCAAACGCACCAGTAACGGACTTTCCGCCATCCGGGAAAGGAATCGGCTCAGTGCCGGCAGGTCCCATCATGGCTTCTTCAGTTGCAGCAGCTTCTTCAGTAGCTGCAGGGGCTTCTTCCGTCGCTTCAGGTGCGGCTTCGGTGGCTTCAGGCGCGCCACCGCAGGCTGCTAGCACCATGCTCGCAAGCACGAGCAACGAAAGCAAAGCAAATAGATTTCGTTTCATACGGTTCTCCTCCATAAGAGAAATGGATATTTTCATTTTGCCGCGCAAAATGATGCGAAATTATACACTTAATACAATCGTACTGGAAAACCAATTCCGTTTAACCCTACCCCAGTAGGGTTTGTGGCCCACACCCCAGGAATGGATTCGCCGCATTTCGGGCATTTTCCTTCCCCCGTAATGGAATACTCCTGGATGACATACCCCCGCCTCTTCACCAGCCGGTAACTGCAACGCGGACAGTGAGTATCTTCATACTCCCCAACCGTTCCCGGCAAATTGCCCGCATACACAAATTTGAGCCCCGCCTCACGCCCGATCTCCGCCGCACGGATGAGAGTCTTTGCATCGGTGTTATCGGGCTCGGTCATTTTATAATCTTTATGGAACGCCGTTACATGCCAGGGAATATCTTTTGAGACCTCGGCGAGAAATCTCGCCGCATCCCATAGTTCTTCGTTCGAGTCATTGAATCCGGGGATGACCAGTGTGACCACCTCCACCCATAAGCCATGCTCTCTGGCGCGTTTGATTCCATCCAGAGTGTGCTGAAGCGTCCCACCGAGTTTGCGGTAGTTCTTGTCGCTCATACACTTCAAATCCACTTTATAGGCTGAGAGATACGGCGCGAGATAATCCATCGCTTCGGGGGTGTTGTTACCATTGGAAACAAAAGCGCACTTCAACCCATTTTCTTTGGCAACCTTGAAGATATCCACTGCCCACTCGCTGGTGATGAGCGGCTCATTGTATGAAGAGACCACCACCGCAGCATTCGTCTGCCGCGCATACGATAGGACACCATCGGGAGTCAACTCGCGGATGAATTGCGATGAAACATCTGAAGCCGGGTCACGCATGGCTTGCGAGGTGATCCAGTTCTGGCAGTAGGGGCAGTGATAATCACAGCCGAGCATGCCAAAGGTCAACGCATTCGAGCCGGGCAGAACGTGTGAAAAAGGTTTCTTCTCGATGGGGTCACTTTGCAAAGCCGCCACGTACCCATGCGGCACCATTAACTTTCCACCCTTGTTAAACCGTACCTGACATATCCCTCGCTTCCCCTCACGGATCAAGCAACGATGTCCGCAGGCAAAACAGCGCACAGAATCGTCAGGGAGCTTTTCATATAGCTCACCTTCCACAGTCAACGAGTCGAGGCGGTTTGCGAGAGCGCTCATTTCACCTATACCCTTTCGGGCATATATAATATAACCATGTTATCCATTGTAATTCAAGCCGGTGGGCAATCTTCTCGCATGGGCGAAGACAAGGCGCTCAAACTGTTTCTGGGAAAGCCGCTCATTCAACGTGTGGTCGAGAGAGTATCTCCCATTGCGGATGAATTGATCGTCACCACGAATCGCCCCACAGACTATGCCTTCTTAAACCAACGCCTCGTGCCGGACCTCAAACCGGGTCGCGGCGCTCTGGGCGGACTCTACACTGCCATCGCATCTGCCAACCATCCATTCGTAGCCGTGGTGGCGTGTGACATGCCCTTCGCCAGTACAAGGCTCATTGAAAGCGCACACAGGCTCCTCGTTAAGGAAGAGGCGGATGTCCTCATCGCCCAAACGGATGAAGGCTATGAACCCTTCCATGCTGTGTATCGCCGTGAGACTTGTCTGCCTGCCATTGAATCTGCGATCCATGAAGATAAATGGAAAGTCACCTCCTGGTTTTCAGAAGTGAAGTTACGAAAACTCACGCCAGATGAATTGAAGGCATTTGACCCATCTGGCTTGTGTTTCTGGAATGTGAACACCCCTGAAGAATTCGCAAACGCTGAAAAACTCGCGCAAAGCGAATAAACAATTACCGAACGATCAACACTGGGCAAGGCGCATGCGAGACAACTTTCTGACTCGTGCTGCCGAGCAGCAAACCTGCCAGCCTGCCAAGTCCGCGCGAGCCCATTACGATCACATCACTCTTGCGGACCTTTGCCACTTCGAGAATGGCGCTGGCGGGGTCTCCTTCCAAAATTTCAGTGTGGACCTCGCATGGAATTTCGCCCACTTCTTTAACTGCGGCATTCAATACCTCTTCCGCTTCACCTTTGCGATTGGTGATGACCAACTGCATGTTCGGCTCGCCAAGATAAAGTGGAATCGGGTCATACGCGACAACAATACGAAACTCGACGGGTTTCATCAGGCGCGCCAGTTCGGCGGCTTTACGGGTGGCGTGGAGGGCGTGCTCGGAACCATCCACAGCGAGAAGAATTCTTTCAAACATAGAAGCTCCTTTCAGTGGGGTACAATTTCAGTATACATCTAGCCCATTTGAATTACATTTGAGGAGTTTATCTGCATGTCACTAAATCTTGATGTCATTCGTCAGCAATTCCCATCTCTGAATCGCAACGCCATTTTCTTCGACAACCCCGGCGGGACACAGGTTGCCAAACAATCCATCGACCGCATCACCAAATATCTCATTGAGAACAACGCCAACCATGAAGGCGCATTCGCCACGAGCAAAGCCTCCGACGCCGTGCTCGATGAAGCCCACCAAGCCATGGCAGATTTTTACAATGCGCCTTCTGCCAAAGAGATCGTCTTTGGCAATAATATGACCACGCTCACGTTACATATCAGCCGCTCGATTTCACGCGATTGGAAGGAAGGCGATGAGATCGTGCTGACCCGCCTCGACCACGATGCAAATGTGACGCCGTGGGTATTGGCAACGCAAGACAAAGGCGTAAAAGTCAACTGGGTGGATTTTGACGTGGAAGACGGGACGCTCAAACTAGATGACATGCAAAAAGCGCTCGAACGCAAGCCGAAGCTGGTCGCTGTTGGGTATGCCTCCAACTCGCTGGGAACGGTCAACCCCATCGAGAAGATCACCAAGATGGCACACGATGCAGGCGCGCTCGTCTATGTGGATGCCGTTCAATACGCCGTACATGGTCCGATGGATGTGCAAAAAATCGGCTGTGATTTTCTGGT
Source organism: Anaerolineae bacterium (assembly GCA_017303735.1). The sequence goes on from JAFLCF010000011.1 coordinate 22,841, forward strand.
TTCTTCATCGTATAAATACTTCGGTCCGCATGCTGGCATTTTATACGGCAAGCGCGAGTTACTTGAAAAACTTGTCGCTTACAAAGTGCGCCCTGCCACCAATGAATTGCCCGGTAAGTTTGAAACAGGCACGCAAAACCACGAAGGCATTGCGGGCATCCTCGGTGCCATCGAATACTTTGAATGGCTCGGCAGGGAATTTGGCGGTGAATATGCGAACGAGTTAAGTAAGCAAGGCTACAGCGGACGCAAGCTGCTCCTCAAACAAGCGATGACTGCCGTCCATGCCTACGAATTTGAACTGAGTCGCGCGCTTCTTTCCACACTCGAAGCGGTTCCAAATCTCCGCATCTTTGGCAACACCGACCCGCGCCGCCTCGACGAACGCATTGCTACGTTTTCCTTCCGCATCGGTGACATGCATCCCAAAGCTGTGGCAGAAAAACTCGCTGCCGAAAATATTTATGTTTGGGATGGAAATTACTATGCCATCAACGTCTCAGAACGCCTCGGCGTGGAAGACAAAGGCGGCATGGTTCGTGTGGGACCCGTCCACTACAATACGGTGGAAGAGATACAGAAATTAGGCGAAGTGTTGAATAAGATCGCGAAGTAAAACCAGGCGGCTCAAATGAGCCGCTTTTTATTTACCCAAATTTGAACCTTTCTGTACTCTCAAGGTACATACTATCGAGAAGCAGAACCAATGCGAGCAGACCTTGCCCTACCCTGGCAAACGCAAGCCAACATGACGCAACCCGCTGATGACCTCGACCTTATCCGCCGCATGCAAGCTGGCGACGACAATGCCGTGCGCGACCTGTACGCGCAGTATGGTCAGCGACTCTATGCGTATGCCTTGCGCCTCACGAACGATCCCGCCACCGCTGAAGATGTGACGCAGAACACACTTGTCACCGCATGGCGCACAGCCCGCACCTTTCGCGGCGAGGGACGCCTCATCGCGTGGCTGTTGGGCATTGTCCATCACACGGCGATGAAAGTCCTGCGCGGAGACACGCGTTATCTCGACGACGTGGCAGAAGAAATCGTCAACGAAGATCAACCGTCGCCGGAGGAGCAGGCTCAAGTCCGCGATGAGAGGCGTTGGGTGCGTCAGGGCATTCAGAGTCTTTCGCCAGAACATCGCGCCGTGCTCGACCTCATCTTCTATCAAGGTCTGTCGCTCAACGAAGCGGCGCAAGTATTGAACATTCCCGTTGGCACGGTCAAGAGCCGCCTGAGTTATGCGCGCGATCATCTGCGCGGTGTGCTGGCGCGCACGGAGGAACGATGAATCACGAAGAGCAACTCATTCGCTACGCCGCGAATCAATTGAACGAAAGCGAACGCGCCGATTTTGAAAAACACCTGGCGGGATGTGCAAGCTGTCAGGCGGATCTGACTCTCTGGCGCGCTCTCGCGAACGAAGTCATCGCATCAGACTCAGCCGTGCCTGCTCCTGTCCATCTAGCAGATTCTGCGCTGGAAGCGATTCATGCGCCGTCTAAATTGACGCGCGCGTTCAAAGGCACGGCGCAACTTTTGCAAATGCAACTGCTGCTCATGCACAACGAGTTATGGATCGGCTCTGCCGCGTTGATGTTCATTTTCTTAGCGATGGCGTTGATCGTGGCGCGAGTGGAAGTGCTGCACTTCTTCGTGCCGATGATTGCTGCTGGTACCGTGACTCTGATCTACGGCGCAGAGCACGACCCCGCCGCCGAGTTGACCTTTGCCACGCCCATCTCGCCGTGGAAGATTCTGCTGGCTCGCCTGACGCTTGTCTCTGCATACAACGTCTTTCTTGCTCTGTGCGCTACGGTGGGACTGCTTCTCATCCTGCCGCCGCAAGCCTTGGGCGAACTCATCCTCGGCTGGCTCGCACCGATGACCTTCCTCTCTGCACTCGCGCTTCTGCTCTCCCTTTGGATCGGCACCAGCAATGCGTTGTTCATCTCGTACACACTGTGGGCGGCGCAATTTCTCGCATTGACATCCATCGGCGAATGGTTTGCCTTCCTTGACCCGTGGCTTGAGTCGTACCGTCAGTTCTGGAATGACCCTGCTCTGCTTTTCCTATTTGGATTTGCGTTGGTTCTGTTCGCGCTCTGGTCTGCCGGGCGGGAGCAGGTGAAATGGCGTAGGTCATTCGTATTGTAAAAACGAACCACAGATAAACACAGATGAACAAAAAAATAGCCGCGAATTACGCTAATTCACGCGAATTTATTTTACAAATTAGCGAAAATTCGTGAAATTCGCGGCAAAGATTTTCCACCTTGGCGCTTAATCCCGTCAAAAACGGAAGAGCCCAAAAATCCAATTTATCTGCGTTCATCTGTGGTAAATACCGGAGTTTCCATGTCTCGATTTTTCGGCGTCTTACGCCATGAATTCAATATGTCTCTTCGCCGCCCTGGCTTGTGGGTCGCCTACGGCTTGCTGTTCCTCTTCTACTCACTCTCGGTCATGTATCCTGTGCCCGATGAAAACAGTATCGTCATCCAAGATGAGCAGATCTGGCAATACGCCGGGCAAATGGCGTTCACCTTCAACCTGTTCCTACCCGTCGTGGTCGGTATCCTCTCGGCAGATCGCTTGCTGCGTGACTTTCGTCAAAGTGTCCGCGAATTGCAAGAGAGCACACCGCTTCATCTTGCCGAATACACTCTCGGGAAATATTTCGGTGTGTTGCTCGCATCCCTCACCCCTGTGCTCATCTGGTTGTGGCTCATCACAGGTTTATTCATTGCCTTTGGCAATGCGCCCATCGAGTTCTTCTTCACGATGACTCTGGCTTTCTTTGCCATCATGGTACCTGCCTTTGCCTTCGTGATCGCATTCTCACTGGCGTGTCCGCTCATCATGCCGCTGCGTGTGTATCAAATTCTATTCACAGGCTATTGGTTCTGGGGCAATTACATCAACCCAGAAATGTTCCCCACCTTGAATGGGACATTGCTCACGGCAAGCGGAATGTATGCCTTTCAAGGATATTTTCTGGGCTTCATGGGCAATGCCGAAGAATTGACCTATTCCGCCTCAGACGCAACCCTGAATCTGATCGTGCTTGCGCTGTGCATTGCCGCTGTGATGGTTGTGCTCAACTACTATTTGCAATGGCAATCCCGCCGCGCATAGGATGCTTGAATGAAACACTTTTCCTTGAAATACACCTTACTGACCTACCGCCTCGACCAACTTTGGTTCCCGCTGGCGTTCTGGGCATTCTTTGTCCTGCTAACTCTGCTTCTAAATGAGCAGGAGCAAAATTTTGATATTGCTCGTGCCTATATCGGCATTGCAGTTCCGCTTGTTGGCGGGTTCATGGCGGCGTATGCCATCCTCGATGACCCCGCCATTGAGTTGCGCTTTGCTACCCCCATCCGTGCCGCGCAGATTCTCTTCGAGCGTACCGTGCTGATTCTCCTCATTCAGGCTGTGAGCGCACTTGCCTACATCCTCTTTGCCCTGCTCATCGGCGTGGACTTTTCTCCGCTCGGCGGCACGCTCAACCTGCATCTCTCATGGCTTGTCCCCACCGTGGCGATGATCGCCCTCGGAACCTTCGGCGCCATCCTCGGCGCACAGACCATGATCGGATCCTTCCTCGTCGGCTTGGTCTGGATCATCGAAGTCATCATCCGTGACGCGATGGCAGTCAACAACTGGAAGTATGCCTACATTTTCATGGGCATTCTCAACCCCGAACACCCTGATCTTGTAGTGAATCAAATTGCACTCTTTGGCATTTCAGCCGCTTTTCTTTTCTTCACCTGGCTGTTGTTGCATCGGCAGGAAAGATATATCTAAAAAGCATCCCGTCATTGCGAGGAGCGAACGACAGTGAGCGACGAAGCAATCTCGCATTTAGTCATAGGATTGCTTCGCCGCCAAGAGCGCGGCTCGCAATGACAGAATAACAAAAAGGATAACCTCATGATTCAAATTTCTGGACTCACCAAAACCTATGGCACGGGAAACAAAACTGTCCACGCACTCAACGGCGTAGATTTGCAGATCAACTCTGGCATGTTCGGCTTGCTTGGTCCGAACGGTGCGGGCAAAACTACCTTCATGCGCATTCTGGCGGGCATCGTCAACCCCAGCGGCGGCTCCATCCGCGTGGACGAGCATGACCTCACCACCGAAGCGGGCAAGCATACGGTCAAGTCCATGCTTGGGTATCTGCCGCAGGAACTCGGCATGTACACCGAACTCAGCGCCGAGCAATTCGTCGATTACATGGCGATCCTCAAAGGTTTGGATGACACTGTAAAACGCAACAAGCGCGTGAACGAAGTGCTTGAGATGGTCGGTCTGCGCGACGTGGCGAAGCGCAAAATCAAAGGCTTCTCTGGCGGGATGAAGCGCCGCGTCGGAATCGCTCAAGCCTTGGTCAACGACCCGAAGATTCTCATCGTCGATGAGCCAACAGCGGGGCTTGACCCCGAAGAGCGGATTCGCTTCCGCAACCTGCTCGTCAACCTCGCGGCGGATCGTGTCGTGCTGTTATCCACGCACATCGTCGAAGACATCGGTCAGACCTGCCGTGATCTGGCTGTGCTCGCAAAAGGGAAAATCCTCTTCCGCGGCAGTCCCGCCGACATGCTCAAAGCCACCGAAGGTCACGTATGGACGTTAACCATGTCTGGCTTAGAAAAACCCAACCACGACCTGACCGTCGTCTCCATGCTGCACCTTGCCGAAGGGACGCAATATCGGCTCGTCGGTGCCAGCGCCGAAGGATACGCATCGGCACAGTTAACGCAACCCGGATTGGAAGATGCCTATGTCTGGTTAATGAAACAGGCGCATCAGGAAGTGGACGTGTAGAATTAAAAAGACAACCTCCCCGTGCTTCTGCGGGGAGGTTGAGTAAGAGGAGGATATCGGTTCTTAACCGAACACCACAAAATCCAAAGGCTCCAACTGGAGACTATTTTTGGGCGAGACGTGATTGCGTCCGTGCAGTTTTTTGAGGCTGGTGATGGAGTATTGCTCGATGACGCGGGGGGAGATCATCTGCGAGGTTTCAGAAAAGTTAGCAAAGACCACGGCACGTTTGCCGCCATGAGTGCGTGTGAACCCCAAGACATGTTCGTTATCGGTTGGGATGATCTCCAAGTCGCCGCCTGCGAAGACATCATGTGTTTTGCGCATTTCGATCATCGAACGGAAGCCGTGAAAGATATGCCCTTCGAGCACGTGCAAATTATTGCGCTTCTTGTACTTGTCCCAACCGGCGCGTGGACGGTGAACCCAGCGGCTGTCTCTTTCGTGTGCGGGGTCATCACGATAGGTGTAATCATTCAGCGTGCCAATCTCATCGCCGAGATAAAGGAGGGGAATGCCGCCCACGGTAATGATGATTCCGTGAATCAGCAAAATGCGGCGAATGGCGAGTTCCACTTCTTTTTCGCCTTCTTCATGCAGGGCTTTTTCCAAGCCAGCCAACGAAGCACAAGTGCCACTGATACGGCAATCACCCGTGATGGGATTTTCCTGGAAGGGCAACCCGCGTGCAAAACTGCCAGGGAAACGTCCGCGATAGAACTCGTTGAGAAAGCGGCGATGATCGCCGCCGTTCACGCCGAGGATGGCGGCATCTTCATCGGAGAATGTCCAGCCGATATCGTCATGCACGCGCACGTAATTGACCCAAGCCGTGCCTTGCGAGAGTTTGAAGCGATGCGCCAAAGCTTGCGAAAGCAAATTGGTCTTGCGAGTGGCAAGCGAGTTCCACAACAATGCCATCAGCAAGGGATTATAGGAAACCTGGCATTCTTCGAGCGAAATGTACTTAACCACGTCATCGGGATGCACGATGGCTTCGGATTTGAAGATGAGTGCAGGCGAGGCGATGCGTGCGACGGCGTTGAAGGCTTTGATGAGCGTATGCGCCTGTGGAAGATTCTCACAGTTGGTACCAAGTTGTTTCCAAATGAATGCCACCGCATCGAGGCGTAACACTTCCACGCCTTGATTGGCGAGGAAGAGCATCTCTTCTGCCATGCGGTTGAAAACAGCAGGGTTGGCGTAGTTCAAGTCCCATTGATAGGAGTGGAAGGTGGTCCACACCCAATGTTCTTTTCCGTTGATAACGAAGGGGGAAAAAGCGCCGGAATGTTCTTCGGGGAAAATTTCCCTGAGATTCTGCTCGTAGCGACTGGGCAACTCACGGCTGGGAAAGATGCGGTAGAAGTCCATGTATTCTTCATCGCCTGCTTGGGCACGTTCCGCCCAGATATGTTCATCTGAGGTGTGATTGAAAACCAGATCCACAACCAAGCTGATGCCTGCTTCACGAAAATCGCGCGCAAGAGATGAAAGTTGCTTCATGGTACCAAGCGGCGGATGCACCTCGCGATAACTGCTGACGGCATAGCCGCCATCGTTCTCGCCTTCGGGCGCTTTGAAGAGCGGCATGAGATGAAGATAGGTGAGACCGAGTTCTTTGAAGTATGGAATCTTTTTGCGAATGCCATCAATATTGTTCGCGAAAAGATCTACATAACAAACGCCGCCCAGCATTTGATTCGATTGGAACCAATGTGGGTTTTGTTCGCGGAGGTCATCCAGCTCGCGCAGGTCTTGCGGGCGATCGAACCATGAGCGCGCCATACTTTCCACCAGGTCTTCGAGATGGTAGAAAAAATCATAACGGTCGCTGTACACTTCGGCATACAAAGACAACAACGCCGGGAAGTTCTGCTGCAAACGCGCATTGAATTTTTTCCACGTCTGCGGATCTTTGCTGATAAAGCGTTTGAGCGCAGCTTCAACCCGCGGCAAGATGCGCTTGAGAGATTTACGCGCTTCGGTTTCAAGTTGATTGGTTTCGATCATCATGATCTCTGCGCCGCTTGTTCTGCCAGAGCCATGGCGCCCAACATACCCGAGCGATTGCCCAAGCCGGGATTAACGATATAGGATTCGATATTTTCAAGGATGGCTGGCGACTGAACATAGCCATTGATCAATTCGCGCGTCCGCTGCTGGACCCGGGGCAGGAGATGCCCCAGTGTGCCTACCCCTCCGCCGATAATGATGCGTTGCGGAGAAAGGGTCATCGTGTAGTTGGTGAGCGCTTGCGCAATATATTCCACTTCCAGATCCCAGGCGATGTGGTCGGGAGTCAATAAAGCGCCGCGCATGCCCCAACGTTTTTCAATGGCAACACCCGAAGCCAGCCCTTCAAAGCAATCGCCATGGAAGGGACACACGCCTTCGAAGGGATCTTTTTCGAGATCATGTTTGATGAGGATATGCCCCATCTCCGGGTGGATTAACCCATGCAGGAGATTCCCTTCCACATAAGCGCCGCCGCCAATGCCCGTACCGATGGTGAGATACATAAAGGTCTGCAAGCCTTGTGCCTTGCCCCAACGCCATTCACCCAAAGCCGCCCCGTTCACGTCGGTATCAAACGCGATGGGGATGTCGAATTCCTTTTTCAGCAAGCCGACTACGTTGGAATTCGCCCAACCGGGTTTTGGGGTGGGCAATACATACCCAAAGGTGGGCGAAGCCGGGTTCGGGTCGATGGGACCAAAGCTGGCAAATCCGATGGCTGCGAGTGGACCAAGCTTTTCTTCCTGCGCATGGAAGAACTCGGTCACATGAGCCATGGTCTCTGCGGGTGTGGTGGTTGCAAAGCGAGCCTCAGCGCGGATGTTGTTGGGTCCACTGCCAACGGCGCAGATAAATTTTGTACCGCCGCCTTCAATGGCGCCATAGAGGGGAACGTCTGTTTTCATAATCATGCCTCTGACTTAAGATTAGGATAAGCAACCTGCGAAGATGCAAGCTGTAGTTTATACACGGTGAGAATGTTCAAGGTGACAGCAGCTCCGTTTGAGAAAACTTCCAAGCCAAATTGTCCTTCGGCAGGGAAGATCAACGCAGAGATGGATGTCAAGCCATCATTGGCAAATACTTCTATAGAACAACGATCTACAAAGATACGAAGGCGGATGCGTCCATCTTCGGGTTTAAGAGGGACCGAGTAATTGGCAGCAAAGCCATCCTTAAAATCAACAAACCCTGAATTGCTTCGGTCCACGATCAGTTCCTGTGTTTTAGGTTTGTAAGCAATGGTGGTTTGTTGAGCATCCGATTTTCTCACATTAAAACCGAACATCTCCACTGGCGAATCGACTTGGAATTCTGCCACGATCTCAAAGGTATCTTTTTGCAATTCAGCGAGTAGATTCATGCCCGGCAATATTTTACGGTTGAGCCATTGCACGGTACTGACACGCAAAGACTTTAATTCTGCTACAGGAGTCTGACGCAAACGAATGCCTTGCTCGGTTTGTGCCAAAGTCAACTCGCGCGGCAGGGAAAAGGCTCCGCGCCAATCGGTGCTGGGGACTTCACGGGCATAACTCCAGTTGCTCATCCATGCAATCGAAATGCGGCGGCCGTTCGGCTCGTCGTTCCAGGATTGCGGCGCGTAAAAGTCGGGTCCGTGGTCCATCCACAAGATGGTTTCTTTGGGGTTCTCAGATGTGAATGTCTTGCCGTCGAAATTACCGATGAAGTATTGTGTGCCAGAGCCTCCAGCGTATGCGCCGCTGCCCACTCCAACGGTCAGCACCCAGCGTGAGTCTGAGCCGCTGACTGGGAGTTGAAAAAGGTCTGGGGTTTCCCACACGCCATCGGTGGAGCCGAATCCGCCGCCGAAGAATCCGCTTGGTTCCCAATGTTTGAGGTCGGGTGAAATATAGAAGAGCACGCGGTCTCCAGCGGCAAGCGCCATGACCCAATGATCAACATGCCAGAACACTTTCGGGTCGCGGAAGTCTTTCAGGTTGCCGGGGTGCGGCACGACCGGGTTGCCCGCGTACTTCGTCCATCTGCGTCCGCGATCTGTGCTGTAGGCAAGGTTTTGGGTTTCAATATGTTCCTTGTTATAAGTGAAGATGGCGACCATCGCCTCTTTACCAAACCCGGCGGTATTCTTCCAATCAATCACGGCACTGCCAGAGAAGATCATGCCATGTTCATCGGGAGCCAACGCGATGGGCAAATGCTCCCAATGAACCAGGTCTTTGCTGACCGCATGCCCCCAATGCATGGGTCCCCAGACCGTGCTATGCGGATGGTGTTGATAGAAGAGGTGATACTCGCCATCGTAATACACCAAGCCATTGGGGTCGTTCAACCACATGGAGGGCGGGGTGAAGTGGTAGGCGGGACGATACAGGCCGTTCATTTTTTAGAGTTTGATCCAACGATAGGAATATGGCGGCAAGATGATTTGTGCGCTCAAGGTGTAGGCACGGTTTTCACACAAGTCGAGTCCATTCACTTGATACTCCGCAGGGATGTGCGCAACTTGATCTTGATCGCTCAAGTTGTTAAGCACAAGGATCGCTTCGTCTGCATTTTTGCGCACATATGCCAACACGGCTGAATTGCGGACCTCCAGCCAGTGCATGTCACCGCTCAGAGCGGCGTGACCTTTGCGAATGGAGATCATCTTTTGAATCGTGCGCAACAACGAATGTTGAGACATCATCTGGTCTGCGACATTTACTTTTTTATAGTGATAGTCACCTTGCACCATTTCAGTGAAGGGCGTGGCAGTGGTAAAACCGCCATGCGCTGAGTCATCCCATTGCATCGGCGTACGGACTCCGTTGCGGTCTGGCAGGTTGAGGTTATCGCCCATGCCGATCTCGTCGCCGTAATAGAGAATCGGCGAGCCCGGCAAGGTGAACAGCAAGGAATTTGCCAACTCAATTCTGCGGCGATCGTTATTAAAGATCGGCGCCAAGCGGCGGCGAATGCCCAAATTCAGAATCATCTTTTCTTCGGGTGCATACTCACGCCACATCAATTTGCGTTCTTTGTCGGTGACCATTTCCAAGGTCAACTCATCGTGATTGCGCAGGAAAGTTGTCCACTGACAATTGGCAGGGATGGCTGGTGTATCTTTCAAAATGTTCGCGATGGCGCTGGCATTGCCTTGCGCCATTGCCAAGTAAATGCGCGGCATGAGCGGGAAGTGAAACGCCATGTGAAATTCATCGCCGTTATCGAAGTATTGGATCAACTCGCGGGGCCATTGGTTGCTCTCTGCCAGCATGATGGCTTCAGGAAATTCTTCATCCATCAACCTGCGAATGCGTTTGAGATAGGCATGCGTTTCGGGCAGGCTTTCGCAATTCGTCCCTTCACGCTCGAAGAGATAGGTCGGCGCATCCACGCGGAACCCGTCAATGCCCATGCCCAACCAAAAGCGCACCACGTTCAACATTTCATCCTGCACTCTGGGGTTATCAAAATTCAAGTCAGGCTGGGTGGAGTAAAAACGATGCCAGAAATATTGCCCGGCTTTTTCGTCCCAGGTCCAATTCGATTTTTCCACATCGCTAAAGATGATGCGCACGCCTGCATATTTTTTATCGTCATCGTTCCAGACGTAATAATCACGATACGGCGAGTTCTTATCAGAGCGAGCGGCTTGGAACCAGGGATGCTGATCGGATGTGTGATTCAGCACGAGGTCCGTAATGATGCGGATCTTGCGCTGATGCGCCGCCTCGATCAAGGCTTTGAGCTGGTCCAGCGACCCGTAGGTTTTATCTACGCTGTAATAGTCAGCAATGTCGTAGCCATCGTCACGCAAGGGAGATGGATAGATCGGCATGATCCAGATGCAATCCACGCCGAGGGTTTGCAAATAGTCGAGCTTTTCGGTGAGCCCTCGCAGGTCACCATGCCCATCGCCACTGCCATCCTTGAAAGCGCGGACTGAGATTTCGTAAAAAACTGCGTTCTTGTACCAAAGAGAATGTGTCATATAAAAAGTGGACTGGTTGCCCAGTCCACTTGTCCTTTTTGGAAAGTTTAGCCTTTGACTGAGCCCGCCAGCAACCCCCGTACGATATAGCGTTGCAAAGCAAAGAACACGATCAACGGGATGATGAGCGAAATGAAAGAACCCGCCGCCACATCCTGCCAGCCTTCGCCATATTGACCAAGCAAGCGCAACAGGCGATAGGTCATCACCGATTTTTGTTCACCGACAAAGATGAAGGCGATCAGGTAATCGTTCCACACCCACAGGAATTGGAAGATGGCAAACGAAGCAATCGCCGGGGTAGACATGGGCATAACCAATTTCCAGAATATCTGGTAATAACTGGCACCATCCACCGTGGCAGCTTCGATCAGTTCCTTGGGCAGGGTCATCATGTAATTGCGCAAGGTGTAGATCGCCAGCGGCATGGAGAAGGCGCTATGTACGATCCATGCACTGACGTAGGTGCCGGTCAACTCAACATCAAATGTTTTCTGAATCCAGACCATGCCGCGCAATACCGGAATGAGCGAAGATTGAAGCGGAATGACCATCAATGCCACGAGCAAAGCAAAGAAAAATTCCTTGCCTTTGAAGTTCAAAAAGGTGAATGCAAAAGCGGCATTCGCGGCGATCATCAGCGGCAAAATGGTGGATGGAACTGCCACTGCAATGGTGCTAACCAGCGAGTTCAACATGCCACTGGCAAGTGAGTTTTGGTAGGCTTCAAACGTCCACGGGGTAGCCAATGGAGCAGCCAATGCCTCCCACCACGGCGAGACTTCAGCAAGGTCACGCGGGCGCAGGGATGTGATCAATAATCCCAGTGTGGGCGCAGACCAGATCGCAACTAGAATCAACAGCGTAACTGTGCTTCCCAAACTGGTTCTTCGAAGGAAGTGATTGACCTTGTTGTTCATCGCAGCGCCTCCTGTTGTCGTACCGTTCTAATTTGCAGCCACATCAATGGCGCAATCAGCACAACCAGAATGGTCACCACCGCAGAGGCAGGACCGAGGTTGGAGTTTTCAAAGAATTCTTTGTACCATTCAAACGCAAGCACACTGGTCGTAAAGTTACCACGCGTCATAGAGAGCACAATATCGAAGATCTTCATCACCATAATAAGAATGGTCACAAAGACTGACATGACCGTACCCCAAACCTGCGGTAAAACCACCCGAAAGAAGACCTGCCATGAATTTGCGCCATCCAGTTGTGCGGCTTCGAGTGTTTCAACAGGCACGTTCTTGATCGCCGCCGAAATGACGACCATGGCATACCCACCCTGCAACCAGATGATGACAACCATTAGCAGGAAGGAATTCAATCGTCCCTGATCGATGGTCAACCAGGGCTGCGTCTCACCCCCAAAGAGTTTCACCAAAGCATTTAATAAACCCACTTCCGGGCGCCCTGGCGGAACGAACGAATAAAAATAAGACCAAATGGTCGAAGCCGCCACAAAACTGATCGCCATGGGCATAAAGATCAAAGATTTGAAAACCCGCTCGCGTTTCGGACCCACCTGATTGCTCAATGTGGCGGTTGCCGTTCCTACGATCACTGTTGCGGCTGGCACAACCAGAATCCATAAGAAGTTATTGATCAGGATGTCCATGAAGCGGTTATCCAGAATACGGTCATCTGCCACAAAGACAGCGCCTTCTTCTTTTTTAGCTTCCACTTTTTCTGGTTTTACTTCGTCTGTAAAAATTTCGACGTAGTTTTGAAATCCCACCCATTCTTTGACATTGTCACTTTTGAAAGACCAGATGACGGTTTGAAAGAGCGGCGCCACCAGCACCAAAATCACCAGCAATGCGGCAGGCAGCAAAAATGCCAGCCAGTTCAATTTACGGTAGATGCGTTCTGGCAGCAGCGAAACCAAAAAATGGAGCAGCCAAAAAACAGCATAACTGGCAACCACACCCACCACGATTGAGACCAGACCAAAGACTAAATCGCTCATGTCGTCATCTCCTTACTTAAATTGGATACATCATTCTTTCTGAGCGGGCACTAAAAGAATAGTGACACCGACCCTGTATACAACATCAAGAGCCGGTGCCACTATTTTACCTACTTACAAATCAATTACGGGTACTTGCTGTCAATGCGTTCGGCAGCTTCAGCCCAGGTGACGTCACCTGCAACGAAGGCAGTACCGGCAGCCCAGAATTCGGCGTTCACTTCAGCGGGCATCTGGTCGGAGGCATCGAAACCGAAGACCGCAGCATTCGCCAAAGCTTCACCGATCTTCCTCTGCATTTCGTTCGGGTAGAGGGAGGAGTCGAAGGTCTTGTGCGGGGAGAGGTCACCGGTGGCAACCTGGTACTTCAACACTTCGGGGCTGAAGATGAAGGCAGCAACCTTGGCAACATCCTGATCGACATGACCCTGGAAGACAGCGGCGAGGTCACCGCCACCGATCACGCCAGCCTGACCACCTTCAGGAGTGGGGATGGGGAACACATCGAGGTGGGTGTAATCACCAGCAGCCACTTCAGCCTGAATGTCTTCGGGCATGAAGGAGACGATGAAGGAACCCTGGCGGAGCATGAAGCACTGACCTTCAGCGGCGCCATTGGCGAAGAGAGGAGCAGTGTTCTGGAAGGAGTCAGTAGCCATTGAGATGCCACCACCATTAACCTGTCCTTCAGCCAACAAACGGGCAGCAACGAGGTCGGCAGCCGCAGTGACTTCAGGGGAGGCAAAATCAACTTCGCCGGTGATCCACTGAGAATACACTTCCGGTCCGTTCAAAGAGAGAACGTACTGTTCCATCCAGTCGGTGAAGGGCCAGCCGGTGGCGCCGCCGGATTCAATACCAGCGCACCAGGGGGAACCAGCGCCATCAGCGATGATCTGAGCTTCGAGAGCAACCAATTCGGCTTCGGTGGTCGGCACGGAGTAGCCGTTGGCTTCGAAGGCAGAGGGGTTGTAGAAGACGAGAGATTTCTGGTTGGCAGAAACGGGAAGACCATAGAGCTTGCCATCCACCACGGCGAGGGTATCCCAACCGGGAACAAGGGTGGACTGAGGAATGCTCACATCGATGACTTCATCCAAGGGGACTAGGTTATCAGCAGCAAGAGCCTTCAAACCACCGGGCTGGGGCCACATGGCAATGTCAGGTTCCTGACCGGCTTCGATCTTGACCTTGATGTCGGTATCGAAGGTGGCGAGGGAGGTGAAGGTAACTTCAATACCATTTGCCTCACCCCATTCGGTGAGAGCCTGTTGGAAAGCGGCAGCCTGAGCTTCACCATAACCACCAAAGATTTCAACCTTGCCATCGCCTTCGGGCAGGGCAGATTCTTCCATAGCTTCTTCGGTCGCAGCGGGTTCTTCAGCAGCAGGTTCTTCGGCAGGAGCCTCAGTTGCGGCGGGGGCACCACAAGCGGCAAGAACCAGGGAGGCCAGAACGAGCAAGCTCATTACAGACCATAAGACGGACTTTTTATTCATGGTTTCTCCTCATATCGTTTGAAGGTAGGGGTGTGATTTGAATATTCCCTAAATGGGGAATTTATTCAATTTGAAAGTGTTACCTTGAAAGCACTTTCATTGCACACTATAGCACTTTCAGGTAGCAGAGTCAATAGGGGAGTTTAATTTTTTAAGATTTTTTGTGAAAAAAATTACACCCGGAAATTGGCTCCGGGTGTAAAGGGTGTGGGGTGAAAAACTCAGGGGTGGGCAGGCAGGCATCGGCTAGGATGTGAGGCGCGTGATTTTCATCACCTTGCTTTGTAGATTCTTCAACTCCACCCGCAAGCCAGATTCCATCCACGCCAAGCCAGAGCGGGGTTGCTCAAAGCCTTCGATGCTGTACAAGGCTTCGGGGTCGAGCCCGCGCAGGTGAATGACGGGGAAGCGGAACGGGTCGGAGATGTGCGTGCGGAAGACGAACAAGACGCCCTCGCTTTTATCTTTGCTGACGTATTGCACCGCTGAGTAATTATTTTTTTGCGGAGCGATGAGACGGAACTGGTCGCCGAACTGGATGATGTGGCGAATGGATTTATACAATTGAATGCAATCGCTTCCCACCTGACGTTCAGCCTGATCCCATTCCAGCAAGTTTCCGCCTACGCCGAGAGAGCCGCACATGCTCACATGAAAACGAAACTCAAGCGGCACGATCTCTTTGCCCCAATCAGTGACCCACGCTTCCATGGTGATAGCGGGCATGAATTGAGAAAAGCCTTCTTGAATGGATAGCCTCTTCGTCGCTTCGGTATTATCGCTGACCCAAACCTGATCGGCAAATTGCAGGATACCGAAATCGGGTCGTCCACCGCCGCTGGCGCAGCTTTGCCAAATCACATTCGGATGCCGCCGGCGCAATTCGCCCCACACGCGATACAGCCCATAGACATAACGCACCCACAACTCACGCGGGTCGCCGGGCGCATCGTTCCAGCCAGGTTCACTGACGGGGCGATTCATATCCCATTTGATGAAGGCGATGTTGTTCTCGCTCAGAATTTTATCGAGGGTGGTGATGATGTAATCCTGCACATCAGTGCGCGCCATGTTGAGCATGAGTTGGTTGCGGGCTTCGGTGCGTGCACGGGTTGGGAAGTGAATCACCCAATCGGGATGAACGCGATACAAGTCACTATCAGGGTTGACCATCTCCGGCTCGACCCACAAGCCAAAGTCCATGCCGAGGTCGTTGACCTTTTGAATCAAGCCGCCGAGCCCGTTCGGGAATTTTTTCTTATCGGGGAACCAATCGCCCAGACCGGCATTGTCCCAGTTGCGGTTGTGGAACCAACCATCGTCCATGACGAAGAGTTCCACGCCCATGTTCGCGGCGATCTCAGCGAGATGTGATTGCGAGGCTTCGTCCACGTTGAAGAGAGTCGCCTCCCAAGAGTTGTAGAGAATCTTATGCAGCACCTTGCCATGCGGCAGGAGTTCATCCCGCACATAATCATGGAAGATGCGGCTGGCTGCGCCGAATCCGTTCGGGGTGTAGCCAGAGATGGCAGAAGGTGTGACGAGCGGTTCATTTTGCTTGAGTTGCCAGGCGAAGTCCCAATCGTTGAGTCCGATGCTCAAACGAGTGGATGCATACTCGGTCACTTCGGCGGTGATCTTGAAATTGCCGCTCCAGGCGAGGGTGCCGAAAAACACGTCACCTTGATCTTCGCTGGCGTTCTTCTCCACTGTGAACCACGGCACAGCGCGATGGCTGGGGATGATACGTCGGCTTTCGATGACCTTTAAGCCGGGAGTGAGCGTTTCGCGCTGCATGTTGAATTCGTCGATGTGACGCCCATACATGTGTGTGAGTGAGTAGCCGTTTCCGTGCGGGAAGGTCCACTTGGCAGAGAAGGCGCGTTCAACGGAGATGGATTCCGTGCCGAGGTTTTCGAGCGTGACCCAGCGTTCGATCAGGTCGTAATCTTCATGGACGCGGTAATGGAGAGTCAACTGCAGCGGGTAGGCTGAATCTTTGAAGCGCAGAGCAAGCGTCGGCTGGGGCGAGGCGGTGGTTTTAAAATCCACAAAAGCGAGAACTACATCGCGCACGCCGTCTGCGTAAGTCACTTTGAGAGTCGGGTCTGTATATTTCACGCCCGCATAGCCGGGGTATTCTTCAGGGATGAAGTGATGGGAACTGTCGGTCGATGCCCACTGGGTAGGTTCGAAGGGTGTCGGATAATCTTTTATGAATGGCAGGCGTTTGCCCCAATAGGTATGCGTGAGCAAGCCAATATCGTTAAGACCAAACGCGTAGGCGCTGTGACGTGTTTCAAGAATCCAGTAGTTGGAGGATGTATGGATGGGCATGAGAACCTCTTTTGAATGAAGAAGTGAGAATGCAGAGTTTTTTATTCATCATTCTGCATTCATCATTTGTTATGTTGTTTGTCGTTCGATCAGGTTAAGTGGAAGATAGATATGCTGTGTGGCACGCGAGGGATCGGCAATACGCCCAAGCACCATTTCTGCCGAGAGCCTGCCCGATTCATCCAAGTGCTGGCGGACGGTGGTGAGGTCGACATAATCTGCCATGTCAATGTCATCGAAGCCGACCACGGCAACATCATCGGGAATGCGCATGTTCAACTGACGCGCCACCTTCATGATGCTCAATGCCTGGTTATCGGAGGCTGCAAAGATGGCAGAGGGGCGGTCGGGCATGGTCAGCAATTCGTGGGCGGCTTCGCGTGAACTTTCGTGCGCGTAAAAGGCTTGCTTGATATTTTTTTTAGGGAGTTGAAACCCTGCATCCTTCAACACCGATTGAAAGCCCTCCAAACGGGAGCGCACAGGGTGAATGATGTTGCGCTCTGGCGGCTCGATATCGCCCAGAAAGCCAAAGGACTTGTAGCCTTTTTTGATTAGGTGCTCGGCTACCATACGCCCGCCTTGAAAATCATCGATCACGATGCTATTCAGTTTTTCGTGTGAGAATTCGATCAACACGGTTTCCATGTGGTTGCTGAGCAGGCGTTTTACATCATGGCTTTCCACCGCCAGCGACATAATGATCAATCCATCCAAATTCCGCATGACGGGAATGGAAGAGAGGTAGCCTTCCAACTGTTCTTCAGAGTCAACCGGGTAAATGACCAGCTCATAATTCTCACGCGAGAGTCTACCTGCCACGCCGCGCAGACGTTGAACGAAGGATGGCGCGGTAAAGAATGGAGTGATAACCCCAATGCGGTTGGTGCTCTGCATAGCTCGCGCGCGCGCCTCAGCCTTGGGGACGAATCCCAACTGGTCAATGGCAGACATCACCAATTGGCGGGTGTCTGGGTTGACCTTATCTGGTGAGTTTAGTACGCGCGAAATGGTGGAGATACTCACACCTGAAAGTTTGGCGACATCGTAGATTGTGGGTGTTTTTTTTATGTTTGCCATATTAATGTGAAAGCCCAGTGAAAGCACTTTCAGTGTAACATGAAAGTAACCACAATTCTAGGCAGGCATTGTTAACTTATTTGGATGTCTTTGGAATGGGAGGAGTGTTTCCGGGTCCCTGCTGGGTGACTTCCACCCACAGAGATGCGGCAAGTTCATACCCAATGAGGTGGTCTTGCGGTTTCATTTGCAACCGCAATGGACCTTTGAACGGTGCACAACTATATAGGTGAAAGGCAGTTCCGGGTACGAGTCCCAACTCGCCGATGTAGTTCAACTTTTCAAGGTCATGCGTGCGGACGCGGCTGATGACACAATCAGAGCCGGAGGGTACATCGATCAATGGCACATCTTTGACGATGGGCATGATTCCGTCTTTGGATGGAATCGGCTCACCATGCGGGCAGCGATTGGGGTGCCCTGCTAATTCATCCATGCGGTCTTCGATCTCATCATTCACACCTTTCTCGAAGGTGTCAGAAAGTTCGTGGGCGGTTGCCCAATCATATTTCATCACTTTGACGAGGAAGACTTCAGTGAGGCGATGTCGGCGCAGGGAAGGCATGGCGATCTTTTCGCCTGCCTCCGTGAGTCGCACGCCGCGATAGGGTTCGTGCTCAAGATAACCATCTTTTTGCAGACGTTTGACCATGCTGGAAATAGCCTGCGCGGACGAATCGACATGTGAACTTAAAAGGGAAAGCGGAACCTGTTCATGGTCCTGCTGTAATCGGTAAATCTCTGCAGCATAGCGCTGCATGGTTGGGCTTACGGTCATACGGTAAATCGTGCTCCAGA
>JAFLCF010000110.1 GCA_017303735.1 Anaerolineae bacterium
TGCATGGTCGCCATGAGTGTATCGATTTCGTGATAGGTTCGGCAAACAGAACAACGAACTTTCTCCATCCCATTTCTTCTGTTGTCCAACATTTCTTCAATTTCAAGCAGACCTTTGCAATCTTGAGTGGGACATGGTACGAATAATTTGGCATCAAGCCCTTTCCAGAAATTATCCACCAACCATTGAATTTCAGTGCAAAGTTGATGCAAGAAGCGTTCTGGATAAGCGGCACGGACTTTTACATAAATATCACCGCCGATTTCTTCAATAAAAGCGCGTCCATTGTAGCCATCGTCCAATAACAAGCCAGTTTTCCAGTGGCGGCTTTCATAGTAATTCTTGCGCCCTAACGAGTACCGATGTAGGCGGACAATTAGACGATAGACTAATCCGTCAACTTCGGTGGTGCGCCCCGTTTCAGCATCAAGTACGCGACAAACTTGCGTTCGTTCTACATCGCCAGCATTGAGGTTTCCCCAAACTTCCAGCCAATCATCTGGACGCAGATTGGGTACTAACTGAGCAATCAAACTGGTGGGCGGAGCTGCCAGTTCTGGCATCGTCACCTGATAGGACAGGTCGAATTTCTCCATCAAGCGAATAAAGATGGGATGTAGGTCTTTTGGGTAGCGTTCGTTTTCGGACCGTGCCGGGTCATTCCAGATTTCGTTGAGGTGTGTATGTTCGACAAGTCCGTGATAATCTTTCGAGACTTTGTCTTCCAACACAAAGCTGATGGCTTTGCTCAGGTAATCTGGTCGAAGGATTACTGTATCTTTGAGCGTGTCATCACCACGATAGTAAATGAGATGACCAAGTTCATTGAGAATGACAGCATACAAAGAAGCCAGATCATTAGGAACTTTCTGTCGATTGCAAAGGGCTTCAAAACGTTCATAGGAAATATATGGATCGTGTTCGCTTCGTCTACGGATAGCTTCAAGCACATTTTTCCAACTGGTTGGAACACTTCGCCCAACACTGGGAATAGAGGCTGCCTCGCGAGCAATGGCTTGCTTGAGTTCATCGAGTTGATAACAAATACCATTTTCATCCGGCTTGCTGTCAACATGGTAAAAGCCACAAATCAAGTCGCCAAACTCGTCGCGCAATGCTTGTTCGTCAATGTGATCAAGGCGTTCTTTTGGACCACCTTTTGTGGCAACTACTAGAATGCGCGGACGTTCTTCATGCCTGTTTTCGTCATAGGCGCGATGTTTGACCATCTTAACCCATTCATTAACAGCACATTGTTCAGGTCCCCGGCGAGGATCCCAAACTGCCAGATATACGGCTGGTGATGTGAAGAACAACTGATGGGTATGGCGATAAATGTTTTGCCCGCCAAAATCCCAACCATTTAGAGTAACTTCTTTTCCTGAAACAAAATCTTGTACCACCAAAGATTTGATGGCTACTTCAACGCCATGTGTAGTTTCTCGTTTCTCTACCCAAGGATCACCTCGTAATGCTGAAAGAAGACTTGTCTTGCCTACGCCACCTTCTCCAACAAGGATAAGTTTAGCTTCGTTGAGTTTGATTTCTCCTTCAGCTTGGGCACGTAGGTAGGCTTTGACCGCGTCCAGACCTTGTTTGTCTGCGCTTTTCAAGGCGGGGTTTATACTATTGGGTAGATATAAATTTTCTAATTTTGATGCATTTATAAGCGATGAGGGGATGTCTGTGATAGAAGTTTCCCGTAAATCAAGAATTTCTAAATTGGAAAGTAAGCCAATTTCGTCGGGCAAAGTGGTCAGTGGGTTTCCAAACACACACAGGTATTTTAGGTGGCTGAATTTAGCAAGAGTACTCGACAGACTTTTAAGACCAACACTTTGTAGATAAAGCGTTTCAAGTAACGATAGACGTAGAATAACATCTGGCAGTTCATTCATCCAATCGATGTTAAAGAGGGTAAGTGATTTTAATTGCGTGAGTTGTCCGAGCGAGTCTGGCAGAGTGGTCAGTTTGTTGTTGGAGAGATCCAGTTTTGTCAACTGCGTGAGTTGTCCGAGTGAGTCTGGCAGGGTGGTCAGTTTGTTGCTGGAGAGATCCAGTTTTGTCAACTGCGTGAGTTGTCCCAGCGAATCTGGTAGGGTGGTCAGTTTGTTGCTGGAGAGCTTCAGGGATGTCAAATGGGTGAGTTGTCCGAGCGAGTCTGGCAGGGCAGTCAGTTGGTTGCTGGAGAGATTCAGGTCTGTCAACTGCGTGAGTTGTCCCAGTGAGTCTGGCAGGGCCGTCAGTTTGTTGTAGGAGAGATTCAGTTCTGTCAACTGCGTGAGTTGTCCCAGCGAGAGTGGCAGGGAGGTCAGTTTGTTGTCGGAGATATCCAGATATGTCAACTGCGTGAGTTGTCCCAGCGACTCTGGTAGGGTGGTCAGTTTGTTGCTGGAGAGATACAGGGATGTCAACTGGGTGAGTTGTCCGATTGATTCTGGTAATTCGGTTAACTGCATGTTGCGGAGGTCAAGTTCCGTTGCGCCTGATTTCAGGGCTTCGGCGATTTTTTGTTCGGCTTCGAGATAGGCTTGGTCTTTTGGCATGGTGTTAACCTCTCCCTGCCTCCCCTGAAGGGGAGGGGTCTGTGCTGTCAACCGAGGAAGTAAAAGTCTGGTTGAACAGGTGAAATGTTTGAAACGACATTGAATAACTTTTATTTTGTGTTGCGTTCCAGAAGATTAAGTCCATTTTGGATACCACCTGTTAAGCTCCTCCCATCTAAGGGAGGCGGGGGAGAGGTCTGCTCGTTGCTTCCAATTTTACCGCTTCAAACCCCCAATCACTACCCTCCGCTCAAATACAGCATCGCATAACACGCCAGCCAATGCTCCACCATATAATCAGAGCCGGTCACCACACTCATACTCGCGTCCGCATGGACTTTACTGCCCGCATCGAGATGAACTTTGCGCGGGTCGTTTGCGGGCAAAGTTTCGCTCAGGTGCTTCCACACAAAGGCGCGATAAATATTCAGTCCATGCAAATGCGCCAGTTGACCATCGGATGCATCCGAAACAAAAGCCGGTTCAAATAATGATTTCGGTTCGCCATTTGCAAGCCGCGGCAGGAACGCATCCAACCATGTGAAGAATTCTTCGCGTTCAAGCACGAGGCTCATCAAGTCGATCTCGGTCAACGCAGGTGAGAGGAAGTCTGTGCCGCTGGGCTCGTAATGCGCGGGGTAATCTTTGTCCGCGCCGTACCATTGAATTGCCGCCTTGGTGATCGCGGTCAGCAAACGCGAGTCACCTTGCGTTGCCAGATATCTCGCCCACGGCACCGAACGCGCCAACCCAAATGCGCTGTTGCTATGCATCCCAATGCGGATGGGATACGTCGCCTTCGGCAGCCATGACAGGAATCCTTCCGTGATCACATCCGCCAGCGGACGTGCCGCCTCGGACCACCTTTGAGCTGTTTCATCCTCCCAAACCGTCAGCTCGTGGACGAAGGTCAACGCCCAGCCCCAGCCATACGGTCGCTCAAAGCGCGGACGGGAACGCAGGTATGCTGTCTCTTGCGTCAAATTTTCAGGCGTGAGATGTGCATTGAGAACCTTCATCGTCTCGGTCGTGTCAAAACTATGCGGCACCAGTCGCAATAGACGGATCAACACCCAATGCAATTCCACACTCGAATGCCAATCGAAACATCCATAAAACGCCGGGTGCGCCTCATGTGGAGTTGGTCGGTCGTCGGGTCCCGTCATCATGTGCTGCATTTGATTCGGGTATTCCTGTTGAATCGAATGCAAGATCGAATCCGCATAGGTGGATGCGACTTGGGTGAGGGCGGTTTTTGTGGGTTGGTGTGTCATCGTCTTTGCCTCTTAAATTACGCGACAGCAGACCGCCGACCATAGACCGCGGTCTGCCGTCCGTCGTCTGCGGTCATTAATACGTATAAAACCCGCGCCCTGTCTTTCGCCCCAAATACCCGGCATCCACCATCTTGCGTAACAACGGCGCAGGGCGATATTTATCTTCACCCAAATCCCTTTGCAACACTTCCATCACGAACAACACCACATCCAAGCCGATCAAGTCCGCCAGCGTCAGCGGACCCATCGGGTGATTCATACCGAGCTTCATCACCGCATCAATCGCTTCGGGCGTGCCGACATTTTCTTGCAGCGCGAACACCGCTTCATTGATCATCGGGCACAAGATGCGGTTCGAGATAAAGCCCGGCGAGTCATTCGCCGTCCACGCTTCCTTGCCCATCACCTTGCACAATTCCAACGTCGTGTTCAAGGTCGCTTCGTCGGTGGCGAGTCCCTTGATGACCTCCACCAGTTTCATCAGCGGCACCGGGTTCATGAAGTGCATGCCGATAACCTTCTCTGGTCGCTTCGTGGCGGCGGCAATTTTTGTAATGGATATCGACGACGTATTGCTCGCCAAGATCACGCCTTCGCGCGCATTTGCATCCATATCTTTGAAGATTTTAAATTTCAACTCCGGATTTTCCGTCGCTGCTTCGATGATGAAATCCGCCTCCTTCATCGCCTCCATCGTAGACGTGTACCTGATCCCGTCTGCGGATGCCTTTTGCTCCGCTGTGAGCACGCCCTTCTCCGCCAACTTCGCCGTAGACTTGGTGATCGTCGCCTTGGCTTTTTCGAGTGCGGCAGCTTGCACGTCCATGCATGTGACTTGGTAGCCTGATGTTGCCGCCACTTGCGCAATCCCATTGCCCATGGTCCCTGCACCGATAATGAAGATGTTTTTGATAGTCATGTGGTCTCCTTGTTATCCGCGCTGAGCGGAAGGGCGAGTGCTCGTCGAGCCCTGTAGTCGAAGCGTGGATGGCTTCGATTGTCCTTCGACTACGTTCGTCGCAAAGTGCGCTCCTCACTTCGCTCAGGACGGATTATTTATTTTTCCACGCAATCATATTATTCTGAATCTGCTCAACATGCCCCGGAATATGAGCTGAGTAAATATTGATCCATTTATCAAAAGTATATGGTTCAGGATATTCTGGGTGCTTGATCCAATGCGTGTCAAAGACAATGTCAGGAATGCGTTTCAATAATTCATAGGTCGTCTTGCGTGCCAAGCGTGTGACTTCGAGTGCATCTTCAAAACTGTGTTCATGATATTTCAACACATCTGCCCACAATGGCTGGTCATAGCCCATAATGCTCCCGCCCGGCTCGACGATCAATTTGCGAGCGCGTAACGCCGCATTTGTTTCACTGTCCGCGATGTGGATGATGACCTCGTACACACTCCACTCTTTCGGCTCCGGCTTGAAAAGCATCGCCTCTTGCGGAACTTCTGCCAGCGCTGTTTTCAGTAGGTCGTATCCACGTCCGTACAGTTCAAGTTTTTCATTGCGTTCTTGTGTATTCATGTTTGGCTCCTAAAAATAAAGAAGGTTTGAATAATCTCATATTCAAACCTTCAAACATTCCAACGTTTTAACCTTCCAACTCGATTGCCATCGCCACCGCTTCACCGCCGCCAAGGCATAGGGATGCGATCCCTCGTTTCAGTCCACGATCTTTCAGGGCGTAGATGAGGGTGGTCAAAACGCGCGCGCCGCTGGCTCCCAGTGGGTGACCGAGTGCGATTGCCCCGCCATTTACGTTGACCTTGTCCCAGTCCCAGCCCTGGTCTGCGAGGGCATAGCCGTCGGCAAGGACTTGAGCGGCAAAGGCTTCGTTGATCTCGATCAGGTCCACATCTTTCAATGTCCAACCGATTTTCTTCAATAACTTTGGCATGGCGTATGCAGGAGCCGCAAAAAGGTATTTTGGTTCCAACGCCGCTTGGGCATAACCAACAATTTTTGCAATTGGCTTAATGCTTTTCTTTTCAGCATATGCACGCGATGCGATCACGACTGCTGCCGCGCCATCATTCATGGATGAGGCGTTGCCTGCTGTCACTTTACCGTCCGCTTTGAAGACGGGTTTCAGTTTGGCAAGCGACTCCAGCGATGTGTCCTTTCGTGGACCTTCGTCATGAGCAATGGTAGTCACTTCACCTTTACGCCCCGGAATTTGGACGGGAACGATCTCAGCGTTGAAACGTCCCGCTTCTTGAGCCTCTACAGCTTTGAGGTGAGAGCGAAGCGCGAATTCATCCATCGCGGCACGGGTTACTTCATATTCATCCGCAATAAATTCTGCTGCATTCCCCATGCCCCAATTCTCGAACGGATCCCACAAACCGTCGTTGAGCAATGAGTCGGTCATTTGCGTGTTGCCAAATTTGAGCTCGCCCATGCGCCCACTGACGAGGTACGGAGCGCGACTCATCGACTCAAAGCCGCCAGCGATGAAAAGCTCCGCATCACCCGCCCGAATGGCTTGAGCAGACATCATCGCCGCTTTCAAGCCCGAGCCGCAAACCTTATTGATCGTTGTGGCACTGACCGTGGCTGGCACACCGCCAAAGATGAGGGCTTGGCGAGCGGGTGCTTGTCCTAAGCCTGCGCCAACGACATTACCCATAAGAACTTCTTCCACTTCGGTAGGGTCAATGCCCGCGCGTTTAACCGCTTCTTCGATTGCGATTGAACCCAATTTGGGCGCAGGGATACTACTCAACGCTCCCTGAAATTTTCCAATGGGAGTACGTGCCGCACTTAAGATGACCGCTTCATTTTGATTGCTCATCTGCTTCTCCTGTGGGTGATATTCGTATTATACATGTTTGATAAGGTAAAATTTTGCCATGACTGAAAATTTACCCATGGCTCAAACCCAATCCCTATATGAACTCCTCGGCGGCGAGACGGGCGTGCGCGCTCTGGTAGACCGCTTTTACGATCTGGTGGAAACTGCGCCTGAAGCAAAGGATATCCGCGCCTTGCATGCCACCAGCTTGAAACAATCGCGTGAGAAGTTGTTTATGTTCCTCTCCGGCTGGTCGGGTGGACCGGCTTTGTACATCGAGAAATTTGGGCATCCGCGTTTGCGTCAGCGCCATATGCCTTTCGTCATTGGTGAGCGTGAGCGCGACCAGTGGCTATGGTGTATGCGCCGTGCATTGGATGCAGGCGATTTTCATCCTTCAGTAGTAGAGCATCTCAAGACCCGTTTTGCCGAGATCGCAGATTTTATGCGAAATCAAGAAGGGTCATAAATTCTTCTCTCAGTTAAGAACAACTGAGTGTTATGGAGCTGGGAAATGAAACCGGGTTTGCAAAGGTATGGAACGGCGATTTTGATCGGGGTGTTTGTATTCTTTTTATTAGTTATGACAGTTCGTGATATTGGGCTTACCTGGGATGAACCGGCTTATATTGCGGCTGCCCGGTCCTATGTGAACTGGCATGAGTTCGTGATTACTAACCCTGATAAGGCGTTCACACAAAAAGCCATTGATTACTCATGGACTATTAACAGCGAGCATCCGCCGCTGGATAAAGCCTGGTCGGGAGTGGTTTGGTTTCTCACTCGTTCATTTACCGATGACCTGACGGCCCACCGCATGGGGAATATGCTTTTGGTGGGCGTGTTGGCAAGTTTATTATTCCTTCTCATTCGTGATGTTTACGGTCCTTGGGCTGGTGGGGCGGCTGTGGCGGCTCTGTTGACCATGCCTAGATTTTTCTTTCATGCACATCTTGCGGCATTGGATGTGCCTGCCGCAGTTTCTGTATTTGTGGTCACCTTCATATTTTTGAAAACTCTGGAACGAAAACACTGGGGCTGGGATATTTTCCTCGGCATTGCCTGGGGGCTTGCGTTGGCAACCAAGATCAATGCCGTTTTTATTCCGGTGGTCTTTGGGATTTGGTGGTTGATCTTCCGCAGGGATGCAAGGCTGTTCATCCGTTTCGCGGTGATGGGCGCAATTGCCATCCCCGTTTTTATTGCTGCCTGGCCCCGATTGTATTTTCAAACATTTGAGCGTTTGGCAGAATACATTGGCTTTGTGACAACCGATCACTGGGAAATTGGACAATATTATTTAGGCGAATTTTTCATGCCGCCACCCTGGCATTTTGGATTTGTGATGGCATGGGCTGTGTTGCCGCTTAGTTTGACGATCTTGTATGTGCTTGGATTTATCCGCTCTATAAAAGGGAAGGAAGATGGCGGGCTGGGTTGGTTGCTGTTCTTTTCGGCGTTGATCCCAATTTTGGCAATCGCTACCGGTCAGAGCATGGTCTACGACAATGAACGCTTGATTATGGTTTCGTTTCCCTTTTTGGCAGGGCTGGCAGGCATTGGCTTTGGCTGGCTGGTTTCAGGTTTGGAAAAATTATCAGCAGTCAGGAACAAGCCAAATTTAAGTCGGATCGGGATCGTCATCCTTATGGCGCTGGCTTTTGTACCGCAACTGGTCACTATGTTTAGGTTATATCCGCATCTGCTTTCGTATTATGGCGAAGGTGTGGGTGGGTTGGCGGGAGCCACGCGTTTGGGATTGGAAACTACATACTGGTGTGAAACCTATAGCCTGGCGTTGCCTATTATTAACGAACAAGCTAACCCGGGTGACTCGATATGGGCTGACCCGTGGAGCCACGACGTATTGATCTATTATCAAACTCAGGGATATCTTCGCGATGATGTGCAGATCATCGCGCCTGCGCAGGTCGTGAGCATACTTGGCGCAAATGCACCTTCACCAGTTACTGCTTCCATGCAGTCTGCTGATTGGTATGTGGCTCAGAGCCGTCAATCCACACTGGGATATGAAGGTGAGGCGAATATTATTTTTAAGACTTTGGAAAAAAAGAAACTTGTGTACGAGTTTGGTTTTGATGGAGTACGGATTTTTGCGCTATATCAGCAGCCGTAGTTTTTTGCTTAAGGACTTTCCTACCACGGGTTGACGACTTCGATATCGGTATCCTTGAAATCATTTTCGTACATGGTGACCAATACCATCTCATGCGTTAACACGATGGCGGCGACCATCCCGTCGATGGCGGGAAATTCAACCCCGATGCTTTCCACCTTGGCAGTGAGTTGCCCCCAGCGGATCATGACGTTCGCATCCAGCGGGATGATGCGCCCATCAAAACGGACAAGCAAGTCTTGATAAAGCCATTTTTGCAAGACTTGTTTTCTGGTTGGGTCGGGCTGTTTTTGAATTGCCTTGGCAACTTCCCCCACGGTAATGGTACTGAGATAAATATCTTCCTGGTCGAGCGAGTCAATAAATTGGACTACATTTGGGTTGGGCTGGCTGGAGATCAATTCCGATATAACGGATGTGTCGAGCAGATACTTCATAAATGAATGTCCCTTCGCGGCAACGATTTGTCACGGGTGAAGTCTAGTTGTATGCCTGCGAGGGGAGAGGTACTAAAAAAATCGGAGAGCTTCCCCTGAGACTTACGCATTTTTTCATATTCGATATAGGAGATGACCACTGCGGTCTTTTCACCATGTTTGGTTATCAACTGCGGACCCTGCTTGAGAGCCAACGTGATCACTTCACTTAATTTGTTCTTTGCGTCCTGTATTTGCCAAACGGCTTCCATATTGGAGTTATCTCCTTTTAATTGAGCCAGTTCACTTCTGGCTAGTCAGGCTAGATTTTACCCTTTCTGGACGATTTCTGTCAAAATCGGAGATTGCAATTTAATTAGGATTTCGCCTCTTTTGCTTCGCGTAGCCAATTTAAGGATTTTACTCCTCTTAAGCCTTATCCTATATTTTTCAACGCCTCACGTCGACTAAGCGGATGCAACTCCTTCGTGACTTTTACAAACTTCCGAACCGGTTCCGGCTTGGTATGCGCATATTGACGCAGCGCCCAGCCGATGGCTTTGTTGATGAAGAATTCATCTGAGCCAAGGTTCTCTTTGATAAGCTCGCAGAGTAATTCAAAGTCTGTCTCTTCCTTATAACCGAGTTGAAAGAGCAGTGTCGTGCGCCGAAGCCAGAAGTTATCTGATGTTCGCCATTTTTTCAGATATTTTGCTTTGACTTTGGGAAAACGCTTGAACATCATTCCAACCGGGTGACCTGCAATGGTGTCCACCGTGTCCCACCACGATTTGGTCGTGATGAGATGTTCAAGGGTGGTGATGAAATCTTCATCCACTTTCTTTTCAAATTTGCCGATCAAACCAAGTGCAAGATATTGAAATTCCCGTTGCGGCAAATTCCACAGATCGCGGACGATTGCATCCAACTCTTCCAAAGGCGGCAGGCCATGCGCGGTGATGAATTCTTTTTGCAATGCCGCCATCTGTGGACTCTTGATCCCCAGATACTCGAATTGCTCGCGCATGTATTTCTTCATCGGCGCGGCTTTAACGGGGTCTGCATGTGCTTCGAAGAACGATTTCAACTTCCGAACAAAGGAATGCATAGTGCCTCCGAAATGACTCTCTGGGAATTTCTCTGATTAAGACCTCTTGGACACGGATTGCACGGACAAACACGGCAATACACGGATTTTTTAATTCTTCAGTGAGATTCCGTGAAATCCGTCTAATCCGTGTACTAAATCATGGCAAATCCTGAAGACCTTCCAAAATTTATTTTGAGCCTTCCGGCGGGGTGTAGCGGACTGTCCAACTGCCGTCCATTTGGTTGGTCACGAATGAATAGGGGGATGAGACAAAGAGCCACGTCTGCCCAGGTTTGAGAGGTATAGGGTTGCCGTCTGCGTCTACAAAATAGATCGGGCGTGCCTGACCTGTTTCCTGTTCATATTCGCGTGCTTCCAAACTCCAGCGGATATCGTACTTCATCCCGTCACGGAAGAGGGTTGCGAAGCCACCGCTGCCCAATTCCATGAAGGTGTCGATCAGCGCAGGGATGGGAATTTTCCGATACTCAAAAACTTCCTGCTCTACTTCCAACACGATGATGTTCTCGAATTGCAATTGCCTGCCGGTCAGACGGTCGATTTCAGGATGCAAGACCCCAGCGTTTTCCTGAGTCGTGTCATCCACATAACGCCAGTATGAGCCTGAGAGCGGGTCGTACACCCATGCCGATTGATTTCGATATGCCACATAGCTATTTACCCGGTTGGCAACCTGCCCGCCTGGCAGCGGAGTTTCTGAAAATACATTGCTGGCGTAATTGAAGTCGCCAGAGCGAGTTGACCGATTTTCTTCGGCTAGGGCTTTCATCTTTTCGATGGGCAGCATCGCGCCGCCACTGGCTTCATCGTGAAAGACAAAATAACACTGGGGCAACAACGGCAGGATCTCAGGCGAGGCAGAGGCAAAGATGAAACAGGAGTTTTGAAAAAATTCATGGATGTCGATATATAACAAACGCCCCGAACGGACGGGTCCCACTTCGGCGGCGGGTAGTTGAGATCCATTCACGGGTGGCTTAGTTTCTTCGGATGGGACCAAGCCTGCGTCCAGAGAAAGAAGCGTGGATTTAACATCCGCCTCTGCCCGACGGGTGAGCGGGTCTGCGTCACTATCCTTATCTTCATTCCCAATATTTTTCTCGGTAAATTTCAACCATGCCGGAATTTTAAACTCGACAATATACTGCCCCGGCTCAACGTTGAATCCGTAATAGCCATTTGAGTCGCTGGCGGTTTGACTCAAGAGATTGCCAGAAGTATCCAACAAGTCAACACATACACCGCCGACGCCTTTTTCAAAATCTTCCTGCATGCCATTTTTATTTTCATCCAGCCAGATGCGATTGCCCAACACCATCGGCGAGGTTTGTACAAAAGGCTCGCGGCGGATTTCGCAATCGCCGCTGATCGGAATTTCAGGGGCAGGGAACTCGCCATAAAAAATGGAAAGAAAGCGGGTGGCGCCTTCGGTGATGTAAAACTCAAAGACCCACGGCGCGAACGAAAGCCCAGCTTGCGGGCGTGCCGCAACGGGAAAGTGTGAAATGGAAATTGCAACCGCGGGTGTTGCCAATAAGCTTGGGTCTTTGACCTGCTGCCCAGATAGCGGATTGATATCCGCTGGAAAGTTTTCGCGATCGGGTCCGTAGCTGGCGGGTGTGGAGAATCCCTGCGGGGTGGGGGTGAAGGTTGGTAGGGGCGTGCCAAGGGTGGGAGTGATTGTCGGGCTGGAGGTTGGTGACGTTTGGACAATTTGCTCTGCGCCGCAAGCGGAGATGATAATGAAAAAGAAAAGGACGATCACTTTTTGTCGTTGCATATAAGCTCCAGATCAATGTTTCCCCCATAATCCGACGCGGTATCAGTATTCAGCAATTCCAAATCTCATTAAATAACGTGGAATAAAAAGAATGAAAATAATAGCAGATGGTATAAGAAGTATAAAGGAAAAGATTAACTTATCTACAAAAAATGCTGGAAAAATTTCCGTCTTAAGAAGAATCAGGAATATGCAAATTAATGCAAACAAATAAACACCAATAATTCCGGTTCCTAAATTTGCATAAGCAACATTTATTAGAAGAAAAGGAAGCAAGGGAGAAAATACAATTAAGAGCAATACTAGTAATTTTTCTCTTTCATCGTCGGAGATCATGTGCGATGCTTCGTATAAATACCATGCTCCATATATAAAAGCAATTGGACTTCCGCAAAAAGCAGCTAACAAATTCCCTACCATACTAACCTCCTGAAGTTGTCATAAATAAAAATAACAATATTTTCTCAATTGTCAAATGCCCGCTGTACGCGGTGGTACGTATCTTCCAATGATTCGGGCAAAACCCGCGTTTCGGCGACGGCAGACATAAAATTAGTGTCGCCTGCCCAACGCGGTACGATGTGGATGTGAACATGCCCAAGCACGCCGGCACCCGCTGCTTCGCCGATGTTGATGCCAACATTGAATCCTTGCGGCTTATAGATCGCGCGTAATTCTGTCGTGCAGCGCGAGGTCAACTCCATCATTTCGGCGCGGGTGAGTTCATCCAACTCTTCAAGGCTGGAGACGTGTTTGAATGGGATGACCATTAAATGTCCGCTCGTGTAGGGGAAGCGGTTAAGGATCACATAAGAAAATTCGCCGCGAAAGGCGATCAAGTTCTCCGCACTATCTGGTTTAGATTGCGCGTTGCAGAATACACAGCCTTCTTCTTTTGTGCTGCCTTCAATATATGTCATACGCCAGGGAGACCATAGATGTTTCATTTTGGTTTGAAAGTTTGAACGTTGGAAAGTTCTTGTTTGTTCAATTATAGGCGAAAAACTATGTTCTCAATTTTCTTAACCTGACTATTAACCTTCGAACTTTCGAACCTTTAAACTGCTTTCCTATTCTCTCATTTTCGATTATCCTCACCCCGATGCAGCCCAACCTTTTTTCTGAAACATTAACGGTCTCGCAAGTGACTTTTCGCATCCGCAAATTGTTGGAGGGCACGCCCGAACTGCAGGATGTGTGGGTGAGCGGCGAGATTTCCAACCTTTCGCGCCCGGCTTCGGGTCATATCTATTTCACACTCAAAGATAAGAACGCTTCATTGAAATGCGTCATGTGGAAAACAGATGCCCAGCGTACCCGCCCGAGTCTTCAAGAAGGCGCTGCGGTTGAAGTGCATGGCAAGATCGCCGTCTACGAACCGCAGGGACAATATCAGCTCATCGCCAATCTCATTCAAGCCAAAGGCGAAGGCGCGTTATATCAGGAATTCCTACGCCTCAAAGTCATGCTCGAAGCGGAGGGACTTTTCAGTTCCAACCGCAAGCGTGAGATCCCTGCATTCCCACGAATCATCGGCATTGTCACCTCTGCCACGGGAGCCGCTTTGCGCGATATGCTAAACACCATCCGTCGCCGCCAGCCGCTGGCTCGCGTTATTCTTGCGCCTTCGCCGGTACAGGGCGTTGATGCTCCGCCCGCATTGGTCAATGCCATCCAATCGCTAAACAAACAGAATCCAGATGTCATCCTCCTCGCCCGTGGTGGTGGTTCCATCGAAGATTTGTGGGCATTCAATGATGAACGCGTCGTCAGAGAAGTAGCAAATTCAAAGACACCCATCATCTCTGGTGTTGGTCACGAAACGGATTTCACCCTCACCGATTTCGCCGCTGACCTGCGTGCTCCGACTCCCACCGCCGCCGCCGAACTCGCGACTCAAATCACATTGGACGATCTGAAAGCGGACCTCACGTTTCAAACTTCACGCCTCACTGATTTAATCTCAGGCTTGCTCTCTGACCAACAAACCTTTCTCTCCACCCTTACCACTCGTCTCAACTATCTCTCTCCCGAACGCAGAATCCAATCTGAATTTCAATTTCTTGACGAACTTGCTCGCCGCACAACGACAGCGTTAAAACATAGCATCCAATTGCAGTCGGCTCGCGTAGATGGAATGGCGAAACGATTGCAGTCCCTCAATCCTACGGGCGTGCTCGCACGCGGATATGCTATCATCACGCGCAAAGAAGATGGCAAGGTTGTCAGCAAAGTATCCGATGCAACTGGTGAATTGACCGTGCGAGTCAGTGACGGAGACTTCAGCGTAGATCGTAAATCGTAAATCGACTCTCGGAGTTAATATGGCAAAATCAAAAAACACCCCAAAACCCGTTGAAGAATTATCGTATGAAGAAGCCCTGGCTGAATTGGAAGGCATCGTAGACGGTTTGGAAAATGAGCAGAATCCGCTTGAGGCGGCGATCACGCATTACGAGCGCGGACAAGCCCTTCTTGCGCATTGCGGCGCGCTGCTCGAAGCCGCTCAACTCAAAGTGCAAAAACTGGCTGGAGAGTCGCTCGTCGATTTTGAAGAGGAATCCGAATGAACATTTTGGATATATTCCAAAACAAAGTGTTGATCGCCGTCATGTTGGGTTGGTTGCTGGCGCAGGCGTTGAAGATCCCTACCGAATATCTGCGTTCGCGCCGTTGGCTATGGGCGATGTTCTTTGCCGCGGGCGGAATGCCATCTTCGCATACTGCCTTAATGGTCGCAGGCACATTGTCAGTGGCTTTGTATCACGGCTTTGATAATCCCTTGTTCGGTGTTGCAGTTGCCGTCACCATGATCATTGCCCATGAT
>JAFLCF010000111.1 GCA_017303735.1 Anaerolineae bacterium
CTACCATGTCGGTGATGACCATGCCAGGTTGAATCAAACCCGTTTTGACGGGTGAGTTCTTCAACTCGGCAGCGAAAGACCTGCCCATGAAAGCGATCGCCGCCTTGGTCATGCCATACAGCGTGATCCCTTCGCGGACATTTCCATTCGAGCCGAAGCCTTCAAAGTTATAGATAAAGCCGCCGCCTTGTGCCAGCATGCCGTTGTATGCCGTGCGGGTTCCGTATAACGAACCCAGCACGTTCGACTTAACCACCGTCTCCACAACATCATTTGGCAGCTCCCATAAATTACGTTGCTGATGTGCCACGCCTGCGTTGTTGATCCAGATATCCACACGCCCAAATTTTTCTTTAGCGAAGTTAAATAAGCGTTCGTGATCTTCAAGTTTGGTGACATCGCACAAACAGCCCGCGACATTGTCCTTGTGCGTTGTGGACAACTTCGCGACTGCCTGGTTCAGCACATCTTGCTTGCGCCCGCTGACGACGACCTTGTGTCCGCGTTTGAGAAATTCTTCGGCGAGACCAAATCCGATTCCTTTGGTGGAGCCTGTGATGACGATTGTTTTCATATACACCTCGGTGGTCGAGTAGGGCGGGTGATTGTCCCGCCCGTATCGAGACCACCAGTTTCTAGTAATTTCTCAATAACAAAAGTTGCTTTGCTTACCTGCTGGTTTCGATACGCTCGCAACGAACGCTCGCTACTCAACCAGCGGATTCCTTCCAATTCAAAACTCCAAACGTCGTGTACTGCATTCGGTCAGACTTCATAAACTGCCAGACCACGCTCATGCTGAAGTTATCGTCAATGATGAACTCACGTCCTTTGATTTTCAACGACTCACCATAAAAATGCTGTGACGTGTACAACGCGCGTCCATAGCCCATCGAGTTACCAAATACATCGGGACCTTCAAAGTAATGTTTGGCATGATTGCGATAACGCTTGAAGGTGTACTTCTTGTTGAAGACACCTGAAATTTCTACGGTCATTTCTGCACGAAGTAAGTCCAGCGGCTTGTAATCAATGTGGACTTTATTCACCCCAATCTGCTTCTGGTCTGCCCCACAAACGATCATCTCACCGTCCCATGCGCCAGACTTCTTGGAAGGCAAAATGTGCGGCTTGCGTCCGTTGACGCGTTCTTCTTCGCAATGGGCGTCAATGCGGGCTTTGGTTTCAGGGTTGGAGTGGTAATCAAAGGCAACCTTGTAAATGCCGTTGAAGACTGTGAACAAGGTTGGACCATCATAGATCAACGATGAATAGACTTGTGTTTCACCATCAGGCAAAATGTGAACCATCGTGCGCAAGTCGCCTGTCCAACCTGGGGAATAGTAATGCGCATCCACGAGAGTCCCATACGGATGACCCGCGCCGATGAAGTCGGGACCCAGATAGATACGATCCTGGTCACTGTCTATCACGCCGAAGGAAAAAATATCCGACACTTCAAGGCGCGGAAGCAACTCATTCGCGCCTTCTTGAATCTTTGTGTTCATCATGTAAGTTGTCTGTCCATCCTTGAACACGGACGAACGATAGACCTTGTTGTAACCAGAGTGATTACCATGCACATCGAAAATGGACGGCAGTCCATGCCATTCGCCTTCGATCTTTTGCTGCCAGCTTGAAGGTTGAGTCATAAAATTCCTTTTCACCGCAAAGAGCGCTAAGTTCGCGAAGAAAAACAAAAGAATTTCTTTGCGTTCTTCGCGTGCTTAGCGGTTAGATAGTTTCCACGTCCTGATTTTTCAAAACCTCACGCAATTTCGCACCCGTCTCTGCGCCGACGAGCCGTTCCACCTGCGCCCAGACCTTGTCCACTTCGGGGTCGAAGATGGCATCCCGATTGAGTTGGTCGCGAGCGGCGAAATCGCCAGTGGGAATTGCATCCGCAGGCACGCCCTTTTCAACGAGATGGAACCAATGCTCCAAATAGCCATTCACAGGCGTTTGAATCTGCTCGAACGCGGATTCGCTTGCACGATACGCCAACATCCACGGGGACATGAGGGCGTATTGCTTGGGTCCCAGTTGGGCGGGGGTGAGACCTTCGATCTTCTTGGCTTCATCAAAGATGGGAGTCAAGTTATCGAACACGGCATTAAGATATTTGAGGTTCGCGCCCAAGTCTGCGCGTGGGATCAAGTCCAGATGAAAAGCGAAGTACGGACCTGCCATGACCGAGTCCAATGTGAAGTGCGGGATATGGCTTTCAGGTTTGGTGAAGGCGAAGATCATGTGCGAGTCGAGTCCGATGGGCGGGACAACCAAGCCGATATAGACCATCTTATGCACCGCATCTCCGCTAAACAAACGGACAGAGCCAACGGGAGCAGGGCTCATCGGTGAGGAAAGGCTCATATATGGCGACCCAACT
The DNA here is from genome assembly GCA_017303735.1 of Anaerolineae bacterium. The sequence goes on from JAFLCF010000111.1 coordinate 2,390, forward strand.
TCGGTGAGTCCGAAGCGGGTTTTTATCTTCTCTAAAGTGCCAAGCGAAAGTTGTTGAGGTAGTGACATCACCAATCTCCAATATCTAATCTCTAATCATCGCTCTTTTTTGCTTCCACCGTCGGTACTTCGTTCAACACCCATGCCTTGGCGAGTTCGGGAACTTCCTTACGCGCAGGTGAGGGAATAACCACCGCATGTTGGCGACCGTATTCTTTTTTGATGCGGTGAACATCGATCTGCCAGCCCATGTCGATGTACTTTTTGCGCATCTTGCGATAGGCGATCTGAATGCCGTCGCTCTTCACCGAAAGTTCCGCGCCAATGTCGTAGGGCAAAAGTTCGGGGCGCTGCGAAAGTACGATGGGATAATCTTGATTGAAGATCTTCAACACACGCTTGAGCGCATCGCCGTCTGCCCAATTGCCTTTGAAGAAGGTGCGCAGCTGAGTCCATTTGGTGATGGTTTTGTATTCGTTGACAGGCACATGGAAGTTAAACAGGATCATCTGACCCATCGGCAGATTCACTTCGAGCAGGGTCATGCAGGGCATCCAGAAACCCGCACGGGTTTTCACGCCAGGGCGGTCTTCTTTATAGAGGCGACCCCAAATGCCCTTAATGTTTTTCTTGGGCGGCTTGAGCGTCACCGTCATCGTCGCACCAATCGGCGGATGTTCTTCGATATCGTAATCAGGCACATCGGGTTCTTCACGGTTACCAAATGCACCGCCGTGTACGAAAGGTGCATGCGCGGCATCCATGCTGTTTTCAAGCGCGCGTTCATAGTAAACGGGCCATTCAAATGTGCCGCGAACCACCTTGAATTGCGGGTCATCAAAATATGGAAGCTCAGGCAAAGGCGGACGTTCCGATTCAGGGAGATCACCAAGGAATGCCCAGATGTAGCCATACTTTTCCACGGTCGGGTATGAATCAACACGCGCCTTCTTCGGCACAGGCAGGTCGGGGTGCGCAGGGATCTTCACGCAAGAACCATCCGCTTTGTATTCCCAGCCATGGTACGGGCACACAATGCAATCGCCTTGCATCCAGCCATCTGAAAGCGCCCCACCGCGATGAACGCACAAGTCGCTCAATACATGCGCCACGCCATCCGGCGTGCGATACAAAACGAACTCCTGCTCCAACGCCGTCACACGGATCGGTTTTTTCTCTACAACGTGCGAAAATTCCAACGGCCACCAAAAGTTCTTTAGCATGGTTCTCTCCTTTATTTTTTGCGAATGACAGTCTTCTCTGTCTTTAATTCCGATTTCGTAATGAACGCCAACACAAGCCCCACGATCTGCTCGCGCACTTCCTCTGCAGGTCTTGTCATTTCCATATCTAAAAAGAAGCGACCAGTTGTTTCGTCCAATGGATGCGCGATGGCAAAATGATTCGCACCCTGCAAGAGGACGTCATACGCCTCTTCCCCCGCCGACGGTTGACACGCTTCATCGAACGTTTTCTCCACTGGATCTTGACTCTGCCCCTCCGCCCCATAGCGGACTCGGCTCGCCGCGATCACACCATCTCGATCACCGCGCAATAACATCACCGACTTGCTGCCTACATTCAAGATCGTATTCGGCGCAAACCCTAGCATGGTCGAAGCCATGGTGTGCCCCGCATACGCAAAGACCGCCTTCACCTGCGCAAAGAATTGCGCATTCTGCAAAGCGACTGTTCCGCCTGCGGAATGTCCGCCAAGGATGATGTGATTCAAATCCATTGACTGATACAACGCACTTTTCTCATCATCATTCAACTGTTTTAGCGAATCAAGAATCGGTTGAACCGCTGGGCAGGTTGCGCCGCTACCATAGGTATCTGGCTTGACCTTCGATAGATCAATCGCGGGTGTCAGCCCGATCATACCAGGCAAGGTCTCTGCTACATGGGTGTACATCACCGTCACGATATTGGCTTCCGCCAGTTTCACCGCCAGCCAGTGATAACTCTCGATACCCACATTGATTCCATTGAAGAAAATCACCACAGTCATCGGCGCGGACGTTTTATCCGCAGGAATCACTCCACTCATCCGCTCGGCATCGCTGTTGGTCGGCGCGGCGGGATAGTAGACTTTCAAATGCAACACGTTATACGGTGCATTTGCGTTGGGTAAAGTGGTGGCGTGGAAGAGAGCTCGAATCACGCAGTTTCTCCTGCACGTGGAAGTTGACGATCTCCACCCCACAAACCACGCACTAAACGATTTGCCATCGGTTCGCCAAACAACTTCGCGCCGATGGGATTTGCCGGGTCACGTTCTGCGATCGCACGGCGGATGTGCAAGTCACGCGCAGCAAGAGCGGCTTGTTCTTCTGCAGGGACAGTTTCCGCTTCGTCCACATACTTCAACCAACGGTCGAGCATCTCATGCGAGAGATCGCGCAACATACCCACCATTTCCTGGGTCGGCTTGGTGAGGTAGACATACCCGGTCTGCGAAACGGATTGGCGCATGTACAGGGTCTTGCTCACGAACGGTGAGAAGCGCGGGTCATTGCGCAGTTTGAGGTAACTCTCATTAACTGGCTCATAATAGCGGTCGAGATATTCGAGGTCAGACATAATGTCCACGCGTGGAATGTAATCGATGTAGAAAAAGATATCGGGCATGGTACCCATTGCCATTCCGAAATGAGGCGCACGGATGTGAGGTCCCAGCCAGATGGTTAGATGCATGTTGGTAAATGACTGCGTAGGAATCCCAATATAGGAATGAACCATCCAGTCAATTTCTTTGCCTGCAAATGCGCTGAGCAATCCCTTTGCTTTGCCGTCTACCGATTGATACGGCTGCAAATCCGCAACCGATGGATCGGGCGCAAGTTCGAAGCGTGCATCCACCTTGGCACACAGTTCGCCCATGATGCCCCACAACTGCTCGAAAATTTGGGAGCGGTCTTGGGTGGGATTTTCATCGAGCAATTCAAAGAGCGTTTTGACGGTGGATGTGGTCATTTATTTTTTCCTCAAGACATAGCCATGCACATGACTCAACTTCTCATCGCGAAACCACTTCGCCAGACCCGCAATCGAATTGCTGAAATGGTCAGTCACCTCGATCAAAGAAACGGTCAACCCGGGTGAAGCGACAGCCTCGATCTCCAACAGATTGCCATATCGTTTTTCACGCCCGCGAAAACCGTCTTTTTCCGTGAAGGTATATTCGTTCGTTGTGATGGACGTCGTTTCCATCAACTCGCCATCCGGCGACACCATAAAACGCTCGCCTTGATAACTTCCTGAAACGCTTCCCTCTGTCATCACAGGATAGCCTTCCTCTTCCGGCACACCCACACCGACGATGGTCGCAACTTCTTCGTTTGCATTGAAAAACTTTCCACCGGTGACTTGTCTGTTTGGGTTGACCAGCATCGAAAATGATGTGAAGTTATAGCCGAAGCGAGTCCACATGCCGCGCGCGGTCAGAACGCCGTCGCGCCATGAGAAACCGCCCCCCACCACATCCTCGCCAAGATAGTGACGGGCTTTGCCAACGACCTTCAAATCAAAAATAAATTCGCCCACACGTCTGTTCATGATCTCAACAACGGATTTTGCTTGTTCCGAGATTCCATCCGCAACTTTGACAGGCTCACAAATTTGAATGACACGGATCACATCTCCCTGCGGCTGGAGTTTGCGGCGTTGATGAATCACACCCGCATACTCACCCGCTGGGGTGTAAACGTATTCACTAACGAGCCAGTCACCGAGGAAGGAAGGTTGATTCACGCTGGTTCAAACTCCATCACGCCAAACTGTGACCCGACTCTCTGTCCGCCGCGATACCAATGTTGTACAACGGCTTTGCGTTTGCCATCCAAAGTCACCACTTCGCGCCGCCAGCAACGCATGTGGGCTTCGCGATGATAGAACTGTCCGCTCAGGGCACGACCGCCGCTGAGAGAATAACTGCCAACGATCTCAGAATCGTCCGTTGCCCATGCCTGCCATTGATTCGTGACCAGTGACATCTTGCGGACTTCAGGTCCGAATGCGCCGCCTTCAATGCGTAGACCGATCATGCCTTCTTTGATGGGCGTGATGGTTTCTTCATAGAGTTTCTTGCCGAGAGGTTTTCTCTCGCCGTCCAACGCGGAGAGTTCACCGCTCCAACGCCCTGGGCGATGAAGCAAAATTTCGCCGCGTCCGGAGGTGGGATCATCCTGCAAGTCGTAGTGTGTGCCGCTGACCACGGTCGGTTGCGGGACAGGGGTATCTTCGGGAACGCGGTCATTTTGTCCGACGACCACGTACATCATGTGTTCGCCGCGCGACATCTGCGCGAGCGAGAGTTGCAAATTTCCATCCACGATCATCAAAAAGAAACGTTGGCTCAACCCAAGCGCTGACCAGTAGGCATTCGCGTCTACAAGATTTTCGCTGAGTGTTTCAGCGTAGCCGATGTTGGCTGGACCCTCATACAAGCGATGATCTTCTTTCTGTTGAATGAAGTAATGTCCGCTGTGCTTGAAGGGACCAACGAAAGACACGTCAATGCGCACACGACCTTCGGGCAGCGATTGCACATTGCGATAGTCCGAGCCGTTGCCGAGGAAGCAGCCTTTGCTATCGAACACTTCGGCATTGCCTGCCCAGCGTCCGAGTCCTTGGTTGAAGGTGATGGGTTGAGTCATGGTAATTAGTAATTGGTAATTGGAGATTAGCCGCGCACGAGTCTGTAGACTTGTTTTTCTTTAGGCGTATTATCAAAAATAGCTTTGAAGTCTGCGCCTTGGGGCTGGGCGGTGATGTAACGCCCGTCCACAGAGACTTCGAGCGAGTCACTTTCGAAGACCCAGGGAGATAAAGCATACGAACCGTCTTCGCGCGGCGTGATGTTGATCGTGTGGTCTGTCCCTTTGCCATCGGGCACGTTGAGGAATTTGCCTTCCTTGCGTCCTTCGGTATGAGTGGTGTGGAAGTACAACGCCAGCGTGTCGAAGAACTGCAAGAGTTTGTAATTATTGAACAAGGCTTTCTCTTCGATCCAAGCCTGGGATGTGGAATCAGTTCCGAGGTCCGCTTTGAGGCGGGCTTGGCGGGTGAGTTCATCCGCGAGCATCGCGTCCGCGGCAGCTTTATGATCCGCTGATATCTTGTCGATGAAAATAAAATCCGAAAGACCGTAACGCCCGTTGAACAAGCCGTAGGTGTGCATGGACGAGAGCAAGCCGCAATACGCGTGATGTTTTTCGTTGAACTCAGGTGAGCCTTTGCTGGTTTGAATGAGATACGGCAGCGGCGTTTGCGTGAGGTGATGCGGCAAGCCCGTGGTCGGCGATTGTTCGCGCAACGCATCGATGGGCGCCCAGCCTTCGTCGTGATGTTCGACGATGTAGATGACGAGATCGCGCGGCGTGGGTTGAGAAAAATTTTCATTGCCGAATGCGCGCGCGAGTTGACCGCAGGTGCGGGTATGGTCAGGTTGCTCGATGGCGAAGTTGGGGGTGCCTGGTTGAGATGACTGAATAATCATGTTTTCACCTTTTTGACCACGGACGACAGACCGCAGACGGCGGTCAACGGTCGGTGGTCTGCGGTCACTAGGGCTGTTGAATTCTCACAAAATCCTGAATCTGAAAGATATGCGTCTTGCCTTCGCGCAGTTTGTGCGTGATGATGCGGCGGTTGTTGGGGTCAATAAAATAGTGATTATTGTGAACGAGGGTTTTGGAAATATTGCTATCAATGGTGAAGACATAGTTGTACGGCGTCAATTCAGAGCCATGCAGGCTGAGTTGTTCGCTAGTCGCCCAGCAGTATTTCCCATCGGTGGAAATATCGGAATGAAAGACGGTCTTGCCTACTTCGTAAAGATTTTCAAAGTCTTCCATCAAATGCCAGCTCTTGCCAATCTCATTCCAATACACGTCCATATGAACCGCGGCGGATTCAATAAAGTCGCCTTTGGGGCTGAAGGTTTTGCACAAGCCTTCCCATCGTCCCATGAAGCATTGATAAGGGATGGTGGATTTCGGGTCGCCATATGTCTTCGTCATATTAATCTCCAATTTGATATTTGAATCGGTCGCCGCGATAACGGGCTTGCAAGAACTCAAGCGGTTCGCCAGCGGCACTGAGGACGACGCGTTGAATCATCAGCACAGGTGAGCCTTGGGTCATGTGAAGCAACTTCACGTCGAGGTCTGAGGCGGCGACGGCTTCGATGGAACGAGTCGCATGGGATGTCGCCATCTGCGGGATGTGGCTGATGTAGTTGAGCGATCCGCCTTCGAGAAGCCCCGCTTCATTTATTTGACCTGAAACTGATTCTGGCAAATAAGCCGTGTGCTGCCCGATAGCTTCATCCGCCGCCAAGCGCAAGCGACGGATGCGATACACGCGGGTCTTGTGCGGAAGTTTGAGATTCGCCGCCACTTCTTTATTGGCTTCGATGAATCCTTTTTCGATGACCTGCCACCCTGGCTTGATGCCTTTCTCGGTCATGAACTCGGTGAGACTCTTGCGTTCTTCGGGGCTGTGCGTCATCTTGGGCGGAGCAACAAAGGTGCCACGTCCGCGTTCGCGAATGAGCAGACCTTCATAGACGAGGTCGCTCAACGCCTGACGAACTGTGATGCGGCTCAAGCCGAACGAGTTCTGCATTTCCTGTTCGGAGGGAATGAGATCATTCGGCTTCCATTCACCTGCTTCGATCTTTTCGAGCAGGTGCTGTTTGAGTTGGTAGTGGAGGGGTAAGGGTGAATTTCGGTCGACTTTTAACACGGGAACCTGATTTCTGGCTAAATGTTATAACATTATAACAATAATACCTATTTGGCGGTTGGGTGTCAAGTGTTAGGTTTTTGGTGTCAGTTTAAAAAGCGGGGAGATCCCAAAGTTTCAAGCCTGTCCCCTCGTGCATCTTGCGGTGGACAGGGACTCCGTCGTATGCCGTGAGGGTGAATTCAACGGCGAAGGCTTTGGCTTGGATGACATGTCCGCCAATCACCACCACTCCTGTGTCATTGGCTTCTTCATCTTGATAAGACAAGGTCAAATGGAAATGAACCTGCGGTTCGCCATCTAACAGGGAGATGGTTCCATGACCTGAAAGAATTTCCAACGGGCGGAAGAAGAACAGCGACGGATTCCGCTCGCGGGTTTGGAAGTTGTACTCGCTTAATTCCACGCTGGTGATTCCGCCTAGCAATTCGAACGTGGCGGCTTGGATGTTTTCTTTCTTGGCGATCTTTGCCAGCGCGTCGTGGATGTATTCTTCATCGGTGATCGTGCCCATGAAGACACGAGTGGATTGGGTGTTTACGTGCGCGAGTGAGGTAGTCATAGTGGAGTCCTTGGAGAGTGGTAAATGGTAATTAGTAATTAGAGATTGGTAGTCTGCCGTCAGTTCTTGTTCTTCCGTTCCCACATGGAACGGATCGCCAGCATTTCGCCTGTGTGACGGATGCCATCGCTTAAACAAATTTTTATCCATTCATAGTATGTGCTTTGCGGGTCACCGCCTGGGGCTTTTTCGCTAAGTTGGTCTATGGTCAAACCGTTGACAACTTCTGTCAAAGCAGCAAACGTATCGCTGAAGTATTTAAGAATATCTTCACGCGGCATGACAGGCACAGCTAGCATTTCTTCCACGCTATAGCCGATCAACACCCCCAAACCGCGAGAGCCTTTGCCACGCGGGTCATAGCCTGTTTTATCCATCCAGCCGTTGACGAACCACTGTTCATCGTCAATGGGTTTGTTTTGAATGCGCATGGTCACAACCATGTCCATGATTCGGCTAGTATGCCACATGGTAACAGCAATGTGATTCGCTTCAGGGTCTGGCTGAAAAGTGAGCACGTCATCAGGCAGGTCTTTGAAGACAGAGTTTATGCCGTCTTTGTACGATTGAAGGAGGTCGAGGAGGATGTCTTTTGAGTCCATGAGGTTGGTAAATAGTGATTGGTAATTGGAGATTGGTTATTTCAACAGTGTCTTGGCGCCGTTCATGATGAGCACTTGCGCGATGCCGAGAATCATTGTCGCGCCACGCGCAATCATTTTATCGGCGTCGTCTTTTGCGGCGGCAGTGATGCCTGCGGCAACGCCTGCTTTCTTGCAGATGGCAAACACCTTATCGATCATCTCCTGTACTTCGGGGTGATTGGGTCCGTCGGGGAAACCCATGTTGAGCGAGAGGTCGCGTGGACCGATCACAACTGCATCCACGTGCGGTTGGGAGATCATGGCTTCGAAATCGTTGAGCAAAGCAGGGTCTTCAAATTGCGGGATGACCATGGTCTGCTCGTTGGCAAATTGGATGTAATTCTCCGCGCCGCCACTGTACGCCATGTATTTGGAGGCTCTGGATATCCCCACGCCTCTTTTCCCAACGGGTGGATATTTCACTGCATCGACAAGCATTTTCACCTCTGACGCATTCCGCAGGTCGGGCATCATCACGCCCATCATGCCTGCATCGAGATATTGCAGGACGATCTTCGGGTCTTTGGGTCCGATGCGCACGAGCGGAGTCATACCCGTCAACTCACAGGCGCGGATAACGTTCACAGCTTGGTCGGGGTGGAGCAATCCGTGTTCGGCGTCGAGCATGTAGTAGTCGTAGCCTGCCACGCCGAAGAGTTCGGCAAGCTGCGGGTCGGTTGAGGTGGAGATCACGCCCAGGGCTGGCTGACCAGATTTCAGTTTAAGTTTGAGGCGGTTTTCTTGGATGAACATAATGTTTGAGTGTAGAAAAAGGTTTGAGAGGCAAAAGAAGAAAGAGGAAAGAATTCACATCCGAATTTCTTTCTTCTTTCCTCTTTCTTTTGGTTATATCACACCAGACTCTTCCAAGACTTTCAAATCATCTGCCGACATACCAAGCGACGCATAGACTTCATCATTATGTTGACCAAGCGTGGGCGGTGGTGAGTAGGTGTCTTCGTAGGTGTCGGAGAGTTTGACGGGGTTGCCTGGCATTTTGGCTGCGCCGCCAAGCGGATGTTCGACTTCGATGACCATGTTGCGCGAGAGGATCTGTTCGTCGCGCAGGGCTTGAGCGATGTTGTTGACAGGTGCGCAGGGAATGCGTTTGGCTTGCATTTTGTCGAGCCAGTGCTTTTGCGTGTTGGTGGAAAGAATCTCGTTGAGGCGCTGATTGATCTGCTTTTGATTCTTCCAGCGCCCAGGTTGACCTTTGTTCTCTTCGGTTTTGAGTTCAGGCGCGTCCACCACTTCCATGAGCGCTGTCCAAAAATTATCGGTGATGACGGCGATGATGATGTAACCATCGGAACATTGAAAGGTATCGTAAGGCACATGCACGAAATGACCGTTGCCGAGCTTGTCGGGAATTTCGCCCGAGAGGAAGTGCATGGTCGCCATGTAATTGAGCAGACTGATCTGCGCATCGAGCATGGAGATGTCCACATGCTGACCGCGCCCTGTAGTGTGACGTGCCTGCAATGCCGCAAGCACACCGATGACGCCCATCAGTCCGCCTCCGAGATCGCCAATGGGAATGCCAGAACGAGTCGGCGGGTTGCCAGGTTGACCTGTGATGCTCATGCCGCCGCCCATTGCTTGTGCGACCATGTCGAAAGCGGTGCGGTCTTTGTTGGGTCCCGTTTCGCCGAAGCCTGTCACTGTGCAAGTGATAATGCTCGGATTGATCTGCGAGAGATGAGCATAGTCCACTTTGAGGCGGGCGGTGACACCAGCGCTGAAATTGCTGAGAACAATATCCGTAGTTTTGACGAGTTCGTAAAAGACCTGCAATCCTTTTTCCGATTTGAGGTCGAGCGTGATACTTTTCTTGTTGCGGTTGAGAGTCATGTAATACGCGCCGAACCCGTTGAGGCTGTTCTTCGGGTCTTTTTCCAACAGTCGGCGTGTGCCTTCGCCTGTGACGGGCGGCTCCACTTTGATGGTTTCTGCGCCGAGATCGGCGAGTATCATGCCCATGTACGGTCCGCTGAGCATGTGAGTGAGGTCGAGAATTCGAATTCCTTGGAGGGCTTTCATGGAGTGTCCTTGTGTTTTGATAATTGTTTAATAGTAACTGACCTTACAAATAGACCATAAAAAAAATAACTTCAACAATATTTATTTTTGGGGATTAAGCCTTTTTGTTTGTATCTTGGCTCATCTACCTGATACATATTCGTCAAAAAATCATGGTATTTCTTCCAATTGTTTGGATGCTGCATATCAAAAATATCAAAAAAACGATTTCCATACATTCCCCAGATTTTGACGTGAATTTTCAATAACCAATCTTCATCGAGTTTAAGTGACTTATTAATTGGGTTTTCGAATAATCCGTAGGGCTTCCATTTTTCTTTAAGGTATTCCCAAGTCGTTTTATACGCTTCTTCAGGAGATAACCCATCTAAATATTTGAGAATATCTTGAGTTTCAGAATACCCATACCAACAATACCATTGCTCACCCTGCCAGTCCATTACCGATTCATCATCTAAAGCATGACTTCGTCCATAGTGAACATGATATACATCTTGGTCGTAATCGATTCTGTCGATTTCAAATCTAAGCTTGCATTTTTTAGATTGGTAAATAAGATATAAATTCTCAAATTGAGTGCTTAATCTAAACCCATACTTATTTAGGGGTAAAACCTTCTCAATTTTTTCTTTAAGGATTAATGTGTTTAGTTTCATAGCTTGTTCCTTAAGGGGTAATTACTCACCTTATGCAGCCAGCGCACTATCTCTGCAATAGAATCGCGGACGGCAGACTGTTATATATTCTCTTGTGTTAGTCGTCAGCGGTCCATTTACGCTCAAAACTCAGCACTGAAAATGAATCGCGTAAGGTCAGTTACTAATCTCCCCAAGCAGGGAAGCGCATTCGATAGGTCATATACATCAGCCCGGCGGTTTGTAAAAGTAAAAAGATAAAGGCATTGCCGAAAACGGCGAGATACGAGAGCGTACAAATCAAATTCGGGATGTGACCGAACAACACTTTCTTCAAATTCCATTCAGGGATGTTGTGTTCAGGTGCGACGTGAATATCCCAGTATTGGCTTTGCCACAGTCCCTTGAACGTGCCGACGATGAGGAAGGTGACAAGCGCCGTAAGCCAGACATTGCCGATGAATTTCTCTGTCACTGCCCAAGCGGAGAGAAGTACCTGTCCTTCGCCGAGTCCCCAAAACAAGCCGAAGAATAAAACCTGCGACAAGTGGAGTTCACGTCCGTGCGTGAGCGTGCCTTTGACCCATAAATAGAAATATGCAAAATAGATCACGCCAACACATAACAACGTAAACAGCCACCAATAAAGGTTTGAAATCTGCTCTACAGTCACAATCGGCTTGCTGACCAACGCAGGTAAAACGCCTGTCAGAATGCTGAGGATGAATCCACTCGTGAAGTACAACCCGCCACGAATCCACGCGAGGCGCGGACTGTATCCACGAATGCTTTGTTTGTTGATCTGCAAGGTAACGAATAAAAACAACCAAAAGCCGATCAACGCAAATAGAAAATAATCCATTGCGGAGTTGGTGAATGACCAGAAGGGAGAGAAGACTTTGTTGGGCATAAGAAACGACGGAGGACGACCGACCGCGGACGGAAGTGGTCGGCCGTCGGCGGTCAGCGGTCTTATAAATTTTTCAAATAACTCATAACTTCACTCTTCGACACCACATCTCCATACTTCGAGTTGATATCAAACAGATTCGCCTCATGCGGACCTGCATGCCGATCCGCCACACACTCGCGCGGCACGATCACTCGAAAGCCGTACTGCATTCCGTCCACTGCCGAAGCGCGAATACAACCCGACGTGGAGCAACCCGTCAATATCAACGTGTCCACGCCCATACTGGTCATGGTCGCCGCCAACGACGTGCCGAAGAACGCCGAAGCATATTGCTTCACGATAATGATGTCACTCTCCACAGGCGGCAACTGCGGCACGATCTCTGCCAATGGCTCGCCTTCCACCATCGTTTTCAGCACGGGCACTTTCTGAATAAAAATTCCGCCATCGCGAAAATTCTTGTTATACAGAACCTTTGTGTACAACACAGGCACATTTTTTTCACGCGCCAATGCCAGCAGGTCAACCGTCTCATTCACCGCCGTCACCACATCGGGCGCATACAACAGCGAACCCTCCGTCGTATACGCGTTGATAAAATCCACCACCAACACAGCGGGCTTTTTTCCAAATCCAATGCGCCCATCAAAGACGCCTTTGTAATTCGATTGCAGGTCACTCATGGATGTTTACACTCCAAAAACTCTCGCCTTGCTTCCATTCATAACGAGTCAACACGCCACGCGCATCGACCCAAAACTTCGCCGTCTCATCATAGTTCTCGCCGACGTACTGATACAGATCGCCATCCAATCGCTTCGCCGAACGCCAATCCACATGCGCCGATAAAAACATCTCTTCATTTTT
>JAFLCF010000112.1 GCA_017303735.1 Anaerolineae bacterium
CGCAGGCTTGAGCATATTGCTCGCATCCATCGCGCCTTGAGCAGCTCCGGCACCGACGACGGTATGCAACTCGTCGATCATCAGGATGACATCACCCTTCGCACGTTGGACTTCTTCCATCACAGCTTTGAGACGTTCTTCGAACTCGCCTCGGAACCTGGACCCGGCGATCATCGCGCCCAAGTCGAGCGCCACCACGCGTTTGCCTGAGAGGATCTCCGGCACGTCGTTGGTTGCAATTTTTTGTGCAAGCCCTTCGGCGATGGCGGTCTTACCCACACCGGCTTCACCGATGAGGACGGGATTGTTCTTCGTGCGGCGGGACAAAATCTGAATAAGACGCAAAATTTCTTTATCACGCCCAATGACCGGGTCGAGCTTGCCTTCACGCGCAAGTTGAGTCAGGTCACGTGAATATTTTTCAAGGGTGCGGTATTTCGTCTCAGCTTGCGGATCGGTGACTCGCTGCCCGCCGCGCAGGTCTTGAATGGCATCATAGACACGGTCACGCGTCAGACCCGCAGATTCCAAAATACGCGCCGCCGGGGTATTGCGTTCGGTCAGAATCGCCAAAAAGATATGTTCAGTGGAAATATATTCATCTTTGAGACGATTGGCTTCTTCATTGGCAAGATCAATAATCCGCTTGACGCGCGGCGTGATGAAGATCTGCCCGGCTCCGCCGCCGAAGATATTCGCCTTCGGGCTGGCTCGCAGGGTGGCATCCAGCCGTTCGGTCAGAGCCTGAGCGCTGACGTTCAGTTTTTCTAAAATTTGGGGAATCACTCCGCCGGGTTGTTCGATCAACGCCAGCAGGATGTGTTCGGTATCAATTTGATTATGCCCATAGCGTTGGATGATCTCCGCGGCACGTTGGGCGGCTTCTTGGGCTCTCTCAGTAAATCGGTCAAATCGCATCATGGGAATTTTCCTCTTTCTAACAAAAGACCCTAAAGGTCTTCGAGACCATTAGGGTCTGAACTGACAAGGGCGATTATAACAAAGGCTGTATCGGCGTCTTGTCAAAGCGGCATAAGAGGAGTGTTAGATTTGGGAGGTGAATCCATGTCAATTTTCCGGTTTTGAACCGATTTGGTTCACTTCCACCCATCCGCGACCTCTGCGACATCTGCCAGGTCGTAAATATCGGAAAACTGAAACGCTTCCCAATCTACCCTGTCGAGTTTCGATTTATTGAAGTCAAGGCTCATCACTTGTAGTTCAGCCCCATCTTGCCTCGAAAATGTTCCTATCAGAATCACGTAAATAAAACGGGTTTTGTTGTTCTCAAGGACGTTCAGGATGTTGACCGCATCCATTTGCGCATCGGCTTTTGTTGAAGTTTGCGATCCGGCATCTTTTATCGCCCAAATGATCGTTATATCGCCAGCTTCGGGGTCACTATAAGAGATCTTTTTTAGCCGTGGTATGTTTTCATGATCTGTGCCCAATGCTTGAAGCATACTTTCGCGTAACACGGCTTTTTCATCCAAAGTTGCGGCGGGCGACGCAGTGAGCCGGGGTTCTTCAGTATCGCCACCGCAACAAACCAGAAAAATGGAAAGCAATACTGCGCATCCCGCCTTCGTTAACAAGGTTGAATTCACAGACATGGTTCCCAAACTACAGCAGAAAAGGAATCTCAAATCATGCTGTAAATAATTAAGATTTGGTCAGGTATTTTTTTCTATAAGCGCGACTAGAAATTGCAACAGAATTTTTATCAGGGTCTTTTGTATTTGCAAATGAGTAACCATTTGCCTGGTGTGTAGCGCCAAACTTAAGCCCTTGCGCCGCAGATTCTTCCTTGATTTTTTCAATGTCCTCAACATCGAACATGAGTTTTACACCAACCTGACCTAATTTTATACTTTTTGCAGCTTGGTGAATCAGAATATTTGCGCCACCATTTTGAGACTTCAATTCAATAAGTCCTTCGACTACTTCGCCGGTTGAAATAAAGCCGAAGTATTTCTGATAGAACTCGGCGGTTGCTTGCATGTTTTTTGCGTAAAGCAAGATTGTGTTTAAGGATGTCTGCATAAGATTTTTGCTGCCTAACGGTATGTGGACTTGTCGAAGGATCAGGTGCATTATCCCAGTGATCGTCCGGGACGTTTTGTTGGCTGCCTGTTATGCAAAGAGTTATTGTTGCACTTAGCAGATTTTTTCGAGAGGTACGTCATGCCCATAATGCTTTAAACCTCTTATATCATAAACTTGTTTAAGAAAAATGCTGTATTCCTCCCATAAGTCAGGGCGACGTAAGTCAAACAATTCAAACAACCGATGACCGTACTTTTCCCAGATTATTGCGTGAATTTCCGATTCTTTGTTAGGTTGTGAAATATTCTGCATTTCTCTAGATTTTTTATACTCTGCAATTATTGGATGATCCCATAATGCCTTTGCCGCCTCTTCATCTGACATATTGTCTAAAAAGCAAAGCGCCAGTGAAATATCATGCCAGCAGTGATGAGGTTCGCCTTTCCAAAAAATGACATCTGTTTTATCTGCTGCATGAAGCCTACCATATGTGATACTAAGAACGTCACTTTGGTCATACCTCTCGCCGTAACTGCGATAAGAAAATTTTACTCTACACCATTCACTGTCATAAATAATTTGCGGGCGTTCATGCGGGTAATCGTATACTTGTGCGATATGAGTTTGTGTAAAACCCCACTTCTCAAAATCAAAGTGTTGTTGAATTGTTTGCAAACATTCAGAGTATCTGTTAGAAACATGGATTCGAGAATATTTACCAGTCTGTGTTTCTTTTATGCCTAAGTCATCAATGTTTTGAAGCCATCGTTCTAGATAACCAATAGCCAATTGAATGGCACTATCTGAGTTTTGCGATTGCCCTACAAACCATTTGTAAGTTTCCTCGCCCCTTGCTAAATAGAATACCAATCCTTGTTCATATTTAAAATAATATGGACGTTCTCGCCATTTTTCTGTGTTTTGTTCATGTACACAAATTGTGAAATCAAAAAAATCTGTGTAGTTATTTGATTTGTGCCTTACTACACGTTTTATTGTCGTGTCTTGTTGTAAGGGAGTAGATGCAGCCAGTTCGCCCAAAAGGGACGTTGCACGAGAAGGTTTTATCTTGCATAGAGATGAAAGAGCATGTTGGCTGGCAATAGAATCAAATCTATATGTTTTGACAATCTTCGATAACAAACCTTCTACATAATTATTTTTTGAGAAGATAGTTTTGCTAAATGTGGAAAATCTAGAGGACGCTGGATATAACCGCCCGATAAATGAATTTTGCAAGTTATCTAACAATACCTCTGAGAATGAAATATTCAGTCCGTTAAACTCAGATAATGTATCAATAACCTCAACCAGGATGTTTTGGTATTCTGGGATTTTGTTATCATTGACTGGTTTTGATAACAATTCTGCATTCAGGGCTTCACTCATTCCTTTTTGTATGAGTTTCCACATTCTAACTTTTTCAGGATTTTTTTCATTTAGAATATTTTCACTTATTGCCTGAATAGTCTTTTTTGCATTCTCCCTGTCTTCTGAATCATCAGGAGGTATTGGGATATTTGGTCCTTCTTTGAGGTAAGTAAGTAATTTTATATTAAACTTGTTTTGTATCTCTTTGTTTTTTTCTTTCAATCCCTGACGAAAATATTCAAATATATGCCCTGTCCAACCTGTATGGATTTCAATAAATCTGATTACAGGCAAAACTGCACGATTGTCAGAAGATAATCCTAGGGCTTCTAAAGCATTATCTCTTATATTGCCATCTTCGCTTTCATCATTAAGTTTTTCTATGAACATGGGAATTACGATGTCAAGATGTGGCTCTAAAAGATTTAATATCTCTTGTTTTCGATATATTCCGCTTTGTTCATTAAGAGCTTTATATACTAATGATTGTACTCGTTGGTCAATTTCGTGCTTCATAAAAACCTTTCCCTCATTACTCACGAATGTCTCTAAATATTAACCTGTCCAGCCAACGGTTTGCATTGACCCGCCCCGTCGCGTGGACTTGGCGAAGCCGTCCAACCAGAAAACTGCTTGGGATGTGTGCACGCCCTCCGGGCAGTCCCCAGCGTCAGATGCACGTTTTGTTGGGCAGTTTTTAGCCTTAAGACTCACTTGCATAAATTAGGATTCTGTTTTTGGCGAAAGGATTTTTCCAGTTTCAACATCTATTGTAACTGCAACACATGACCTGCTAAACGCTACTAATTGACCTTCTTTCCATGCAATATTAGTATAAACATCATTGTTGTTTTTTGGTAATTCTGATTGCCACTGGACATCACCGTCAGATGTGCAACGAAAAACATTCCTGAATGCTGTAACAAAACTCATCATAACAATAATATCTTGGCTATTAGGAATAGTTAAGGCAATAGAAATTTTTTTACTTGGAAGTCCATCAAAAAAAGGATCATTTAGTTTCCTGCTAAATTCCTCTATTTTCTTTGGTGACAGACTATTAATCCCATGAGTATCGCCGTTTAGAAGTGAATCCCAAAATTCTAGTCGCAGTTTCATGCCAATAATAAGTAAGAATGGGCTAATAATGACTAAAAGAGCAATTAATAGCGAATCAATTAGGTTATTACTCATTTATTTTCCCAAAACTTTAACATATTCAATCTTTAGCAAGGAACTGCCCAACGGTTTGCATTGACCCGCCCCGTCGCGTGGACTTGGCGAAACCGTCCCACCAGAAAAAGGTCAGGTAGTATCTTGCTGCACGCTTTGTTCGGCGGCGGTTATGGGTAAGGCGTTGCTGTTCCAATTAATACTTGCTCCAGAGTTTGTTTGTCAACCTCAAAAACGCTATTGTTATCAACTTGCCAATACCGCGGGTTTTCAGTTTCAGACCACCCAGCAGAAAAGATACTCTCAATCACAAATTCAAGAATAATTTTTTGGCTCATATCATGAACATTCAAAAGAATTGACTTGACCATGCCTGTTTCGTCTAGAGTGTGGAAAATGATCATATCTCCGCTAGGAGAATAATGTATCCAACCAGTTTGTTCGTAATTCCCAGGAAGGATATTGGTTTTTTTGTTTGTGCCATTAATTAAGTCTAGTATGCCAACTTCATAATTTAATGTATAAGCAACATGGGTCATATTGGAAGAAAAATCAAATGCAAAACAACAATCTGCAATTATTTTTTCTACTTTTCCCGTTTGTACATTTATTGACTGTAAATCAGACCCGTCAAAAAGTGTATACCAGCCATCATAACTGAATGAATAGTAAAAATAAACTTTATCGCTGTTGAGAGACCACCCGTAAATTTTCAAATTACTAGTTGGGGCAGAACTTCCTTCCCATGTGTATTGATAAGGTATTTCCCACAAAACTTTCTCTGACTTATCTCGTATTTCAATTTTGGGTTTTTCAGAAATGTTGTTTATAACTTGTGCGTAGTAGTTACCGTCGGGAGAAATGATAATATCTGGATTTGGTATTAGAGGTGGAGTAGGTGATGGTATAGGCTGTTTTGTTAGCGTTGGCGCTAAAGTTTTTGTCTGAGTTTGCACAGATGTAACGGTGGTTTGAGGTTCCAAAACAGTAGGTTGGCTTAAGCAGGATAATAAAAAAAGCGAAACAAGGATTACTGAGTATTTATGCATTTTATAACTATTAGCCGCCGAACTACGCTTTAACCGAACCATTCGGCTTTTTGTCCCCCTGCGGGGTGATATGCCGAATAGTCCGGCATATCAAACTTTCTATCTTTCACACATTATACAACTCCTCCCCCCAATTCCCCATTCCCTATTCACCATTCCCCATTCACTATCCCCTCTTCACTATTCCCCATTCCCGATTCCCAACTCCGCATCTATAATCTCAGCATGGCAAGCATCACCGTCCCCGCGCGCGAAGAACATCACCCCAACCTGCGTCCCCTCAGCATCTTGCGAGACCTGCCCGCCGTGGCGGACCTCATCGAACAATGCTTCGCCTCCACCATGGATAACGACGGACGCCGCTACGTGCAGGATATGCGCCGCGCCGGGGCCGACAACTCCTTCCTTAAATGGGCAAACCGCGTTGCAGATAGCACCTCCCTGCCGCTCACCGGCTACATCTGGGAAGAAGCCAACCACATCGTCGGCAACGTCAGCCTCGTCCCTTTCAAACAGAACAAACACCGCCTCTACCTCATCGCCAACGTCGCCACCCATCCAGACTATCGTCAACGCGGCATCGCCCGTGCCCTCACCCTGCGCGCCATGCAGCACGCCCGCGAAAAAAACGTCCACGATCTCTGGCTGCACGTCCGCGCCGACAACCCCGAAGCTATCCACCTCTACGAAACCCTCGGCTTCACCGAACGCGCCCGCCGCACCGCCTGGCAAGCCGCCACCGACCCCGACCTTAAGAATATAGAAACGGACATCGCCATCACAAGCCGTCATCCACGCTTTTGGTCCACTCAACTCAACTGGCTTTCCCGCCTCTATCCCGCCGAGATGGCTTGGCACATCAACTGGAACTTCTCCACGCTCAAGCCGGGTCTGCTCAACTGGCTCTACCTCATGTTCATCGATGTCAACGTCCGTCAATGGGCGGCGACTCGCAAAGACAACCTGCTCGCCACGCTCTCATGGATTCCGACCGGGCGTGGAGAAAGCCTCTTTGCCGCAACAGGCGAAAGGTCCGCGCCTGAGGCGTTGACGGCACTCCTCCTGCAAGCGCGGCGTGACCTGCGTCCCTTTTATCCAACCATCTCGCTCGAATTCCCAACCGGCGACCACGACGAAGCCATCCGCGCCGCAGGCTTCAAACCACTGCGCACCCTGATCTGGATGCAGGCAACTTCGTAAAACCTTTTGCGTAGTATAAGTATGTCACTCTGAGGGAGCGCACGTTGCGACCGACACATGCACCGCAGTGCGGTGAGAGTCTCTACTAATATTGTCAGAGATGCTTCGCTACCGCTCAGCATGACATACTAGAAATCAAAAGGAGTCAACATGACAAAATTTATCATCCGCTGGGTCATCAACGCCGTTGCATTATTTGCCGCCGTGTGGATCGTCCCCGGCATCGACTATCTCGGCGACTGGGTCGGCATCCTCTGGCTGGCGCTCATCATCGGCTTGCTAAACTCGCTCGTGCGCCCGTTGCTCAAATTTCTCACCTGCCCGCTCATCATCCTCACGCTTGGCTTGTTCACCCTCGTCATCAACACCGGCATGCTCTTGCTCACCCGCACCATCGGGCAATCGCTCGGCATCGGTCTCTCAGTAGACAGTTTCTGGTCTGCCCTGCTCGGCAGCCTCGTCATGAGCCTCGTCAGCATCGTCATGAGCGTCATCTTCCGCGATGAACTAAAAGGCAAGAAAAGCTAAATTCAAGTATCTCAAACATGACTCACCCCGGAATTAGTATTTCGTGGGTGAGTTTGCTTTTAAGAACGAATAGAACGCGGGCGAGCGCTGAACTCGCGGATTCTTTATTCTTTTTCCGCGTAATCTGCGCTCGTCCGCGTCCCAACTTGAATTCGGGGTTAATGATGTTTCTTTTAGAGAGTGTTAATAAGTAAAAATCACCACAGATAAACACAGATAAAAAGGATATTGGGCAGGTTTTGAAATAATTCGCTGTGAACTTCAACAAAAAATCTGAGTTCATCGGTGTTCATCTGTGGTTAAACCGAATTTCAAAACACTTTCTTAACAATAATGCTCGTCACGTTAAAAGCGTGACCTACTAAAACTGTTTTCTTTTCGCGTATATTCGCCCAATTCGCGTTAAGCATTTTTCTTTGCACTTCTGAACTTCCCCTCTCATCCTTTCCTGTATAATCTCACCCATGATCCTCATCACCGGCGCAACCGGATTCATCGGGCGCGCCCTCGTACGTCAACTCTCTGCCATTGGGTATCCCTTGCGTGTGCTCATTCGCCCATCGGCAAAGACGCCGCGTTTACCCAAAGGTGTGCCCGTTGAAGTTGCCGTGGTCTCCCTCGCCGATACCCGCGGTCTGCGTGCCGCCATGCGCGATGTGGAAACTGTCATCCACCTCGCCAGTGCAGAAACAGAAGGCGCGCGCGGCAACCTGCTCACCACCGACATTCAAGGCACGCAAAACCTCGTCGAAGCCGCCGATGACGCAGGCGTCGATCGCATTCTATATCTCAGTCATCTCGGAGCCGCCCGCGCCTCGGGCTACCCCGCCTTCAAAGCCAAAGGCATTGCAGAAGAATCCATCCGCGGCGGAAAAACACCCTACACCATCATCCGCACTTCATTAGTCTACGGACCCGAAGACCACTTCACCAACAACATCGCGCGCCTCATCCGCTCGGCGCCGGGCATCTTCCCCGTGCCCAAAGGCGGGCGCGTCGTTGTTCAACCCGTCTGGGTCGAAGACCTGGTCACCTGCATGATCTGGGCATTACAAAATGAAAGCACAGTCAACCAGGTCTACGAAGTGGGCGGAAACGAATTCTTCACCCTCCAACAGATCATCGAGATCATCATGGAGGCAACTCAGCGTCGGCGTTACCTCGTTCCGCTTTCACCGATCACCTTGCGGGCATTCACCGTCTTTCTCGAAGGCGTCCTGCCGCGCTTCCCGCTCTCTTCGCTCTTCCTCGATTATTTCGCCGTCAACCGCACCACCGCCGTCGATTCAATGCCAAGGCATTTTGGTCTCATGCCCGCACGCTTCTCCTACCGGCTCGAATACCTTATCTACAAACGCTGGTATCAGCGATTATGGAACGCCATCTCCGAACGACTATCCCCTCAGAGAACAAGATAATATGTCCCTGCCAAATATCCGCTTACTTGAAACACCCGATGAAATGAAACTCGTGGAAGAACTTCAGCGCCAGGTCTGGCCCGGCTCCGAAACAGACGTGGTTCCAAGCCATGTCCTCATCACCGTCGTCCATAACGGCGGGCTGGTGCTGGGCGCATTCGAAGAAGATCAACTCATCGGCTTCGTCTTTGGCTTCCCCGGTCTCGAAAAAACTCCCGACGGTCCGCGCCCAAAGCATTGCTCGCATCAAATGGGCATTCATCCCGCCCATCGCGATAGCGGTATTGGCTTCGAACTCAAACGCGCGCAATGGCAAATGGTGCGGCATCAAAGCCTCGACCACATCACCTGGACCTTCGACCCCTTACTCAGCCGCAATGCACATCTCAACATAGCCAAGCTCGGCGCAGTCTGCAGCACCTACCGCGAATCGGAATACGGCGAACTGCGTGACGGTCTCAATGCCGGTCTGCCCTCCGACCGCTTCCAAGTGGATTGGTGGATCAACTCGCGCCGCGTCGAAAAGCGACTCAGCAAACGTCCGCGCCCCACGCTCAAACTGACTCACATCGCCCGCAGCGGACTCCGTCCCTTTTACACGCCTCAATTCTCCGCCGACGGCTGGATGCTCGCACCCGAGCATGTGCCTCCCTTTGAGGACCGCCTCCTGCTGGTCGAGATCCCCACCAACTTCATGGACATGAAAGCCAAAGACTTTCCGCTCGCCCGCGACTGGCGCTTCTTCAGCCGCGAACTATTTGAAACCGCCTTTGCAAAACATTATCTCGTCACCGATTTTATTTTCGATAACAATGATGGCAGTCCGCGCGGGCTGTATGTGTTGACTCATGGTGAGAGTACACTGGAAGATTTTGAGTAAGAATAAAAGCTCTGGCAGGGGCTTAGCCCCTGCCAGAGCTTTTTAATTTAACGCATGAACCACCCTTTCGGGTGGCTCAGCGGTTGGATGGAAGAGGATCGAGAAACCTTATCACGTTGACAAGGACTATCTCCGTGTGGAGGGGTTGTTGTGGTTGTCGCTCATGGCAGCCATGCCCACGGGGTGATAGGTCGGCTCGGGGCGGTTGACTCCATAGGCGGGCATCGGGTTGGGACGCGGCTTCGGTGCCGGGCGCGGGTAATTGCTGACGGGTGGATTCACTTCCTGGCGTGGAGCAGGCTGAGGCGCGCGGGGTTGAGGCGCGGAGTACGTCGAAGCGGGAACGTTGCGATAGGTCGAGTTGCGGTCGTACACATCCGCCATCGAGAAGAGACGTTCGCCAGCGACAGAGAACGTACCGATCAACAAAACCCGGATCAACCAGACCATACAGGCAACAAAGATCGGCACGACCGTGGTCATGGTGGCTTGACCAACAAGAGAGCCGCCCATGGTGTTGTGGTTTTGAATGGCAACCGAAACGCCCCACCAGGTGAGCATGGCATTGAAGGCGGCGGCAAGCAGCCAGGCGCCGAACAGATACCAAACTTCGGCGGGCTCGTCACGTCCCTGTTCGGGGGTAAAGATGCGCGCGATACCGGCGAAGTCGATGGCGCAGAACGCGAATGCCAACACAGACGACCAATACATCCCCATAAATTTTAGATCGCCCAACACATCTCGCAATGCAAACGAGGTGGTGCCAAAGTTAAAGACCTCAAATGCCAGCAGGGCACACAGGATCATGCCGCCAAAGATCGCGCCGCGCCGCAGCGAGGCGTTTTTCAAAAAGGGCATCAATTGGATGTGGAAGGAACGGTTCATGGGAAATCTCCTTATGGGAACCTGATAACGGGACAAATTGGCTATGTCTCTATATTAGAACACTTGTTCTAATTTGTCAAGTTAACGTTTATTGCAGGAGAATTGCATGAATGATGACTCCCCCATAAAGCAGACTTCCGAAGTCTTAAAGACTTCGGAAGTCGTTTATTTATTAATCGCGGCTGCGTCCGCTGACGAGTGAGACGTAGTAGAGCAGTTGCAAAATGGCGGTGACCAAACCTGCCACATAGGTCAACGCGGCGGCATTGAGCACATTGCTCACGCCGCGCATTTCGGCGTCGGTTTGGATGATGCCGCTTTCGGCTAACATGCGCCGGGCGCGGGCGGAAGCGTCAAATTCCACGGGCAGGGTCACGAGTGCAAAGAGCGCGCCGCCAGCGAAGATGATGACTCCCAGCCATGCGATCTGCATCAGTTGCAGGAACAAGCCGATCATAATCAGTATCCAGCCGAGGTTGGAACCGATGTTGACGAGCGGCACCAGCACACCGCGGAATTTGAGCGGGAAGTATTCCTCGGCATCCTGTTGGGCGTGACCAAGCTCATGCGCGGCAATTGCCAGGGCTGCGACCGATGCGGTATTCGCCACGCCGCCTGAAAGATAGACGGTCTTATCGCGTGGGTCGTAATGGTCGGTCATTTCACCGGGGGTGCCTTGAATTTTCACACCCTGCAATCCACTGGATGCGATCAAACGTCGGGTGGCTTCGTAGCCAGTAAAGCGACTGCCTGCCGCCACGCGGCTCCATTTGTTGTAGGCTGCCTTCACATACCAGGATGTGATCGCCATCAAAATGAAGGCAGGAATCATATACATTAAGTATGTGGGACTAAAGAAAAACATAGTAGGTTCCTTTCTGCTTATTTGTTGGGCTTATTGCCCGATCAACTCCAAAAGGATTCGTACAGCTTCGTCTAACTGCGGGTCTTTATCGGCTTTGCGGTCATCTTCGGTGAGTTCCACGGGGTAATCGGGAGTGAGCCCGACTTCGTGAATGGTGTTCTCGTTTGGCGTCAGCCATTTGGCAATGGTGATGCGGACTGCGCCGTTATCACCCGAAAGCGGAATCCAATTCTGGACGGAGCCTTTGCCATATGAAACGGTGCCAAGCAATTTGGCGCGACCCGAGTCTTGCAAAGCACCTGCCACGATCTCAGAAGCGGATGCTGAACCTTCGTTGATAAGGACGATCATCGGAATGGTCGTATCGGTTGCCAGCCCGCCTGGGATGGCTTCGTAGGTGGTGCGGTTACCATCTCCGAATTGTTCGTAAAGCACAACACCTTCGCTAATGAACTGTGAGGTGACTTCGACCGAGGTTTGCAAATAACCGCCGCCATTGTTACGCAGGTCGAGGATGATGGCTTTTGGGTTCTGCGGCATCAACTCGTTCATTGCGGCTTCCAACTCCGGCATGGTGTTAGGACCAAAGGTGGTCACCTGGAGATAGGCAATATCGCCTTCAAGCATTTCGCCAGTCGCAGAGGCAATTGTGATCTTCGCACGCACGATCGTGAATTCCAATGGGGCATCTTCTTCTTCGCGCAGAATGGTCAAGACCACGGTAGACCCGGCAGGTCCAAGCACTTTGCGGCGCACAAGTTCGGCGTCGATGCCGGTCATATCTTCACCATCGATGGCGATGATCTTATCGCCGGGCAACAGACCAGCCGCCTCTGCCGGGGAACCGGGGATGGGACTGGTGACGGTCAGGTAGTCGGCAGTTGTATCGACATACGCGCCGATGCCTTCATAGGAACCTTCGAGACTCTCATTGGCTTGCTTGAAGTCTTCCGGGTCCATGTAGGTGGAATGCTGGTCGCCGAGGGCTGCCATCATGCCGTCAATGGCGCCGCGCATGAGGGCGACATCATCTACGGGTTGGTCTACATAGTTGGCATGGACTAAATTCCACGCCTCCCAAAACGGTGCAAAAAGGGTTTGCAGGTCTTCGGGGGTTGTGGATTGTTGTTCGGGTGAAGTTGTTGGCGGCGGGGCAACGGTGGGTTCTCCGAAGCTGAAACCGGTGCTTCCACCAAAGGGCAAAAGATGCCCGGAAATGAAGCCTCCGGCAAAAGAACCCAGCGCTACGAGCAAAACGCCCAAACCGATCAGAACTGCTTTTAAAGTCTTGTTCACAATAGTCTCCAATTCTGGCTTTATCTACGCAAAAGATACCAGCCGGTTATTAAAGATTGCTGAATGAATTGTTCGATTTGCGTAAGAATTCGCTCGTGCCGCGGCTCAGCCCTAGCACGAGCACTTAAGGAATCAATCTATTCAGAGTCTTTCTTCTGATTTTCCTTGCCCTCGTTCAATGCCTGCACACTTTGGCGCAAGGCTTCCATTTCATCTTCTTTTTTCTTTTGGGCAGGGTTCATGGCTTTCATCATCTTCAGCAAGGGGTCATCCTTGCCGCCGCGCATCACCCCGCGGACAATGCCATACATCACTACATTGACTCCCAAGATCATCAAAATAAAAAGCAAGGCAGCGATGGCAGTTTTAGTCATTTCCATGATAGCTCTCCAAAATGGGGATGAACTGGTTCCAATCCGTAAGCTGCGCATCGGCGCTGCCAGCGGGGAATTCCTCATTGTATAGAATACTGAACAAGCCCGCTTCTTTCGCGGCGCGGGTGGTGCGGTGGATGTCGTCGATCATGACGCATTTGGAGGGGTCGGTTTCCCCAGCAGCTTGCATGGCAATTTGAAACGACTCGGGCATGGGTTTGCAGTATGGGTCGATGGCGTTCACGTCTACGATAATTTCAAAGAGGTCGCGCAGCCCAAGCACGGTCAACACTCTGTCGGCGTGGGCAGAGTCTGCGTTGGTAAAGATCAGGTTGCGGGTCGGGAGGGAGGCGATGATCGAGCGTAGAGTCGGGTTGGGGGTGAGATACTCTTTCAGCGGCAAATCATGCACAAAGGCGAGGAAATCCTGCACATCGATTTCATGATGGGCTTGAAGCCCGCGCAGGGTGGTGCCGTATTGCAAAAAATATTTTTCACGGATGTACGAAATCTGGTCTTCAGGAAAGCCCATGCGCTCGCGCATGTAAATGTTCATGCGTTCTTTGATGGCTTTCCACAAACCCGTATTGGACGGATACAACGTGTCGTCGAGGTCGAAGAAAATGGTTGTGAATTGCATTGCGAGATTATAATCGTGCCATGCCTATTCGATTGCTTTCTTCTGAAGTCTCCTCGCAGATCGCTGCGGGTGAAGTGGTGGAACGCCCTGCTTCTGTCATCAAAGAGTTGACCGAAAACTCACTGGATGCGGGCGCGAAACAAATCTCCATTTCGATCGAGGATGCGGGGCGGACTCTCATTGAAGTAGCGGATGATGGGCATGGCATTCCGGCAGGTGAATTGGAACTGGCGGCGGCTCGACACGCAACCTCGAAGCTGATTCAGTCCGATGACCTGTTCCACATCCAAACCTTGGGCTTCCGAGGCGAGGCATTGGCTTCCATCGGCTCCGTCTCGCAGATGACGATCACTTCGCGAGTGGAGTCTGCCAAAGAAGGCGCACGCCTGAAAGTGGATGGCGGCATTTCGGGCAAAGTGGAAAAAGTCGGCGCGCCGATTGGGACAGTGGTGCGGGTAGAGAATCTTTTTTACAACGTGCCTGCGCGTTTGAAATTTTTGAAGACCGACGTAACCGAACGCCGCGCCATTGATTCGTTAGTCACGCGCTATGCCCTGGCATACCCGAATGTGCGCTTCAAAGTAACGGACGGGAAACAAGTCACTTTGCAAACCACAGGGGATGGCGACCGCCGCGCGATCCTTGCCGCGCTTTATGGTGTGGACGTTGCCAAACAAATGTTGGAAGTGATGGCAACAGAGGAAGGCATGACTCTCACCGGCTTCATTAGTCCGGTTTCATTGACGCGCTCGAACCGAAAAGAATTAACCTTCTTCATTAACGGACGCTGGGTGCAGGAGATCTCGCTCAACTCGGCTTTGTTGCAGGCGTATCACACACTCTTGATGGTGGGACGTTATCCGCTCTCGGCGTTGTTTCTTGAGATGGCTCCAGAAGATGTCGATGTGAACGTCCACCCGACCAAGGCGGAAGTGCGATTTCGAGCGCAGGATAAGATCTTTAGTTTTGTGCAGCGTTCGGTGCGAAAAGCATTGCTGGCATACACACCCGTTCAAACCGTTTCGCCGCAGTTGTGGGGCT
Source organism: Anaerolineae bacterium (assembly GCA_017303735.1). Next base: position 14,767 of record JAFLCF010000112.1, read on the forward strand.
CGCGTT
>JAFLCF010000113.1 GCA_017303735.1 Anaerolineae bacterium
TCTCGACCCAACTATCGACGCAGCCAGCCGTAATCCTGAAACCATAGACCGTTCCGTTCGTTGGATCATGGATGCGCTTGCATTGAAAACAGGCGACGCTGTTTTAGACCTAGGCTGTGGACCCGGTTTGTATGCCTCTCGTTTTTCGCGTGCTGGATTAAAGGTCACCGGTGTAGACTATTCACTCAACTCCATTGAATACGCAAAACAATATGCTAGCGAAAACAAACTCAACATCGATTACCGATATCAAAATTATCTTGAATTAAACGACGAAGAGCGATACGATGCCGTTTTTTTGATCTTCGGTGATTTTTGTCCACTCAACCCGCAACAGCGGGCAACTCTTTTGAAGAATGTCAGCCGTTCACTTAAGCCAGGCGGCAAATTCGTTCTGGATGTGACCACACGAGAGCATCGTAAAAAACATGGCAACCAAAACAGATGGTACGCAGCAGAACGCGGATTCTGGAAACCCGAGGCGCATCTGGTATTAGAAGCAGGCTTTGATTTCCCCGAGCAATCCATCTGGCTCGATCAATACACGGTCATTGAAGCAGACGGGAAGGTATCCGTCTACCGAAATTGGTTTCAAGACTACACTCCTGAAACTGTGACGGAGGAATTGGCGCAAGGCGGTTTTTCCGTCGAAAGTTTGTGGGCAGACCTCACAGGCACTCCGTATTCCCCTGCCAGCGAATGGATCGGCATTCTTGCCAGCAAAAAATAATTTCGCCAACTTGGTTTTCCGCGCATACCCGGTAACACTCTCATTATTCATGCTAAAATCACCCTGTGACTGACAACATCAAAATCATCGCCAACAACCGCAAAGCCGGTTTTGAATACAGCCTGCTCGAAAAGTTCGAAGCGGGTATTTCCCTGCAAGGCTCAGAGATCAAATCCATCCGTGCCGGGCAGATCAGCATTCAAGAAGCCTATGTAGACGTGGAAAACGGACAGGAAGCCTGGCTGCTCGAAGCGCACATCGCGCCGTATGAACAGGCTGGCAAATACTTCAACCACGACCCGAAGCGCAAACGTCGCCTGCTGTTGCACAAGAAGGAAATTCGCGAGCTGTGGAATAATGTGCGCATCAAAGGCATGACCATCGTGCCGACCAAGGTTTACCTCAAAGACGGGCGCGCCAAGGTCGAGATCGCGCTGGCAAAGGGCAAAAAAGCCTATGACAAGCGCGCCACGATCGCAAAGAGAGATGAAGCGCGGGACAAAGAAAGAGCGATGAGAGTTCGGTGATTTCTTTACTTCTTTCCTCTTTCATCGATGGGGAAAGAAGAAAGAGGAAAGAAGTAGTGTATGCCTCCCTCAACCATAGGTGGAATCAATTTACTGCCCGACCCTGAAAAGCGGGCGATCTATGCCAAATACATCCCGCAGACTTTGCTGGAAAAATACAATCTCCCCCCGCTGACATCTGCCGCTGGCTACAACCTGTTGCAATTTCGTTTTGCAACCGGCTCCACGGATGTGGAGATGCGCCTGTATCACAAAGTGGATTTCCCCGACCCGATCTTATATGCCCACCTGACCGATACCATGAACGGGCAGATCCACGTTCTGTTGTACATTCTCAACGACCCAGACTCTCAGCGTTACAACGTGGACAAAATGCCAGACGGCTCACCCACTCGCTTCGGGACGTTGAAGCGAAACCTTGAGGCGGAGTCTCAGGCTTGTGAGGCTGGGCTGGCACCGGGTCAGGTACGACGCGGGCTCAGAATGTTGGGTCCAGCCATTGAAGCGTTCGAAGGCTTCATCGTCTCATTGGGTCATGAAATGTATTTTGTCGAACCGTTGTATTATCACAATGCGGTCATCTTTGAACGTTATGGATTTTCGTATCAAATGGGCAAACGCCTGATGGATAGTATTCACACAGGCTTTCAACCCGGCGGCGACTTGCACGCTCAACTAGACGGTTCGAATGCCTTCCGTAAAACAGAAGCCGCCGAGAGCATTCGCAAACGCTCCTGGGCGATTCACGACGGCATTCTCGGCGAGCCTTTTACCAATGTGACCATGTACAAACGCGTGGGTCACAGCGCGGGCATTGACACGACAAAAGGATGTACGTGGTAATTAAGCCTTACTAGCGCCTGTGCCAAATTTGCGGAAGAAGAAGATAGAAATTCCGGCTGCCACAAAATATGCAAGAAAATATACAATACCAAACGGGTGTTCGCTAAAATTAAAGAGAGGGAAATATGCGAACGCCGCAATGGTGATGATAATAACCAAACCAAACGACAGAAAACTATAGTTCAAGAACGGAGCGCGATTCTTCTCGAACAATAAAGGCAGCATGCCAATGGTGAGCGCGAGGAAGAAAGCGCCGAAGCTGCGCAAGGTGAGGGTGGTCATGGCTTCGGGAAAGATCTCGCCTGTGGTGATCGGCGCACCGGCTTGAACACTCATTCCGTAAATACCGATAAAACCCACAAAGAGCACGAAGGTGGTGGCAACTCCGCGCATGAGACCGGTCATCGGTTCGGAGACTTTTCCTGCCGGGCGGACTCGCAGCCAATCGGCAATGCCGATCACCGCCGCAATGGCATTCACACTGATCGCCGCAACATATGCTGTAGCCACGGGGTAATCCAAATTGAGCTTATCGCGGAAAGATACAACGATCATGCCTTCCAATAAGCCAAAGGACCAGAGATACGATAATGCCGGGTAAACCAGTTGCCAATTCCAGCGGCGAGCTGTGAAGAACGCCAGCCAGGCATTTCCAAGGCACCAGGCACCGATGGTCATGGTCATAAAGCCGGTCACATTCCAGGCAAAGACGGGCGCTTGTTGCTCAGGTTGAATGAACAGAATCACCCCGATCAATGCATACAGGGCGGCAAGCAGATAAGTGAACACACGAGACGTAGTAGAAAGCATGATTCTCTCCTAAATAAAATGGCGAACACAGTTATAAACACTGGATGGTCTATTAAGTTTTTACCCCAAACGGATCATTGCCCTACTCGAAAAACTACTTGCTATTCCACGTATTGAGCGTAGCTTTCGCCCAAGAGCTTCTCCAAATACGGTGTGACCTGCCAGAAGCTTTTCAGGTTTTTGTATTCTTCCAGCCAGCGCGGATTCTTTCCGGGCGCAGCCACCTTCACCGAGCGGATCATCAGATTCTTGGCGGTATGCTCGATGGGCACGAATTGAGTCACATCGGTGCGATACCCCATGATGCGCAATAAGGTAGCACGGAAGGTATCGGTAAGAATATCGCCCATACGCTCGAACAAGATGCCATGACTCAGCACCGAAGCAAGCGGCGTGGGTGCAGGGGCTTGTGCCATTTGCACTTGCAATTCATGTTGGCAACACGGTGCACAGACGATCAACTTGCTCTCCCAACGGATTCCTTTCGCGAGAGCGTCGTCGGTGGCGGTATCACAAGCATGCAGGGCAACGACGATATCGGGTGTGGACTCAAGCACAAAGTCCCCAATGGTGCCGACTTTGAACTCCAGTTGACCCCAACCAAGCTTTCTGGCTTTTTCCTGATGGCGTGCGATCAAGTCCGCTTTGATATCCACACCGGTGACATGTGCATCTAATTTTAGAATTTCATGCAGATAGTAATAAACGGCGAAGGTCAGGTAGGCATTGCCGCAACCGAAATCCACCACATGGACAGGTTTGCCTGCGAACGTTTCCAGCGCATCGCTTTCATCCACCAAGCGCAGAAACTCGTTGATCTGCGTGTACTTGCGTTGCATATCGGCTTTGATCCTGCCATCTTTAGTGAGGATGCCTACCGCCTCTAAAAACGGTTTGGCATTCTCTGCAGAGAGCAAGCGGCTCTTCTCGCGGTTATGGGACAAGTCCACTACGGGCAACGCAGTGGGCGTGGACTTACGCTCGTTGACCAAGGCTTTGCCCTTCTTCGAGATATTGACCTGCAAACTGCCAGTGGTACTTTCTACAAAGATATTGCGGAAAGGCAACGCCAACACTTCGTCTATGCGGGCGGAGGCTTCTTCAAAGGTGTAATTTTTGGAAATATCCTTCTTCTCATCGAAAAAGGAAAACTGCAAGTGGATTTCTCCCCTCAACTCCACCGGGCGGACGATGACCTTGATCCACGGCATCTCTGCGCCTTTTTGCTCGCCCGTAAATTGTGCACGGATAAATGTTTCGCGGGCGAGCATCCGCGAACGGACTTTGTCGGTGTAGTCTGATTCCATAATGGGATTATACGACACTCAACTTACTAACCAAAAGGTGGCATTCACTTCTACAATGCTTGCCACCTCATTCATGTTGTGCTATGCCATTAGTTATCAAAATGGCTATGCGATACTTGTAGTGTTTCAATTCCCACTGCTAGTTACGATCAATCCTATTTGATAATCCCCTGCATTGATCTCATCCTCAAACCGTTGTGGAAAAAGAACCGATTCTTAATGGTTTTCCATGAGTCTCCGTGCAATCCGTTAATCCGTGTACTTAAGAAACTCTTTCTTACATTTACCCAAAGCGACTCAAGGCTTTATAGATCGCCTGCGCACCAAACTCAATCGCCGCTGCGGGGACGCGTTCATCGGCGGCGTGGATGGTGTTGGCAAAATTGAAGTCATCTGGCAGTGGCATGGGTAGATAGCCGTACGTTTGAATGCCGATCTGCGAGAAGAAGCGTCCATCGGTGACGCCGCTCAGTATTAATGGGACGGGGATGCCCACAGGGTCGGCTTCTTTCAAGATGCCTGCCAGCGTATCGAAGAGAGACATATCCGGGTCGGCGGGTCCGGGGTCGAATTGAAGAACGTCCAGTTGCACGTCACTGCCGACGACGGCACGCAGTTCACGAAGCATATCTTCGGGAGTCTGACCGGGCAAAAGGCGCCCATCCAACTCTACTGATACTTCACTGGGAATGACATTGATCTTCATGCTGGCATGCAGAATCGTTGGGCTGACGGTGTTACGAAATAATGGGTAGAACGTCCGCCCGCGAGCGCCGAGAGTCTTGAGCACGAGATCTGTCAGCGTGGGGTTGGTCAATTGTTTGAGGATCAAGCCTTGAGCGCCGCCCAGAGCCGCCGCCATTGCTTCCACCATCATCTTTGCTGGAGGCGTCACATGCACGGGCAGGTCGTTCTCATCTAATGCTTTGAGCAATTGCGAGAGCCGCACCATTGCCCCGCCTTTAACAGGCAGCGAGCCATGCCCGCCTTGTCCGCGCACGGTGGCTTTCATCCAACAGACTTGTTTTTCAGAGATCATGATGGGGTAAAAGCGTTTGCCGCCAATGGTTAACGTGAAACCGCCAAATTCGCCGATGGCATGTTTGATATCTTTGAACAGGTCGGGATGTTCTTCCACTAAAAATTTTGCGCCGTAATCACCGCCCGCCTCTTCATCGCTGACGATTGCCAGCACAATATCCCCAGGCGGACGCAACCCTTCGGCATTCGCTCGCATGAACGCCGCCGCCATCATCGCCACGCCCCCCTTCATATCTAATGCACCGCGCCCCCATACATAACCATCAATGAGCTTGCCTTCGAACGGCGGCTGTTGCCAGGGTTGATTCTCGGCAGTGACCACATCCACGTGCCCGTACAGCAACAAGGGCGGAGCCTTGCCTTCGCCGGGCAAACGGGCGATCAAATTCGGTCGATTCGGGTCTTTGGCAAGCAAAGTGGATTCAATCCCCGCCTCATTCAACAGGTCGCGGATGTAGCCCACACAAGCCGCTTCGTGCCCAGGCGGATTCGTGGTGTTGAACTGGATCAACCGTTGCAAAATTTCGACCGGGCGTTCATGCATATTCGTTTTTGGTGTCATGGCAGTCTCCAAAAGAAATTCGAACAAATGATAATTTCATTATATGCCAATTCGAATGTCGTATAAAATATGGAGGAAATCAATCAATATCTTATAAGGAATATGGAGACAAGGGTATGACAATTCTTATCACTGGAGCAGCCGGTTTTATCGGCTCTCACCTGACCTCGCGCTTGCTCAGCCAAAACAAGCCGATCCGCGCCTTATTGTTACCATCCGAGTCCATTCCCGCTGCATGGGGAGATCGTGTCGAGATCGTACGTGGAGACATCCGCAACCGCGCGGATGTTGAAAAAGCTGTGCGTGATACAAACCTTATCTTTCACCTTGCTGCTGTTACATTAGATACTGGTCCAAAAGAATTACATGAAGCGGTTACGGTGCAAGGCACACGTCACATCATGGAAGCCGCCGCTGCACATGGTGCAAAGGTCGTTCTAACATCCAGCGTCACGGTGTATGGTGTGAAGATCCAAACCGATGTTTTAGATGAAGAGCTGGAGTGGGGCAAGCCTGCGGGCTTTTATTCCACGCATAAACAATTGCAGGAAAAACTGGCACGACAGATCGCAAAAGAAAAAAATATTGATTTAGTGGTCATCCGCCCGGGTAATGTATATGGACCCGGCAGTTTGCAATGGGTCATCAGTGTCTTACGCGAGATCCGGCGCGGCACTCCACCCATCATTGGCGGCGGAAATGGCGATTGTGGTTTTGTTTATGTGGATAATCTGGTCGATGCCATGTTGTTGGCATCAGAAAATGAAAAAGCCGTAGGGCGAGTATATAACATTGGAGATGGCTTTGGGCTGACATGGAAACAATACTTCAATGATCTGGCTCGTATCAGTCAGGCGCCCAAACCGAAAGAAATTCCCCTATGGGTCGGAAAATTACTTGCCAACACAATTGAACCGCTTTGGTACGGGTTAAAGTTGAAGGGACGTCCACCCATCACATACGAAGCGTTCAATCTGGTGGCATCCAACCACCGCTTCCCCATTACCCGCGCCCAAACCGAGCTGGGATATCAACCTCGTATCTCTTATGCCGAAGCATTGAAAGCCGTCGAGCTATATTTGAAAACACAGTCTTAAATCAAAACCGACAGATGAATATCTGTCGGTTTTTAGTAGCGGGGACAGGACTTGAACCTGTGACCTTCGGGTTATGAGCCCGACGAGCTGCCACTGCTCCACCCCGCACCGGTTAGTAGAGCCCGCCGATATTACCAAGTAACGAAAGAAAAGTCAAGCGAAAACTCGAGTTCTTTATGTTTCACCTCACCCAAACATCCATTTCTCATCATAGTTTTACAATTTCATGGCAAAACAGCCGTACTGATATAATACCTCTCACATCGTATTAAACTTTCAGGAATATCATTCGCAGGATTCTTATAGCGTACATTACACAAGAAAAGGTAATTTCAATGGATTCGAACAAAAACTGGCTCGACCGTCCCATCCATCCCAGCCTGCCCGCACTCACCACCGAAGTGATGATCTTTGCCTTCATCATTCTGGCAGCCATCTTCACCCGCTTCTACGACCTCGGGTCGCGTGTGATGAGTCACGACGAAAGCCTGCACACCTATTTCTCCTGGCTTCTCTATCGTGGACAAGGCTACGAGCATTCCCCCATGATGCACGGTCCACTGCAATTCCATTTGATCGCGCTCTCCTATTTCCTTTTCGGCGCCAGCGATTTCACAGCCCGCATCCCTGCCGTGATCTTCAACTTGATGAGCATTTGGATGGTCTGGTATTGGCGTCGTTATCTTGGTCGCACAGGCGCATTGATCGCAGGTGTCTTGATGGTCATTTCGCCGTTCATGCTCTACTACGGCAGATATGTCCGCGAAGACCCCTACCCCGTTTTCTCCGGCATCCTCATGCTCTATGCCATCTTAAGATATTTTGAAGTCGGTAAGCCGAAATATCTTGTCATGGTCGCGGCAGCCTTAGCCATTCACTTCCTCGCCAAAGAGACCTCCTTCATTTACACCGCCCAGGCACTCATCTTCCTGGCAATCTACTTCATCGTCAAAGTCACCCGCAAGCCGTGGGAAGAAGCCTCTTCCGATTACCGTGCCTTCATTATTTCCCTCATCGTGACCATCCTGCTCGCCGGGTTGGCGGGCGGAATCTATCTGACCACTCGCCCAGCAGATACACTCACCGGAAGCGAAACCGCCGTCCCATCAGACCCCAACGCCCTGGCAGCGCCTCTCGACTCACCCCAGCCTGTCTCTTCAACCCTGGTCACCGTCTTCGGGATAGCCGCTACCATCGCCCTCGGTGTGACCGCCTTCTTCCTCATCCGCGGCTACACCTGGGAAAGACTCCGCAACGAACGCTCCTTCGACCTGCTGATGGTATTCGGCACCATCGTCCTGCCGCAATTATCGCCGCTGCCGATCAATCTGGTTCAAGACGTACTTAACGTTTCCATTCCCACCACCGCGCCCGAATTACAAGCCCTGGCTGGTGACCTGCGCGGAATCCTCATCATCGGTGGTTTTCTGTTGCTCATGTTCGTGCTTGCCATTCTCGCTGGCTTGCTTTGGAACCCAGGCAAGTGGTTGCAAACCGCTCTAGTCTTTTGGGTTCCCTTCACCCTGCTATACACCACCGTCTTCACCAACAGCGTCGGCTTCTTCACCGGCTCCATCGGCTCGCTCGGGTATTGGATCGTACAGCACGATGTTGAGCGTGGAAGTCAGCCCTGGTACTACTATCTACTTATCCAAATCCCTGTCTACGAATTCCTGCCTGCCCTCGGCTTCCTTCTCGCTTTGTATCTGGGTTTTCGACGCAAGCTTAACTCAACGGCTGCCATTGAAGAGGAAATTATCGAATCTACGGAGATGGTTGAAACGCCAGAACCCGCTAAAACACTGAATGACCGTGAAACCGAAGAGAAGAACTTTGTCAACACATTCAGTTTATTAACTTATTGGAGTGTGATGACCATTGTGGCATTCACCATTGCAGGTGAACGCATGCCCTGGCTGACCATTCACATGGCATGGCCCCTGATCCTCATCACTGGTTGGGCACTCGGACGCATGGCAGACACCATCGATTGGGAACGGGTAAAAAACAACAACCCCTTGTTGACGTTTTTTATCATCATCGTCTTCATCGCCAGCGCCGGACGTGCTTTCTACCTCTGGAACGGACCCATTCAGCCTTTCCAGGGTACGGGGCTCGATCAGTTGCAGGCAACCAACCAATTCCTATTGCCATTATTCGCGGCATTGGCAAGCATGGGTGCTGCGGTATACGTCCTCAAAAAATGGACCTTCCATGATTTCCGCCGGGCATTCGTGCTGGTGTTCTTCGGCTTCCTTGCGATCCTCACCATGCGAACCTCCTTCCGCGCCGCATATATCACCTACGATCAGGCAACCGAATTCCTTGTCTACGCCCACGGAGCGACGGGCATCAAGGAAGTCATTGAGCAGGCAACCGAAATTTCTGAGCGTACTACGGGTGGCATGGGCGTAGCTATTGCCTATGATGCCTCTGCGCCAGACACGGGCGTCTCCTGGCCCTTTGTTTGGTATTTGCGCGATTTCACCAATCAACGATCTTTCGACCAGCCCACTCGCGCTCTGCGCGATTCGGTGGTCATCATCGTCGATGAGAAAAACTTCGACAAGATCGAAGCCGCCATTGGCACCGGGTATTACCGCGTGGACTACATCCGCATGTGGTGGCCCATGCAGGATTATTTCGGTCTGGTCGGCGACCGCGACCCTAATATCCCATTCGACGAAAATTATTCCTGTAAAGGAATGTTGGGTTTCTTGAAACTGGCAAAATCCAAGGATTACTCACGCTTCTGCGAAGGGTTTACAGACCCACAGATCCGTGCGGGCATCTTCCAGATCTGGCTGAACCGCGATTACACCTTGTTTGCGCAAAGCAAAGGACGTTCTGACCTAACGCTTGCCACCTGGCAACCCGCAGATCAGATGCGGCTATACATCCGAAAAGATGTCGCTTCACAAATTTGGAATTACGGCGTAGCACCCATCAGTGACCCCGCAACAGAAGACCCCACCGAAGACAAGTATGTCCTCATTGCGTCTGACTTGATCTTTGGCGCAACTCAGGCAAACCCTGTGCTTCTTAATGCGCCACGCGCCCTGGCATTTGCGCCAAACGGGACACTGTATATTACAGACTCACGCAACCATCGCATCGTCAATCTTGACCTTGAAGGAAATGTCCTGAACGAGTGGGGAACCTATGCCGATGGCGTCAGTACTCCAATCGGCGACGGAACCTTCAATGAACCCTGGGGCATCGCCGTCGGACCGGACGGTTCGGTGTATGTTACAGATACGTGGAATCATCGTATTGAAAAGTTCACAGCCGATGGAAGGTTTATTACTGCCTGGGGTACGTTTGGGCAAGGTGACACTCCTACGGCGTTCTATGGTCCACGCGGGTTGGCAGTGGATGCTGAGGGGCGCGTCTACGTTACCGATACCGGAAACAAGCGCATCGTCGTGTTTGATGCGGATGGGAACTTTATCACCGAGTTTGGTTCAGCAGGCTTTGACCCCGGTCAATTTGATGAACCGACCAGTGTGGCTGTTGATCGCAACGGCACCGTGTATGTGACTGATACCTGGAACCAACGTATTCAAACCTTCATGCGCGTCGAAACACCCGATGGGTTGAGTTTCATTCCTGACAAGCAATGGGATGTCTTTGGCTGGTTTGGGCAATCGCTCGATAATAAACCCTATATTGCAGTGGATAACAATCTGCACGTCTTCATCACCGACCCGGAAGGGTATCGCATCATGGAATTTGACCCGGATGGTAATCTCGTCCGTATATGGGGCGATTACGGTGAAACGAACACCGGCTTCGGGCTTGCTTCTGGGGTTGCAGTAGATGCCCAGGGCAACGTCTGGGTGACCGATGGCGCGTTCAACCGTGTCATGAGGTTCATCCTCCCGTGATAAACGACACCCCTCAAAGTTTTGGCTTTGAGGGGTGTTTTTGTAACCGTTCTGTATTTCATAGGTGGTATAATGCCGGTGCTTTCAAGCAAAATATACCCTCCGAGGGAGAATAATGAAACTCCACGAATACCAATCCAAAAATATTTTTTCGAAGTTCGGCATCCCGATCCCCAAGGGACGTGTGGCGACTACCGCTCAAGAAGCAAAGCAGATCGCTGAAGAGCTTGGTGGTCGCGTCGTCATTAAATCGCAAGTGCTGGTAGGCGGGCGCGGAAAAGCCGGCGGTGTAAAACTTGCCAAAGACCCCGCTGAAGCCGAACAACTCGCCACCCAGATCCTCGGCATGGAGATCAAAGGTCTCCCCGTCCGCAAGGTGCTGGTGGATGAAGCCTCTGCGATCGATCAGGAAATCTACTTTGCCATTACTGATGACCGCGCCGCGAAAAAGCCAGTGCTGATCATTTCTGCCGCTGGCGGTGTGGACATTGAAGATGTCGCTGCCAAAACTCCAGAGAAGATCATCAAGGTCAACATTGACCCGCTGCTGGGGCTGCGCGAATATCAAGCACGCGACGTAGCCGTTGCCATTGACCTGCCCCGCGATTACTGGCGCGACTTTACCAAGATCGCCATGGGACTGTGGCAGGTGTATCAAAGCACCGATGCATCACTTGCAGAGATCAATCCGCTGGTTATCACTAAAGACAAAAAGATGATCGCGCTCGATGGCAAGATGATGATCGACGACAATGCGCTCTTCCGTCAGGGAGACCTGGCAGAGATGCGTGACACTGATGAAGATGCTCCCGCCGAGATCGAAGCCAGAAAGTATGGCTTGTCCTTCATTAAACTGGATGGCGACATTGGCTGTATGGTCAACGGCGCCGGTCTGGCAATGACCAGCATGGACGTGATCAAACTCTTCGGTGGCGAACCCGCCAACTTCCTCGACGTTGGAGGCGGTGCCGGTGCAGAAAAAGTCGCCGCCGCCATGCGCATCATCCTGACCGACCCGAACGTCAAAGCCGTGCTCTTCAATATCTTCGGCGGCATCACCCGCTGCGACGAAGTTGCCAAAGGCATTCTCGTTGCCATGGATGAAGTCAAACCGAAAGTTCCAATGGTTGTCCGTCTTGTTGGAACGAACGCAGAAGAAGGTCGTCGTTTGCTTGAGAATGCAAACATGATCACTGCCGAAACTCTCGCCGACGCCGCAAAGAAAGCCGTTGCTGCGGCAAAGGGATAATACAAATGAGCATTTTAGTAGATAAAAATACCCGCCTTCTCGTTCAAGGCATCACTGGTAACGAAGGCTTATTCCACACCACACAGATGGCTGCCTATGGCACCAACATCGTTGGCGGCATCACCCCCGGCAAGGGCGGTGAATGGGTTCTCGATGGAAAGATCCCTGTCTTCGATTCAGTGAAGTCAGCCAAAGACGCCACCGACGCCAACGCCACCATCATCTTCGTCCCTGCCCGCTTCGCCCCCGATGCCATGTTTGAAGCCGCCGATGCAGGTATTCCCCTCGTCATCTGCATTACTGAAGGCGTTGTCATTCACGACATGATGCGCGTCCGCAACTACCTCGACCAGAAAAAGGTCCGCCTCATTGGACCGAACTGCCCCGGCTTGCTCACCCCCGGTGAAGCCAAGGTCGGCATCATCCCCGGCAATATTGCCATCCCCGGTAACGTGGGTGTGGTCTCCCGCTCTGGCACATTGACTTATGAAGTGCTCTACGCCATGAAGAACCTCGGCATGGGCGCCTCCACTTGTGTGGGCATCGGTGGTGACCCGGTCAACGGCACCAACTTCACCGACGTGCTCGAAATGTTCGAGCACGATCCCAAGACCGAAAAGGTCATCATGATCGGTGAGATCGGCGGTAACGAAGAAGAGAAAGCCGCTGAATTCATCCGCACCAAAATGACCAAACCCGTCGCATCCTTCATCGCTGGCCAGACTGCCCCTCCCGGAAAACGCATGGGACACGCCGGAGCCATCATCGAAGGCGGAGCTGGAACCGCAGCCGACAAGGTCAAGGCGCTTGAAGCCGCTGGCGTCAAAGTTGCCAAACACCCGGAAGAAATTCCGACTCTTTTGCAATAACACGTAGGGGCGGGGTCATCCCGCCCCTTTTCATTTAACAAAAAAGGGCGAGGAAACCTCGCCCCTACGAATTTACAACAATCAAATCCTATCAAAAACACGTAGAGCCGCCTGTATCAGGCGGCTCTACGGTTATAATTTCGAACGATCAATTACTTCTTGTTGGCTTCGATGTACTTCACAGCTTCACCTACGGTGGTGATCTTCTGGGCATCTTCGTCTGAGATCTCGGCGCCGAACTTATCTTCAAACGCCATGATCAACTCGACGAGATCCAAAGAGTCAGCTTCGAGGTCTTCGCGGAAGCGGGCTTCCATGGTGATCTTTTCTTCATCGGCACCAAGCAGGTCCTTAATGATAACTTTCAATTCAGCATATGTGTCTGACATAACATCCTCCAGTTGGAATTTATTGTAAATTGTAATCGCATGGCTTGCACTGTCAAGCCAGCATATCAAACACAGGAACACCCCCTCATGACAAAAGTTGCGCCGATAGACCAGCGAAAAGCTGACCACATTAAAATCAACTTAGAACAGGATGTCCGCTCTGCGCTGACGACCGGGCTGGAAAACTATCACTTCATCCACGAAGCCCTGCCTGAATTGGACCTAAACCGCCTCGACACAAGCCTGAGCCTGTTCGGCAAAACCCTGGCATCTCCTACCCTGGTCAGTTCCATGACCGGCGGCACCGACCATGCCGAAACCATCAACCTGCGCCTCGCCGAAGCCGCCCAAGAATGCGGAGTTGCCATGGGAGTTGGCAGTCAACGCGCCGCCATCGAACACCCCGAACAAGCCAAAACATTTCAAGTGCGCCGCGTAGCACCCGACATTCTTTTATTCGCCAACCTCGGAGCCGTCCAATTCAACTACGGCTACGGCGTGGACCAATGCCGCCGCGCCGTCGAAATGATTGAAGCCGATGCGATTTACCTGCACATCAACCCATTGCAAGAAGCCGTACAAGATGCCGGTGACACGAACTGGGTCGGCATCACAAAGAAGATCGAAGAAGTTTGCAAAAAACTCGAAGTGCCTGTTATCGCTAAAGAAGTCGGCTGGGGGTTTTCTGAAAAGACCGCCAAAGTCTTAGCCGATTGCGGCGTGCAAGCCATAGACGTGGCGGGTGCAGGCGGCACAAGCTGGTCGCAGGTCGAAATGCATCGCGCACCAGACGAATTCACCCGTCAACTCGCCGCAACCTTCGTCGGCTGGGGCATCTCAACATCTGAAGCAATACTAAATGTAAAACGTGCAGCCCCCGAAATGACGGCCTTCGCCAGCGGCGGCATCAAAGACGGGCTCGACATCGCCAAATGTGTCGCCTTGGGTGCAACTCTCGGCGGCATGGCTGGACCTTTCCTCAAAGCCGCAGCCATCTCCACTGAAAACGTCGTTGAAATGATGAAACTCACCAAACGCCAAATCGAAGTCACCATGTTCACAAGTGGGTCAGGCTCACTAAAAGAACTCGCAGAAAAACTTGTCCATAAGTCAGGCGAATAGCCTGACTTATTTTTTATGGCGCAGATGGGGGATACAAATCATGATTTTCGTCCCCTCCCCATGCGGTAAAATACAGGCATGGACAATGACGATCCAATCGAAGTTCGAATGGGCACCTTCTTCATCGTCATCGGCGGTGGGATGTTCCTTCTATTCGTACTATCTGACATTGCCGATAAAGTAGATTTCGATTATTTCTTCATCGCCCTGGTGCTCTTTGCCGTTGGATATTATTTTCGAAGGACAAAAGCCCC
>JAFLCF010000114.1 GCA_017303735.1 Anaerolineae bacterium
ACTCGTCTATGCCTTGCTTCTAACTGCATTGATCTTATCCGCTTGCAGTGGGGGCGGGGGAACGCAGCCAGCCGTTGTGCGCATTGGCTGGGCAGGCAGCCCTGATACGTTGAACCCGGGGAATGCGATCCTCGCAACTTCGTATACGATCTTTGAACTGGTATACGACTCGATGTATGACCTCAATCTCGATGGGTCATTCAGCCTTTCTCTCGCTGAAAGCGCAAACGTTTCAGAAGACGGTACGGTCTGGACGTTCAAGATCCGCGAGGGCATTAAATGGCATGATGGACAACCCCTAACCGCTGAAGATGTAGCCTGGACGTATAACTTATACAAAGATACGCCTGAGTATCCATACCTCAACGGGTATTACACAACGTATTTTGACTCCATCGCAACTACTGAAAACAATGAAGTCGTCCTCACACTCACAGAGGCGATCCCAAATATTGAAAGCCAGTTGGTTTTCCTCTATGTTCTTCCAAAACATATTTGGGAAGGTGTGGATAAACTCGAATACGAAAATACAGAAATGATCGGCTCTGGTCCTTTCAAGATGGCGGAATACGTCCAGAATGAATTTGTACGTTTGGCAGCCAACAAGGAATATGCAGGCACACCTCCGAAAGTGGATGAGGTCATATACCAGACCTTTGAAAATCAGGATGCGCTTGTGCAGGCGATCAAATCGGGGCAGGTGGATATGATCACAGAAATGCCCAGCACCGCGGCACAATCTCTAAAAGAAGAAGAGAATATTGAGCTTGTCACTGGTGCGCCATTTTCACCTGGTGTAACGGATATTATTTTCAATCAGATGGATCCTGAAAACTGCCCGACCGATGAAGGCGGAATTTGTTCAGGGCACCCCGCATTGAGAGATCGAAACGTCCGCCTGGCAATGTCTCATGCCACCAACAAACAGCAATTGATCGATGTGATTCTGCTTGGGCTTGGAACACCCGGTCTGACCTTGATTCCGGATGGTCTTGGAGCCTGGTATAACAGCTCGCTTGTTGATTACAACTTCGATGTCGATAAGGCAAATCAGATTCTGGACGACGCCGGGTATGCCGACACTGATGGAGATGGTGTTCGTGAAATGCCAGACGGCTCAAGCAGCTTGACCTTCCGCCTGAACTGGCCCAGCGACAGTATCGATGCGCCGCGCATGTCCGAACTACTGGCAGAGATGTGGGGCAAGATCGGTATCGCTCTCCAACCCGCCGCTGTAGACCCCGACGCGTTGACGGCACAATGCTGCCCTGCTTTCGATTTTGACATCATGATCTGGGGATGGGTATCTGACCCTGACCCAAGTGCATTGCTTTATGTGTACACCACAGAGGCGATCCCTTATGGCTCAAGCGAGACCGGCTACTCAAATGAAAAATATGACGAGCTTTATGCACAACAGCAAACCGAATTGAACTTGGAAGCTCGTCAGGATATCGTATGGGAGATGCAGAAAATCGTTCATGATGATGTCGTCTATATCATCCCGTATTATTCGGCATCTGTGCAAGCCTACCGTACAGACCGCTTCACAGGTTGGATCACCGACCAGACAAAACTCGAACTTGGTGATGTAAGTTCTCTTCTCGTCATCGAACCGGTGAAATAAGAAAAAACAACCCTCCTGCGATCCACACACATGGATTGCAGGAGGGTAATCCTTAAGAATCTCAAAAAAGAGAAACCCCTTGGAACGAACCCGCGCTATTCTTCGGAAAACAGCCTGGTCTGTTTTCACTATTTTTTTTGTCATCCTCTTGAATTTTTTTCTGTTCCGCGTCTTGCCCGGTGACCCGGCACGCGCAGGGATTCGCGACCCGCGCCTAAAGAAGGAAGCGATCGAAGCACTGGAAGTGAAATTCGGGCTGGATAAGCCGGTGGTTAACTGTTTCGAGACCTTGAATCCCATCAAGACAGGCAGTTGCACCGTCGACCCGATGGAAACTCAATTCTTTATTTATGTCCGCAATCTACTGCAAGGTGAATTGGGCATCAGCTACCACACCAATCGTCCTGTGGGGGAAGTGCTTGCCCAACGCCTCTGGAATACAGTATTGCTGATCGGTGCCGGGCAAATTCTTTCAATTATTTTCGGGGTGGCATTCGGTGTCTTTGCCGCATGGAAGGCGCGGACCGCTATTGATTACAGCGCGCTGGCTGTTAGTCTTATGGCTTGGAGTTTGCCAACCTTTTGGCTGGCGATCATTCTATTGTTTTGGGGAAGCGCCGTGGGTCTGCCTGTGGCGGGTAAAGCCACGCCGGGTATGAGTTCCATGCCGATGATGCAGCAATGGCTGGACATTGCAAAGCACATGCTCCTGCCAACTATCACGTACACCATTATTTACATGGGAGAATACACGCTCATTATGCGCTCCAGCCTGATCGATGTTCTTTCAGAAGATTACATTCTGACGGCAAAAGCAAAAGGCTTGAATGCTTTACAGATCTTGCGCGACCATGCCTTGAAGAACGCCATGCTGCCCTTGGTGACGGTCATTGCCATTAACCTGGGTTTCACTGTGGCGGGAGCCATTCAGATCGAAACCGTATTTTCGTGGCCCGGGTTGGGCAGTGCGGTGACAGAGGCAGTCGTTCGCAGGGATTTCCCCGTCTTGCAGGGTGCGTTTCTTCTGATCGCCATTGCGGTCATTCTGGCAAATTTATTGGCAGACCTGACCTATACCATTCTTGACCCCAGAGTAAAGGTGGAATAATCCATGCAGACTGCATTGCAGAAAAATGCACCCGAATCTCAATCCTCGTCGTGGGTCACCGCGTTTTGGAAAAACTTCCGCAAAAATATTGCCGGGGTGATTGGCTTGTGGATGCTTTTGCTCGTGATCTTTGTGTCCATTTTCGCACCATTCATCACTCCTTATGAGCAATCTTCATCGACATCAGTGGGAATTGAGGATATTTACCAACCGCCCTCTGCTGAGCATTGGTTCGGGACTGATGATGCCGGGCAGGACGTGTTCACGAATTTCATCTTTGGCGCACGCATATCCCTGCTGGTCGGCTTCTTTGCCGCATTCATTTCCATTTTCATTGGCGGAATCTTCGGCTTGGTGGCGGGCTTTTTTGGCGGCAGGTGGGAAAATTTCCTGATGCGCTTTACCGACATCATGCTGGTCATACCCGAACTGCCTTTGTTGGTGGTGATCGTGGCATTGACGCGTCCTTCGCTGATGAACATTATTTTTGTCATTGGCATCCTCGGTTGGACGACCACTTCGCGGGTTGTGCGCTCACAAACCCTGGCGGTGAAATCGCGCAAATTTGTATTGCGCGCACGCGCCATTGGGGCAGATAGGCTTCATATTCTCTTTCGTCATATCATGCCGTTGGTAATGCCCATCCTTGTGGTTCAGGCTGTGCTTGCCATCTCACTGGCGATATTGAATGAAAGCACGCTATCGTTTATTGGTCTTGGTGATCCTTCCGCGCTTTCGTGGGGACAAATGCTGAATTTTGCCTTCGGGCGCGGAGCGATGTCGGCGGGAGCGTGGTGGGCGTTGGTCGTGCCGGGCTTTGGGATCGTGTGGGTAGTGCTCGCATTGACCCTGCTCGGGCAGGGATTGGAGCAGGTCTTAAACCCACGCTTGGACACCCATCATTTAATGCCGGGCAAGCCTGTCGTCCAGAAAGAGGCGGGGCAGGTCATCCAAAAAGATGCTTTGTTGGAAGTTCAGAATTTATCCATCCATTACATCAATAATGGGAAAGCCCCAGCGCGAGCCGTGGAAAATATCAGCTTCACTCTAAAAGAGGGTGAGCTGATCGGTCTGGTAGGCGAAAGCGGATGCGGCAAGACTACGTTGATGTTGTCTTTGCTGAAGCTGCTGCCAGCGGCTGGGCAGATCGTGAATGGGAAGGTGTTTTATCTGGGAAAAGACCTGACCGCCATGAGCGAAGCGGAGATCAATGAAGTGCGTTGGAGTCGTATCTCCATCATCTTTCAAGGAGCGATGAACGCGCTCAACCCCGTGCGAACGGTGGGAGATCAGATCGCAGAAGCCATTTTGAAACATGACCCGGGGTATCCTCGTGAAAAACTCGCTCCGCGTGTAACGGAACTGCTGGATTTGGTGGGCATTTCTGCCGATCAGAAAGAACATTTTCCACATCAATATTCAGGTGGGATGCGCCAGCGTGCCATGATCGCCATGGCATTGGCGTGTAATCCGCAGGTGGTGATCGCTGATGAACCGACTACGGCGTTGGATGTCATGATCCAGGCGCAAATTTTGGAACTGCTCGATTCATTGAGGAAGAAGCTTGGGCTGGCAGTGATCTTCGTTACGCACGACCTCGGCGTGGTTGCCGAGTTATGTGACCGTGTGCTTGTGATGTACGGCGGTGTGACAGCCGAGTACGCCGATGTGGATGTGATCTACAACACCCCCAAACACCCGTATACACAGGAACTGCTTAAAGCCTTCCCTGACCTGACAAAACCCAAAAAGAAACTTACTTCAATACCTGGCTACCCGCCGCCGCTGGATAACCTGCCAGTTGGTTGCCGTTTTTCACCGCGCTGCCCGGCTGCTTTCGCTCGTTGCCATACAGAGGAGCCTGCGCTTCATGTGTTGGGTGATGGGCATATTGCCAGTTGCCATCTGGTGGAGGCTGCCAAATAATGATGAAAAACCAAAGTGGAAATTTTCTTGAAATTCGTGGGCTAAAAAAGTATTTCGAAGCCGGTCGCCCGTCTCTTTTTTCTCGCGAACA
The DNA here is from genome assembly GCA_017303735.1 of Anaerolineae bacterium. Next base: position 4,753 of record JAFLCF010000114.1, read on the forward strand.
ACGGCTTGTGCATGCGGTGGATGGTGTCAACCTAAGCCTGCGCCGCAGCGAAGTGATCGCGCTCGTGGGCGAAAGCGGCTGCGGAAAATCAACTCTCGGCTTGTTGTTGATGGGGTTGGAAGACCCCACCGATGGCAAGGTGATCTTTGAAGATAAGGATATTACCCACCTCAACGACGGGCAACGCAAAGACCTGCGCCGAAAGATCCAAATGGTCTTTCAAGACCCGTATGAGTCGCTCAACCCCACCCAAACCATCGCGGAGATCATCAACGAACCCTTGCTTGTGCATGGCATCGGAGGAACGCAATCAGAACGTGACGAACGCGTGAAGAAAGCCATGGAAGATGCAGGGTTAAAGCCGGCAGAGGTCTACCTCAACCGCTACCCGCATGAGCTTTCAGGCGGGCAGCGCCAACGTGTGGTGATCGCCGCCGCCCTGGTACTTGAACCCGAGATCATCATTGCCGATGAACCCGTCTCGATGCTTGATGTGTCCATTCGTGCTGAAGTGATCAACCTGCTGGCAGAGCTGCGCATCACACGCCAGATCGCCGTCATCTTCATCACACACGACCTTGGCTCGGTGGGTTTCTTTGCCGACCGGGTTGCGGTCATGTACCTCGGGCGTATCGTTGAGATCGGCACCATGCTCGAAGTGCTTGAGAAACCGCAGCACCCGTATACCAAGGCGCTTATCTCGGTCATCCCTGTGCCCAACCCGCGTCTGCGGCATGAGCGTATTATTTTGCAGGGCGAAACACCGAACCCGATCAACATCCCATCCGGCTGTCGATTTCATCCGCGCTGCCCAGTGGCGTTCGATGCCTGCAAATTGAGCGACCCGCCCATCGAGACTCTTTCAAAAACACATCAAGCAGCCTGCCTATTAATCACAGGGAACAAGTAAAATAAGGGTAATGGAAATTACCAGCCTGCAAAACCCGCGCGTTAAACACCTGGTAAAGCTTCGTGAAGATAAGAAACAACGTCAACGCGATGGCTTGATTCTGGTGGAGGGCTTTGATGAGTTGACTCTTGCCCTGGCATGTGGATTTATACCCAGCACGCTTCTCACCGCGCCCGAACTTGCCACCCAAACCCTGACCTTTCCCCACGCTGAAAGCCACAGCGTTGAATCCCTGAGCGTCTCTCGCGCCGTCTTTGAAAAAATATCCTACCGCGATAACCCAGATGGTCTGCTGGGGATCTTCCCCATGCCAACCCGCACACTCGCCGACTTGACTCTTTCCGATGCGCCCTTGGTGATCGTGGCTGAGTCTGTTGAGAAGCCGGGAAATCTCGGTGCGATCTTGCGCACAGCTGATGCTGCGCATGTAGATGCTGTTCTCGTTTGCGACCCGCGCGTGGATGTGTGGAATCCCAACGTCATTCGCGCCAGCCGCGGAGCGGTCTTTGCGGTACCCGTCGTCGAGGTGAAATCGGCTGAAGCGCTGAGCTGGCTCAGGTCCCGAAAGATGCGTGTGCTTGCGGCGACGCCGTCTGCTGAGGCGTTGTACACGTCTGTTGAGATGCAAGGTCCGCTTGCGATTGCCGTCGGCACAGAAGATGAAGGGCTGACCGATTTTTGGATGCAACATGCCGACTTGCGCGTAAAGATCCCCATGGCAGGGAAGGTCAACTCGTTGAATGTATCGATCGCCACGGCATTGATGACCTATGAAGCGTTGAGGCAAAGAGACTCATGAGTCAGAAAATGGGCGCTCGCAGCAGTATTGGGGTTTTCGCCAACCTGGGGAAAGACCTGGCTGCCACTACCTCTGCTGAGGAGGCTGCCCAAATCATTGTGGATGCCGCGCATAGCTTGATCGGTTGGGATGCTTGCTATCTCATCTTATATGACCCTCAAAAGGGAGGCAGTCCGCGCCCGCTATTGTCCATTGATACTGCAAAGGGCATGCGCATTACTCAGCGAGATGCCTTTCCCCAAAAACCAAGCCCGAACATGTTGAAAGCCATTGCCGAGGGCGGGTTCATATCACTCTACGCCGGTTTTTTTGAAATGGATGCCTCACAAACCTTCGGCGACCGCACCCAGCGCACTCTCTCGCAGATGTTCGTGCCTGTGGTAAGCGGGTTGCGTACGATCGGGGTTTTGTCCATTCAAAGTTATGCACGCAGTGCCTATCAAAACCCGCAATTGGATATGCTAAAAACTCTGGCGGGTCATTGTGCTGGAGCCCTGGAGCGCATTTGGGCACAGGAAGCGCTTGGTGATTTTGTAGAACGCTTAAAGGTGCTGCACGCGGCAGTGAGTGCCATCAATGCCAGCTTTGAATTGGAACGCATTTGCCAGGTGGTGTATGAGACCGTTTCGCAGGTGATGCCGTGCAACGACTTCGTGATCGACGGTTATGACCCAAAGAGCAATGAGATCGTCCCCATTTATGCCATCGAAGAACCCGGCAGGCGCGTGATCACCAACCGTTATGTGGCAGACCATGGCATGGCGGGCGAGATCGTGCGTACCAAAACATCGCTCCTTTTTAATAACCTGGAACAAATCGAAAATAGCGGCATTCAGTTCGAGTTATACGGCTCATTCGAAGAAGAGCAGACCAAGTCTATTCTGGCGGTGCCGATGATCTTGCATGGAGAGATTTATGGCATGGTTTCGGCACAGTCTTATCAAGAAAGTGCCTACACCGATGAAGATATTTACCTGTTGGAGGTTTTGGCTTCGCATGCCTCGATCGCTATTGAGAATGCGCGCCTGTTCGACTCGATCCAAAAGCTGGCAAATACCGACCCGTTGACGGGTATTCTCAACCGACGCCGTTTCTTCGAGCTCGCGGAGCTGGAATTTACGCGTGCCAAACTGACCCGTCAACAGCTTTCCGTCATCATGCTGGATGTGGACGATTTCAAGCACTTCAATGACCTGCACGGACACCAGGCAGGAGACAAGGTGTTGGAATTGGTTGCCGTATCCTGCGCCTCATCCCTGCGATCCGACGATATTTTCGGCAGGCTGGGTGGTGAGGAGTTTGCAGTGGTCTTACCCAACACCAGCCTCTCGGATGCGCACGATGTGGCAACTCGTCTGCGGTTGGCGATTCGGGGGATTAACCTTTCGGATATGACCGCAACGCCGGTTACCGTCAGTGTGGGCGTCTCGGAATACGATGCAACCTGCAAGACCTTCGATATCATGATCGAACGGGCAGATAAAGCCATGTATGCCGCGAAAAACGCTGGCAGGAATCAAGTCCATGTATGGGTGCCGGAAGGAAAAGGGAATGGTAAAAAGTGAGTAGTAGTGAATAGGGAATTGGGAATGGGGTGGCGAAATGGTGACAGGGCGATTGCGTGGGGCTATAATGATGGGACATTCCCATTCGAGCAGGGGAGAGGTGACTTATGGCGAAGACTTCCTCAGGAAAATCCAAAGCGAAAGATAAAAGCCAGATCAGCATTGGCGGAGATTTGGCTGGCAATAACAATGTAGTTGGTAGCAATAACGTTGTTACCAATATTTATTCCCCTGAAAACATCAAACTGAATGCACTTCATCAACTCCCGCCCGCGCCCGCGGATTTTACCGGGCGTGCCGAGCTCATCTCGCAGTTGCTCTCCGATTTCAATGTCCACAAAGGCGCGACAATCAGCGGACTGACCGGCATGGGCGGCATCGGCAAGACGGCGCTGGGACTGGAAGTTGCCAACAAGATCAAAGACCAATATCAAGACGCACAGATCTTCCTGGACTTGAAAGGCACGACGGCACCACTCAGCGCATTAGACATTGCCCGGCACGTCATTTTATCTTTCGAACCCAAAGCCGACTTGCGCGGATTAAATGAATCAAATATGCAGGCAGAGTATCTATCCGTTCTGCACGAAAAAAAAGCCCTGCTCTTCTTCGACAATGCGCGTTCCGCCGAGCAGATCGCGCCCCTGCGCCCGCCCGCGGACTGTGCCATGCTCGTCACCTCGCGCTGGACCTTCCCAGTGACGGGTTTGCAAGCGCACCGCGTGGATGTGTTAAGTGAAGTCGATGCGGTTAATTTTTTACTGGAACTCTGCCCGCGCATTGCGGATAAAGCCGCCGACCTTGCCAAGGCTTGTGCCTATTTACCTTTAGCCCTGCGCATTGCGGGGAGTTTCCTATTAGTCAATAGTGATTGGTCAGTCGAAAAATATCTATCCAAACTCAGTGACCGTAAGAAGCGCCTTGAAACCCTCAAGCAAAGCCGCACGAATGCGGAACTCACGACCGAACCCGACCTGCTGGCGACCTTTGAATTGAGTTACAACGCACTCACAGCAGAAGACCGCAAACACTGGCGGATGTTGGGAGTCTTCCCGGCTTCATTTGCTGGAAATGCCGTTCAAGCCATGCGGGCTTTGGACGAGAATGAAGCCTCTACACTGCTTGGAGTTTTGAGGCGTTACAGCCTGCTGGATTACGATGAAACCAACTCGCGTTACTCTCTGCATGACCTGCTGGCAGATTATGCGCTTGCACAGATGGAAGGCGAAGAAGAGCAAGAATCGCGAATAGCTCACGTTTCGTATTACATGGAAGTGATGGAAGTAGCGGACAGCCTTTACAAAGAAGGAAGCGAAAAAATACTTAGCGGGTTGAAGTTGTTCGACCAAGAATGGGAACATATTCGTTTTGCGCAGGCTTGGGCATTTAAAAATATAAAGGCATCGAAACGAATCGCAGAATTTGTGATGCTCTATCCCGACACCTCAGTTTATTGTTTAGACCTGCGGTTAGCGCCAAAACAAAAAATTATTTGGTTTCAAGCTGCAGCAGAGGCAGCCAAACAACTTCACCGTAAAGATGCCCTGGGTGTGCATCTTGGCAATCTGGGACTTGCCTATGCCGCCTTGGGGGAGGTACAAAAAGCCATCGAGTTCTATGAGCAGGCATTGGTCATTGCACGAGAGATCGGCGACCGGCGAAATGAAGGAAGCTGGCTCGGTAATCTGGGACTTGCCTATGCCGACTTAGGAGAGGTCCAAAAAGCCATCGAGTTTTATGAACAAGCATTGGTCATTAAGCGTAAGATCGGCGACCGCCGTAGCAGTGGGGCTGCCCTCGGCAATCTGGGACTTGCCTATGCTGCCTTGGGGGAGGTACAAAAAGCCATCGAGTTCTATGAACAAGCATTAGTGATTCATCGTGAGATTGGCGACCGCCGTAGCAGTGGGGCTGCCCTCGGCAATCTGGGAAATGCCTATGCTGCCTTGGGGGAGGTCAAAAAAGCCATCGAGTTCTATGAACAAGCATTAGTGATTCATCGTGAGATTGGCGACCGCCGTAATGAAGGAAACTGGCTTGGCAATCTGGGGATTGCATACAAAAACTTGGGGGAGGTCAAAAAAGCCATCGAGTTCCATGAACAGGCATTGGTGATTGATCGTGAGATTGGCGACCGGCGCGGCGAAGGGGCAGATCTTGGTAATCTTGGGAATACCTATGCTGACTTGGGGGAGGTCAAAAAAGCCATCGAGTTCTATGAACAGGCATTGGTGATTGATCGTGAGATCGGAAACCGTCATGGCGAAGGGGCGGTCCTCGGCAATCTGGGGGTTGCCTATGCCGACTTAGGGGAGGTCCAAAAAACCATTGAGTTCAATGAACAACAATTAGTGATCGTGCGTGAGATTGGCGACCGGTACGGCGAAGGCAATGCCTTATTCAACATGGGTTTAGCCTGGCATGGTTTGGAAGAAAAAGATAAAGCCATTGCCTTGATGAAACAGGCTTTGGTGATTTATGAAGCGATCGAGTCGCCTAGTGCTGAAGATGCGAGAAATGTATTGAAGGAATGGGGTGCGTAGGTTTACCCCGCCCCCTCCCTTCCTCCCCCAAATACGACAACCAGAATTTTGGAAATTATTAAAAGTTTATAAGTCGTATTTGGGGGAGGTGCCCGCAGGGCGGAGGGGGCAGAAGACCTCGAAGTTCTACCAGAACTCCGAGGTCTTTTTCTGTTCACTATCTACTATTCACCATTCCCCATTTACTCCACTCAATCCGCCGCCACCGCATCGCGTTTCACTACAATCGAATCCGCGCTCACATCTTTTCGCTCGTTACTCGTTTCTCCCTCCACCACACCATATTGCACTTCCAACTCGTGCCGGAATTGCTGAGTGTACAGGCGGTAGTAATGTCCGCGTGCGCGCAGGAGTTCGGCGTGTGTGCCTTGCTCGGCGATACGTCCATCTTCGATAACCAGAATTCGATTGGCGCGGCGAATGGTCGAGAGGCGGTGTGCGATGACGAAGGACGTGCGTCCCTGCATCAGGGCTTCCATGCCTTTTTGGATCAGCGCCTCGGTCAGCGTATCCACCGATGAAGTCGCCTCATCCATGATGAAGAGCTCGGGTCGCGCCAGTACGGCACGCGCCAGCGAGATCAACTGCTTCTGCCCAACCGAAAGCAGGTTGCCGCCTTCGCCCACGTTCTGCTCATAGCCTTTTTCAAGCGTCACAATAAAATCATGCGCGCCGGCAACTTTCGCCGCTTCTTCCACGTCCGCATCGTTCGCGTCCAGCTTGCCATAACGGATGTTCTCGCGCACCGTCCCTGAGAATAGATGCGGCGTTTGCAGCACGATGCCAATGCGTTTATGGATCGACTCCATCGTGTACTCGGTATAGTCGCGCCCATTAATGCGGATCACACCGCTGCCGGGCTCGTAAAAGCGGCAGAGTAGATTCACAATCGTGGACTTGCCGCCGCCGGTCGGTCCGACCAGAGCGATGGTCTCACCCGGTTGCACCTTCAGCGTGAAATCGGTCAACACCGGCTTGCGGTCTTCGTAGAAGAAATCCACATGATCGAATTCGATCTCACCGAGCAGAGTCTGCGCCTCGACGGCTTCGGCTCTGTTGTGGACCTCGGGCTGGGTGTCTACGAGTTTGAATATTCTCTCCGCTGAAGCGATGCTGTGCTGAGTCTCGGCATACACGCGTGCCAGGTCCTGCACGGGCCACATCATGAAGGTCAGATACGAGACGAAGGCTTGAATGCCGCCGATGGTGATGAATCCCAGTTGGATCTGCACGCCTCCATACCAGACGATGGCACCGAGCGCGAATGCGGCGATGATCTGCACCGTCGGCAGGAAGAGCGCCGAAAGCCATGCCGCGCGATAAGACGCCTTATACATCGTGGTCGTCAGGTTCTGGAATTCGACCAGGTTCGCATCTTCACGTCCGAGCGCCTTGACCACACGCACACCTTGAATGTTCTCGTTGTACGCGCCGGTGATCTTGCTGTTCGCGCGCCGACTCTGACGGAACTCCACCAATATATAACCCTGGAATTTCATCGCCACCCAGACCATCACCGGCAGGATGGCAGAGACGATCAACGCCAGCCGCCAGTTGATGATCGCCATGAAGGTCAGCGAGGTGATGATGTTCATCAACGCCCAGACGCTGTCCACGATGCCCCAGGTCACCAGTTCCGAGACACGCCCGGTATCCGAAGTGACGCGCGCGATCAAACGTCCCACCGCGTTTTGGGCATAGTACGAAAGCGACAGGTCCTGCAAGTGATTGAACAACAGTTTGCGCAGGTCATATTGCACACGCTCGCCCAATACCCCTGCAAGATAGATAAACGTGAACACAAAACCCGACTGTAAAAGCAGGAATCCGCCGTAGATCCACGCAATGCGGATGATGTAGTCGGTATCGCCGAACTGAATGCCCTTGTCCACGATCTCTTTGTTCAGGTACGTGAAGTACGCGTCCAGTGATGAGACCAGGCCAATGGTGATCAGAAACCCCAGCACCCACTTCCAATGGGGCTTGAGGATTTCCATGATGCGCCAGAATACCGGCGCGGTAAATTTGGATGTATGTTCTTCTTCTTCGAGTTCGTATAATTCGTCACTCATGATATTTCTCCGTTACAAAATGCGTTTCTGGCAGATATAAATGATCTGTTTGCTATCATTACTGACCGTGCTTTTATCAAAGTCACCATATTGCTCCACGATTTCAAAATGGTTGTAGTGCAGCAGGGCTTCCATTTCCTGTGGAAAGACATATCGCAACGATAATGGTGCCACGCGTGTGATCTGCTTTCCTTCTGCATCTGTCCATCGGCGATACGCAGTTTCGGTTTTTACCTGCCGCAACGCGTCGTATGAATCTGTGCCAGAGACTTTGATCTCATAGCCTGCGGGATGGATGGTCGTGAACCACTCTGTTTCTTCCTCGCTTCCTGCAAAATGAAACGGTTTGGGGAAGAACATGCTGATCACAAAGATTCCATCAGCATCAAGGTGTTCATGTACGCATTTCAGATATGCTTCCTGGTCAGCACGCGTTAACATGTGATGAAAGACGCTGCCGGTCTCGAAAATCAAGCGAAACGTACGCCCTAACTGATACGAGCGCGCATCTTCTACGACCCATTCTGCTGGAAGCCCTTCGGCTTTTTCACGAGCCAGCGCAACCATCCCCGGCACAACATCCAGTCCGGTGATGGCCACGCCTTCCCTTGCCAGCGGAACGGTCACACGCCCGGTGCCGCAACCAAGTTCCAGCACAGAACCTCCCACCTGCTTTGCCAACGAAAGGAAAAATGGACCATCCGGCTCAAACTCGCTGTTTTCTGCATCATACAGATGAGGATCGGCGTATTCGCTAAGGTTATCCAATGAATTCATCTGAGTTTCTCCTAGTTCGCCTTGGCAATTTCAATTTCTAATTCTTCATCAATTCGCGTCTGGATGTCATACACCTTGCGGTACATGCCTCCAAACTGGTTGACCAGTTCTTCATGCGTCCCATGCTGAACGACTTGTCCTTTATCGAGCACCAGGATCAAGTCCGCTTTCATTACAGACTGGATGCGATGCGCGATGATGAAGGTCGTGCGATTCTCCATCAGGTTATCCAACGCTTCACGAATGGCGGCTTCGGTCTCCGTGTCCACGGCTGAGGTGGAGTCGTCGAGAATCAGAATGCGCGGATTTTTCAGGATCGTGCGTGCAACCGTCACACGCTGCTTCTGCCCGCCGGAGAGCGTCACGCCTTTTTCGCCGACGATGGTGTTGTAACCATCTGGGAAAGCGACGATGACATCATGCACGGCAGCGGCTTTCGCGGCGGCTTCGATCTCTTCCTGCGTCACACTACGACCCACGCCGTACAAAATATTCTCGCGGATCGAGCGACTGAACAGGAACGGTTCCTGCTGCACGATGCCGATCTGCTCACGCAGATATTTGCGCGGGTAATCTTTCAAGTCCACGCCATCGAGCAGGATCACACCATCGGTGTAGTCATGGAAGCGCGGCAGGAGATTTACCAGTGAGGTCTTGCCGGAACCGGTCGATCCCAGCAAGGCGATCGATTGTCCCGGTTTGATATGGAACGAAACATCTTTGATGACGTGATGTGTTCCATCCGAGTAGATGAACGAGACATCTTTGAATTCGATCTCACCTCGCACCGGACCTATCGGCTGGACTTTGCCGCCATCGAGGTCTTCGCGTGCCTGTTTCGTGATCTCCATCAAACGCTGATACGAAACCATGCCCGTGGAGGTCTGCACAATGGTGCGCCCCAGGTTGCGAATGGGGAAGATCAGCCAGATCAACAAGCCAGTATAGGCAACAAAATCGCCAACAGAGATCTCATTGTTGATCGTCATGAATGCGGCGAAAATGAAACCGAATAGCATCTGTCCGCCGAGCACAATATCGGATAGGGGCCAGAAGAGCGAGTGCATCAAAAGCAGCAGTTTGCCCTTCATATATTTCACCCAGTTATCTTTTTCAAACTTTTCTTTTTCATAATCCTGCCGCGCAAAGGCTTTTACCACACGCACACCGGTCAGATTTTCCTGCAGAGTGGTGGAGAGGATGG
>JAFLCF010000115.1 GCA_017303735.1 Anaerolineae bacterium
GTGCATCTGAACCGGTCGGCGCACGCCCGGCAGCGCGGATGGCACACTGGGCACCCCGTTCATCATCGCTTCGATCTGAACCAGCCCAAAAGCCTCTGTGGAGTTGAGTGACGGAACCGTGATGACATCAAGATTAGGGTAGTATGCCGCCATTTGGACGGGGTCGAGGTTGCCTAAAAATTTCCAATGCCCCTGAATTTCATAGTCCAGAATGCGCGGCATGAGCCTATCTGAATAAGCTTGTTCGCCCATCACGTTCTGATAGGTCCCTGCGAACAAGACCTGCGCCTTCGGATATTTTTTCAAGATCGCGGGCATGGCATCCAGCAGAACTTCCACGCCTTTTTCAGAAGCAAAACGAGCCGCCATACCAATGACAGGTTTGCGTTCGCGAGTGAGGTTCGTTTCAGCAAAAGCAGAAACAGCTTCCGGCGTGGGAATAGGCAACTCAACGGGAGGCAGGATCGGGGTCAGTTTGGAGGCGTAGCGCGAGAGGAAGGGCGAATGATCGGCGTAATCCTGTGTGTAGGTCACGATGTGATTTGCAAGAATCCCAGCCATGTTGTTTTGAAAATCCAACACGGTGTTGACCATGCGATTAAAGAAACCAAGCGGCAGTTGCACGTCGCAGTGATAGGTGAGGATGGCGGGTTTACCAAACAGCCGCGCACGAAAGGCAACCCCGGGTGCGTCGAATTGCGGGAGATGCAGTTGAACCACATCATGCTCCCAAACCATTTTCGTGGCAACCAGACCGAAGGTCGGTGCAAGCACGCCTTTGCTGACTCGCGCCATCACCGGAATGCGGACAACCTTGACGCCATCCATCATTTCTTCGCGCGGCAGGGATGGGTCGTACTGTGTGGTCATCACCGTCACTTGATGCCCGCGTTGGACAAAGGCGCGTGCAAGGCGTTCGGCGTAGATGGTAAGACCTGATGTGTGCGGACGATAATACGTAAGTACAGTGAGTATCTTCATTTTTTGATAGGGCGTTTGCTGGATTTCTTGTTCTTTGTATGCTGATATTGCAATTGGATCGGATATGGAATTTCGATGTTGTTCTCTTCAAAAGCAACTTTGATGCGGGCAAGGGCTGCATCTTTGGCGGCAACATTGGAACTGATCGATGTATCCACCCAGAAGTATAAGGTCAAATCGATCGACGAAGCGCCGAAGGTTTGAAAGAGGACGATAGGTTCCGGTGTGGCAACATATCCTGGAATATCTTTGATCTCATTCAAGATGATATTGCGGACTGCCTCTGTATCTGTGTCGTAGGAAATCCCGATTGGAAGGTCCACCCGGCGAAGGTCTGCACGAGTGTAATTGATGATGGGTTGCGCAAGCACATCGCCATTCGGCAGAAAGACGATACGTCCATCGAGAGTTTTGATTTCGGTGGTTCGCAAACCGATCTTTAATACGGTTCCGTCAAAACCCGCAATGCCGACCACATGCCCCACTCGAAATGGCTGCTGCACAAGCAGGATCACCCCAGAAACAAAATTCTGCATGATGTTCTGCAAGGCAAAGCCGATCGTGAAGCCGATAATGCCCAACCCTGTAAGAAATGCAGTGACGTTGAAAAAGCGCTGCAATGCTGTGATTGCGCCCAGGGTTATAAACGTCCACTGTAGGGTTTTGGTCAATAGATGGGTAATGCCGGGTTCAGCATTGTTACGCTGAAGAACGCGCCGCAAGACACGACTCAACAGAATGCCAGCATAGATGCTGATGACGAAGATCAGAATGGCTGTGACGATGTTGGGGATCGAGGCAATGAACCCGTTTGCGATCGCAGAAAAATACTCCTGCATGCTTGCCTCCTTCTAAAATAATTTCTTGTTCGCTTGAACCCATTCGAACAGCATGTTCACGCCTTCATCCACATTGATCTTCGGCTCCCAACCAAGTTCCTGTTTGGCTTTCGAGACATCGGCATAGAACACACGCTGGTCGCCGGGGCGCCAATCGCCGCTGCCCGTGGATATTTTTTTACCAAGCAGCTTTTCCAACTTGGGACCAAACTCAGCCCAAATCGACATCACATTCGAGGGTCCGCCGCCGAGGTTGTACACCTGCCCGCGGGCAACGTCTATTTTTTCAACGGCGAGATCGTAAGCATTGGCAAGGTCGTTCACATGCAAAATATCACGCACTTGTTTGCCGTCGCCGTAAATGGTCATGGGCTTTCCCATCACAGCAGCAATAATGAACCACGCCACCCATCCCTGATCTTCAATGCCGAATTGGCGCGGTCCATAAATGCACGATTGACGAAAGACAACCGTTGGCAAATCATACATCCGCGCATAATCGCGCACGTATTGATCGCCCGTGCCTTTTGAACAGCCATATGGTGAATGAAAATCCAAAGGCTGTGTTTCGGGGCAGCCATTCACCAAATCCTTGTAACGCCAGCGCGTGGGTTCCTCGAACAGTTCCACATCTTCCATGCCGCCATACACTTTATTGGTCGATGCATAAATGACAATTGGATTTCGTCCTGATGCGCGCGCGGCTTCGAGCACATTGAAGGTGCCCAAAGCATTGGCTTCAAAATCATCTCTGGGATTGGTGACCGAAGTGGTCACTGCAACCTGACCTGCCAGATGCACGATCACATCAGACGTTTGAGCTGCTTCGGTTATTCTGGAAGCGTCTCTTACATCCCCAATCACTACCTCAAAAGCCTTTTCGCCAAACTCAGCTTTTAGCCATTCCAGGTTGCGTGGAGCGCCTCCACGAGAAAAGTTATCGTAGATAGCCACCTTCTCGCCGCGTGCCAGCAAACGATGGACGTAATTTGAACCAATAAAACCGGCACCCCCGGTGACAAGATATTGTTTGGACATAACTTCACTACCTCTCTATGATTCCTGTGGGTCTTTATTCCTTAAACTCATCAGTTGCTGATACACCCCAGAAAGGGTCTGCCCTTCGCTCAATAGCCCGATCATACCAATCACCGTCGAGTTGAGATAGTTATAAAGACGCATGGTCAACGCAGCGGCAAAGGCAGTGGATTCGTCCTGGGTGAAGCGGGTGAGGGCGAAGACAACAGCTCCCTCGAAGGTGCCAACCGCTCCGGGCGCGGAAGGAACCGCACCGCCGAAGGCTGCCATCCCCAGCCCGAAGATCGCCCAGATCGGGTGCGCATCTGGGAAGAAGGCAAGCACCATCAGATAATATGCCAGCAGTGCAATCGCCCAGTTGACGATCATCCAGAATAGAAAACGCAGGAAGAGCCAGCCATCTGTGAGAACGCCCAAGCCTTGAAAGAACGACTCGAGAAAACTGCCGCCCACTTTTTGCAGGGCGGGGATGCGTCCACTCAGTTTATGGAAGATATCGAGCGCTGCCTGGTTGTTGCGGGCAAGGATGTACATGAAAACCAAGCCCAGAAGCATAATGCCGCCAATGACATACCCCAAAGTGGGCGAGCTCTCTGAGTTGACCACGTAGGGCAGGGCGGCGAGAAAGATAACGGCTGAGATGATCAAGTCTACGATACGCTCGATGACGATGGTTGGGATGATCTCAGCAAAGGTCATGCCACCTGATTTGCGGCTGAGCAAAAACGCGCGTCCAATTTCACCAAGACGAAAAGGCAGGAAGTTGTTAAGTAAATAGCCCTCACCAGCGGTAAAGAATACATCTTTATAGGTTGGCTTGTTGCGCAGTAAGGTTCTCCACACAATAGCGCGGACCGCAAGCCAGACGAACGAAAAAATAGCAGCGATCCCGATCAAACCATAATTCGCATTGCGCAACGCATTCAACGTGGTTTTGAGATCCACAAAATAGAGAATAGCTGCGATCAGCGCAATGCTGACTAGCACACCCGGAAGGATTCTTTTTAGATTATTTTTTGATTCAGACATGGGGATTCCTTACAAAATACGGATTACGCATCACTTAATGCGTAATCCGTAACGATCATTCATCATCCAGTTTCAAGACTGCCATGAAGGCGTCTTGCGGAATTTCAACATTCCCAACCATCTTGAGACGTTTCTTGCCCCGCTTTTGTTTCTCAAGCAATTTCTTTTTACGCGAGATGTCGCCGCCATAACATTTGGCGAGCACGTCTTTGCGGGTGGCTTTGACGTTGGCACGGCTGATGATGCGCCCGCCAGATGCCGCTTGAATGGCAACATCATACAACTGGCGCGGAATTAGATCTTTGAGTTTGGTGATGAGGCGCTGCCCTTTGTGATACGCATCCTTCTCATGGACGATGGCAGCCAACGCATCAACTTGATCGCCATTGACGAGGATCTCGAGCTTCTGTAAATTATCCACGCGGTATTCGAGGAATTGATAATCGAGAGAGGCATATCCCTTGGTGCGCGATTTGAGATGATCGAAGAAATCGACGATGATCTCGGAAAGCGGAATTTCAAAATCCAACTGCACACGGTGCGGAGCAGGATGTTCCTGCTGTTTGAAGATTCCACGCCGCTTGGTGACGAGATCCATGATAGGACCGTAATAATCGGTGGGAGTGATGATCTCGATATTCATCCACGGCTCGCGCACTTCGACGATCTTGCCGGGGTCGGGCAATTCTGCGGGCGAATCTACTTTGATGACTTCGTTCGTGTTGGTCAAGACTTCATATTCCACCGAGGGGGCGGTGAAGAGCACATCCAGCATGTATTCGCGTTCGATGCGTTCCTGAATAATTTCCATATGGAACAAGCCGAGGAACCCGGCGCGGAAACCGAAGCCCAGCGCCTGCGAGGTTTCAGGTTGGTACGTTAATGAAGCATCGTTGAGTTGCAGTTTTTCAAGCGACTCGCGCAGCTCGGTGTAATCGTCCGCTTCGACGGGGTAGATACCGGCAAAGACCATCGGCTTGGGGGTGAAGTATCCGGGCAGGGGTTCGGCTGCGGGTGCAGAGGCAAGCGTCAGTGTGTCACCGACGCGGCATTCGTGAACGGTCTTGAAGCCGGTCGCCACGTAGCCCACTTCACCGGAGCCGATGGCGTCCACGGGTTTCATTCCGGGGGCAAAGATGCCGATCTCCACCGGGCGCAGGTCGGTATTGGTGGAGAACATGCGCAGAACATCGGTGGATTTGAGCTTGCCTTCGAACACGCGGATGTACGCCACGACGCCTTTGTATGAATCATAGTGAGCATCAAAGACGAGCGCACGCATGGGTTCATTGTCAGCGTCTTTTGGGGCAGGGACACGTTCGACGATGGCTTCGAGGATCGCCTCGACGTTGATGCCTTCCTTGGCGGAGACACGCAGAACGCTGTCTGGGTCTACCCCAAGCAAAGAGCCGACGTCTTCCGCCACTTCGTCAGGGCGGGCGGAGGGTAGGTCGATTTTATTGATAACGGGAACAAGCGTCAGGTCGGCATCGAGCGCTTGATAGAGATTGGCTAAGGTCTGGGCTTCGATGCCCTGAGTTGCATCCACGACTAAGATCGCGCCTTCGCAAGCTTTGAGCGCGCGGCTGACTTCGTAGCCAAAGTCGACATGCCCGGGGGTGTCGATCAGGTTAAGTTCGTATTTCTGCCCGTCTTTGGCGGTGTAGAACATGCGCACTGCCGACGCCTTGATGGTGACGCCTTTTTCGCGTTCAAGGTCCATCGAGTCGAGCGCCTGGTCGGTCATGTCGCGCGCGGAAACGGTGCCCGTTAATTGCAGGAGCCGGTCTGCCAGCGTGGATTTGCCATGGTCAACATGGGCGATGATACAAAAGTTGCGGATATGGTCGGTCATACTGCTTTCAATTTTCCGTAATAGTTTCTTTTTGAGAGGCGATTTGCCTTAAGAGCGAACGAAGTATACCCGATTAAAGCGAGAGACCCTTCGCCGGAAGTGCTGTAGACAACCCATCTATGACCCTAGTATGATGGAAAACCTTGGAACTTGGGACTACAATTTGCGTATGTAGTTTGTCAAGGAGACAAAATGGAAATCCTAATTACATTATGTGTAGGGGGAGTTGGCGTTCTCTTCCTGGTTCTGCTGACAGGAATCCGCTTCATCCCAAATAACCGTCTTGGCATTGTGGAAAAACGTTTCGGCGGCAAGTCGCTGAAATCGGGCTTGATCGCCCTGAACGGCGAGACGGGCTTCCAGCCGCAGGTTTTGCGCGGTGGGCTGCATTACCGTATGCCCGTTCAGTACGCAGTGCATATTGCCCCGCTGGTGACGATCACCCAGGGCAAGGTTGGTTATGTATTCGCCCGTGACGGTCTGCCATTGGAACCTGCACAGGTCTTGGCATCCAACGTGACCGCCAATGATTTTCAGGATGTGACGAGCTTCTTGAAGAACGGCGGACAAAAAGGTCCTCAGCGTTTAATTTTGCGCGAAGGTACTTATGCCTTTAACTTAATGCAGTTCGTGGTCATCACCGAAGAGCGCGTGTACTCATTGCCGCTCAGCCGTGACGATACGGCTGTGATCGTGCGCATGGCAGAAGTCATTAAAGAACGTGACGGCTTCCGTCCGGTTATCATCAAAGATAACGATGACAAGATCGGTATTGTGACCGTGCATGACGGTCCGTCTTTGCCACAAGGTGAGATCATTGCTCCAGTCGTGGGTGATAACCCTGAAAAAGCAGATGAATACCATAACAAATTCCAAGATGCCGACCGCTTCTTGAAAGCGAACGGTATGCGAGGTCGCCAGTTGCAGGTGTTGGTCGAAGGCACCTATTATGTCAACCGCTTGTTTGCAACCGTTGAGATGATCCAAAAGACCATCATTGACGTGGGCAATGTGGGTGTGGTCGTTTCCTATACAGGCGAGCAAGGGGCAGACCTCTCCGGCGTGGAATATCGCCACGGTGAGTTGGTCACTCGCGGTCAACGCGGTGTGTGGAGCGAAGCACTGCTGCCGGGCAAGTATCCGTTCAACACGTATGCGGGCAAGGTCATCCCTGTGCCGACCACCAACTTCATTTTGAAGTGGATCAAGAACGAAGTCGGCTCACACAACTTTGATGAGAACTTGAGCGAAGTGGCGCTCATCACCAAGGATGCGTTCGAGCCCACACTTCCACTTTCTGTGGTGGTGCATATCGACTACAAGAAAGCTCCGCTAGTCATTCAACGCTTCGGCGACATCAAAAAACTGGTCGAGCAAACCCTCGACCCGATGGTGGCGGCGTACTTCAAGAACGTCGCACAGACTCGCACCCTTATTCAACTCTTGCAGGAACGCAGTGCCATCCAGCAGCAATCCAGCAAGGAAATGAAAGAGAAGTTCGAGCACTATAACCTTGAACTGGAAGAAGTGTTGATCGGTACACCTTCTTCCCCAGAAGGTGACAAGCAGATCGAGACCATCCTGACCCAGCTACGTCAGCGTCAGATCGCGGAAGAGCAGGTGGAAACCTACTCGCAACAGGAAAAAGCCGCCGTCAAAGAACGCGAACTGCGTGAAGCAGAATCACGTGCTGCCATGCAGAGCAATATGACCGAAGCCGAGTTGAATATCACCATTCAGTCGAACCAAGGTAAGGCGGAGTACGAACGCTCGATCCAACAGGCGCAGCAGATCCGCGCCTTGGCAGAAGCGGAAGCGGAAAAGGTCGCTCGTGTGGGTATCGCTCAGGCGCTCGCTACCGAAGAACAGGTCCGCGCGTATGGTGGTCCGCAGTTCCAGGTGACGCAACAAGTGCTTAATCGCTTTGCAGAAGCCATTCAACAATCAGGCGTGGATGTAGTTCCGCGTGTGGTGGTGGGTGGCGGCAATGGTGAGAAGGGCGGCAGTACGCAGTCCAACATCATGGAAGGCTTGCTGACCATGTTGCTCTCCGAACGCTTTGGTGTCTCTGCGGATGCAGGAGTCACGCAACGCTCACCTGATGTAGAGGCGATGCGCGAAAAAATCCTGAAAGACATGCAGAAGAAAGACGATAAGAAGAAAGAGTAAGTTGAATCAAAAGAGGCTGGCGAGTTATCGCCAGCCTCTTTTTTTATTTGCTATTCCTATTTATTGAATAGATCAGCACGAAATCATCAACTCCATTGATCGGCATATTGACTTCTTTTTCCAACTGCATGCCCATCTTCTCCGCCACCTTTTGCGAGCCGATGTTTCCCGGCTCGATCAACGAGACAAGGCGTGAGAGATTTAATTTCTCAAAGCCATACTTCAAAATTCCCTGAGCGGCTTCGCTGGCGAGTCCCTGTCTCCAATAGTCTTCGGCGATGGTGTATGCCACTTCCACTTCGTGAACGCCATCTACTTCCCACGGCAAAAGTCCACAACGCCCGATGAACTTTCCATTGGACTTCAAGATGGTTGCCCACAATCCTAATTCCGGGTGGAGCGGATGCCCATGCATATGCCATTCCAATTCCTCCTGCGCTTCTTCGCGTGAACGCGGCGCATCGGGAATATATTTGGTGATGTTCGGGTTTTGATACAACGCCCAAAGCTCATCCAGATCTTCAATAACTTGATGGCGCAGAATCAAGCGAGGAGTTTCCAAAATGATCGCCATCTTACTTCCTCACAATTGCATACATTTCCAAGTCGCTGGGCTTGCCTTTCCATACCTGATAACTACGCAGCAAACCTTCGAACTGCATCCCAGTTTTGAGCAGGACTTTGGATGACGCCTTATTTTCAGGAAGGATCACCGCCTCGATCCGCGCTACATCCAGTTTCTCGAACCCATACCTTATCAACGCCTGAAGCGCTTCGGTGGCGAGTCCCTGCCCCCAGTAGTTGCGTGCAATGGTATAGCCCACCTCCACCTTACGGTCATAGCCCGGTTTGTTGATATTGATAATGCCGATCAGCTTTTTATCTGCGCGGTGTTCAATACCCCATGCCCAAAAGCCATGTTTTTCATATGCATCTAGAAATTCATTGAGGTTTTCGCGAGCCTCGTCGATATTTTTGTAATGATCCCACGGGGTGTAACGGTCAATTTCCGGGTCGGAGGCGTACTCGTACAAATCGTCGAGGTCGGAGAGGGCTAGGGCACGCAGAAGCAGGCGCGGGGTAGAAAGAAGCGGGAAGTCTGGGAAGCGAGTGGTATCCATGCCCCTATTATAGATTTATCGAAGCGAAAACGCGCAGGGACAAAAGTCCCAGGAAGAGGGCATAGGCAGGAATATGTCTTTTGGCATATTCCTAATCCTCCCTGCGAGACTGGGGTAATGAGGCGGGCTGTCATAAGATGGAGGCACAAAGGAGTTGATTATGTCTCAAAATTTAGTAATTGATATTGAAAATGTGACCGCCGCTTACGGCGCTCTGACCGCCCTCAACGGCGTGAGTTTATCGGTGCAAAAGGGCGAGATCTTCGGCTTGCTCGGACCCAACGGAGCGGGCAAATCCACCTTGTTGGCATGTGTGGAAGGATTGCACATTCCGCTTCAGGGCAGTGTGCATGTTGGCGGAAGCAATGTGCAACACGAGCCCATGGCTGCAAAGAAACAGTTGGGCATCCAATTGCAAAAGACCGCCCTGCTCGATGATCTGACCGTTGCCGAACTGGCGGAGGTTTATGCCGCCTTGTATGAAGTTTTTCTGACAGAGGCGCAGATCGATACTCTGCTCAAACGCTTTGACCTGCTCGAAAAACGAAACGTGCTTGCCCGCCGCCTCTCGGGTGGACAGCAACAACGCCTCTCTCTCGCCGTAGCCATTGCCAACGACCCTGAGATCATCCTGCTAGATGAGCCGACCTCTGCATTAGACCCGCATGCCCGCCGCGCGGTATGGAATGAGATCCGCAAGATGCATGATGAAGGGCGCACGATCGTGTTGACCACGCACGCCATGGAAGAAGCCGAAGCCCTGTGCGGACGCATCGCCATCATCGACGGCGGCGAGATCGTGGCTTGCGATACGCCCACTGCATTGATCGCCAGCCTCAACCTGAACGCAACCTTGAAAGCGACCGTGGAACTGCCGCTTGAGCAGGTCTACGATCTGCCTCACGTGAACAGCGCCCGATATTCAGGTCAGCACCTTGAAGTGGAAACCTCCAAGCCCGAAGAGACGATGTCCGCTTTGCAGGGGTTGGCGGCAAAGTCGGGTCGCTCGATCCGAGACGTGATGCTGCGTCAGCCGAATCTCGAAGATGTGTTCCTCAAGTTGACGGGGCACGGGCTGGCGGAAGCTGGTTAAAAAATCTCTTTGCCACTGAGATCACAGAGTCCCTTGAGAAGAACAAAAGGAAAATCTCTGAGCTCTCTGCCTGCACTGAGCCGCAGGCACACGTGCGAGCTCTGTGGCTAAACAAAAAAGGATAACTCTCATGAAACGTTTTCTCATTCTTACCAAGTCGCTTGCCCTCATTCAATTAAGGAATGGAGCGATATTATTCTGGAATTTTGCCTTCCCGGTGCTGTTGATGTTCATCTACGGGGTGGTTATGAGTGAATACATGAAATACATGACTCCCGGTGTGATCGTTCTCAATGCCCTGAGCTTTGGTCTGGTCGGCAGTTCCACCATGATGCTCGAATTGCGCGAGAAAAGCATCCTGCGTCGTTTGCAAGCCACCACCCTGCCTGCCTGGCAGCTCATCACTTCGTACTTGTTGGTCAATATCGTGATTGGCGTCATACAAAGCACGTTGATCCTTGTGATGGGTGCGGTCTTTTATGAAGTCCCGGTCAGCGCTGCCAGTCTTTTCCTGGCGTACCCCATGATCATCGTGAGTTTGCTGACCTTTATGTCATTGGGCGGCATTATCAGCGGCGTCTCCCCCAAGGCAGGGACTGCCACAGCAGTTGGCATGACGATCTACTTTCTGCTGATGTTCATCAGCGACATGGTTTTCCCGGTCTCGACTCTGCCGGATAATGTGAAAGACTTCGTGCCTTACCTGCCTGCTTATCCGGCAGTTCAATTAGTCCGCTCGGCTTTACTCGATGCAACGCTTGACGAAAAATGGCTGACGTATATCCTGCTGCTGGCTGCCTATGGTTTCGTTGCCACGTTGATCGCTTCACGCCTTTTCCGCTGGGAACCGAAAGCGTAATATTTTTTGTAGGGGCGAGGTTTCCCCGCCCTGATGCGAGGCGAGAAGACCTCGCCCCTACACATCCGCATTTATACGGAGTACACTACCCTCGTGTCTCACGCTTCCGACCTTTCGAATAGCAATCTGCCCATGCCTGCCCGCTACATGAAAATGTATGGCAGGTTTTGGGATGTTGTATCCCTGCTCATCTTCGGGGTTACTGCAATCACAATCCTTACTGCCGAAGTCCTTACCTGGCGTGAGTATGTTGTTTCAGGGCTATGCATTTTGCAGGGCGTTTTATATTTCTTCACCATTGCCGGTGGGCGCTGGCTTAAGTCTAACCAGCGGCTGGCGCTGTATTTTATTGGCGGGCTGGCAATGTGGCTGTTGTCGAGTTGGTTGAATCCGTCCACATGGTGGCTGGCATTCGCTTATTTCGGGCAGATGTTCGGGTTGCTGCCGCCGCAAGTGGTACTCCCTGGCACAGCCTTTATCATGATCAGTCTCACGCTGATCATCTCAGATTGGAATTTTTCTGAAATCGACTCTGGTGCCGCAATTGGTTTTTTCTTTCAATGGCTGGCGGGCAATGTGCTTTATCTCTTTATCTTCGGTATTGCGCGGACGAGTCGTCAGCGGGCAGGGTTGATTCAGAAACTGGAAGCCGCTCAAAAGGAGTTGGAGGCGGCGCGTCAACGAGATGCGGAACTCGCCACGTTACGAGAGCGGGAGCGCCTCGCACGCGATCTGCATGATAGTCTGGGTCATTCTCTGGTGGCATTATCGGTTCAGTTGGAAGCGATTCAACGGCTGTATAAAGTTGACCCCGAGCGCGCTTCGGCTCAGGTGGATGAATTGAAAGACCTCACCCGCGCCAGCATGGATGAATTGCGTCGTTCGTTGGCAGGCTTGCGCGCGCCCGGGTTGGGTGAACGCAAACTGCGTGAAGCGTTGCAAACCTTGTGCGTGGATGCCGGTCAGCGGGCGCATCTTGAAATCCATTGTGATGTCGATGAGGATGCCAATGCGTTGCCGCTTGCGCATGCCGAAACCTTGTGGCGTGCGGCGCAGGAAGCGCTGACGAATGTTGAAAGGCATGCCGATGCGCGGCGTGTAACGTTGACATTGAAGATCGAAACGCACACTGCCGTGTTGACCATCCACGATGATGGGCGCGGATTTCCATCCAATGCCGAGAATCAAAACGGACATTTCGGTCTGCGTGGGATGCGCGAACGGGTTGAAGGATTAGGCGGCACTTTGACTCTTGCGAATAATAACGGCTCGAACCTACGGGTGAGCCTGCCTCTGTTTTAGGTAAATTTTTCTCAACCATGCCTGATCTCATCAAACTCCTCCTGATCGAAGACCAGACCCTCATGCGGCAGGGTCTAAAAACCATCCTTGACCTTGAACCCGGTCTGCGTGTGATCGGTGAAGCCGGTGACGGCGAGCGAGGCGTGCAACTTGCCCTCGAACTCCGCCCCGATGTGATTCTGATGGATGTGCAAATGCCCATTCTCAACGGCGTGGAAGCGACAGCGAAACTATGCCGCGAATGGAGCACGGCGAAGGTCATCATCCTCACCACCTTCGACCGGGATGATTATGTTTATCAAGGCGTGCGGGCGGGAGCCATGGGATACCTGCTCAAAGATACTCCCGCCGACACGTTGATCCAGACCATTCGGCGCGTGTATGAAGGCGAGGTCTTCATACAACCTGAGATCGCCTCGCGTGCCCTGCGGGAAATGATGCGCCCCACCACATCAACGCTCGAGTCGCTTTCGGAGCGCGAACGTGAAGTTCTGGTCTTGCTGGCGCAGGGTGCATCCAACAAAGACATGGCAGAGAAACTCTTCATCACCGAAGGCACGGTCAAGAACCACGTCTCGAACATTCTTGCCAAACTTCAGGCAGAGAACCGCACCCAGGCGGCGGATATTGCAAGGAAGCAGGGCTTGGTGTGAGTTGAACTCGCTCAAATAGTAAAGTTGGGGAAAGTTATAAAAATGCTCAATAAACGATTAGAAATCAGACCTTGACTCTCCCGTAACTGGAGAGTGTATAAGAGAATGAAGGCGCCTACCTATGATTCGAATCGGAGACTTTTCAAAACTTAGCCGCGTTTCCATTAAGACGCTGCGGTATTACGACGAGATGGGTTTGCTCAAACCTGTCGAAGTCGACCGCTTCACTGGCTATCGTTATTACGACTTCCATCAATTGCCACGCTTGTATCGCATTCTGGCATTGAAAGAATTGGGGTTCTCTTTGGAGGAGATCGCGCGTTTTCTCGAAGAGAACCTTTCCACCGAAGAGCTGCGTGGAATGCTGAAGCTGCGTCAGGCTGAGATTCGGCAGCGGGTGGAAGAAGAAACGGCGAGGCTGGAACAAGTGGAACGCTGGCTGAGACAAATTCAACAGGAGAATTTTATGTCCAAGTATGATGTTGTATTAAAGAAGATCGAAGCAATGAAAGCCGCCACAGTACGAGGTGTGGTCGCCAATCCACCTGCCCAACGTTCGCTTTGGGATGAACTATTGGGCTTTATCTATCAGAACAATATCCGCATGAATGGCACGCCGATGGCGATCTATCATGATGCGGATGCGCGTGAAGGCGATTGGGACATTGAAGTTGCCATGCCCATCGCCGGTGACCCGACTCCGGTCGGTCTGGTCAAGATATATGAGCTGCCTGCGATCGAAACCATGGCATGCGTCGTCCACGCCGGGTCGTTTGCCACCATCGGTGAAGCCTACGACGCCCTCGCCAAATGGATCGATGTGAACGGGTATCAGATCGTCGGTCCAAGCCGTGAGTTGAATCTCAAAATGCCTGAGAAGCCGGAAGATCAAAATGACCCGAATACGGTCAACGAGATTCAATTCCCGGTTCAAAAGATATAGATTACCCCAAATTGCTAATGCGTGGATTATGCATAAAAACTTAACGCAAAGGCGCAAGGTCGCAACGGAACAGACTTTGAATCTTAGCGTCTTGGCGGCTTTGCGTTAAAAAATCTTTGCCAACTTCACCAAAGTATACAGGGTAGCAACTTGAGTTAAATTATGAAAAAGTGACTGGCATTCGCCAGTCACTTTTGTCTTCCTTTCATAAAACTTATATTGTTACGTTTTCTCAGGAAACCAGAACATCAGGTCTCGACGTTTGAACCAAAGATAAACCAGCATCACCAAACTGCCTGCCATATAGATGGTACGCGGATAATACGCAGAATAGCCGCGATACTCCACAGTTGTGTTCAATAAGTCAAAGACCATGTTATCGATCTCGATCTGCCAGAGGATGATTCCGCCGAGTATAAGCATGCCAAGGATCAATCCGAGTAGAGAAGCGAAGAAACCTTTTCGGTCTATGATATTTTTCACCATTTGATAACATAGCCCGCCAAATAGAATAAGACTGGCTGCCAATTGACCGATCACAACCGTAAAGCCCGTATCGTAGATGAACTCATCGGCATATTGAAGAATATACGGAAGCCAACTGCCGATGCAGACAACTGCCAGGAATG
>JAFLCF010000116.1 GCA_017303735.1 Anaerolineae bacterium
GCGAATCAGACCTCCCTGAGGAACTGCTAAACGGACTACAGACCAACTTCGACGATATCCGAGAGGCGGGCGTTAAAGCCATCATCCGCTTTGCCTACAATGAGGGACCGTATCCCGACACCGAACCAGACGCATCCAAATCTCAAATCTTGAAACACATCGAGCAGTTGACTCCGCTGCTGCAAACCAACACGGATGTCATCGCCTGGGTCGAAGCAGGTTTTATTGGCGCGTGGGGCGAGTGGCACACATCCACGAACGGACTGGATAACCTGCAAGACAAGCAGGAGATTCTCAACGCCATTCTTGCCGCCATTCCGAATCGTTTTGTGCAAGTGCGTTACCCCGCCAACATCATCGAAATGTATCCAAGCCCAGATGATGCAGTGACTACACGAGTCGCGCATCATAACGATTGCTTTCTCTCCAGCGAAACGGATGTGGGCACGTATGAGCGTAACGGCGAAAACACCATCGTGCGTGACCAAGCCTACCTCGCCGAGTTGACTCGCTTCACGCCCATGAGCGGCGAGACCTGTGCCCCCTTCCCGCCTCGCTCAGAGTGTACGAATGCCATTCAAGAAATGGAACTGCTGCATTTCTCTGCCATCAATGAGGCGTATCACAAAGGCATCATCCGCTCGTGGGAAGAAGGTGGCTGTTTGCAAGAGATCAGCGACCGCATGGGCTACCGCCTCGCGTTGACCTCAGCAGACTTCAACGAACAAGTGCGCCCAGGCGGCACGCTAAATCTTGTTGTGAATCTAGAGAACAAAGGCTTTGCTTCAATCATCAATGAAAGATTTTTATACATTGTTCTCTTCAACGACACCGAACGCTATGAAGTCCAAACTTCAATAGACCCGCGTGCATGGCAGCCTGGAACTTCATCATTCAATATTCAACTGCATATCCCATCGAACACTTATGAAGGCGAATATCAACTCGCGCTCTGGCTGCCCGATGCCTCAGAAACATTAAAAAGTAACCCGCTATACTCCGTTCATTTTGCTAATGAAAATATCTTCGATGAAGCCACAGGCTACAACAGTCTCGGCGTCATCAAGGTAAACAAAAATACAAGTGGAAACTATCAACGTGGAGATGAATTTGAGGTTATCAAATGACCGAGTTGCAAGTCCGCTTTATTCCCAAAGCAGAAATCACACCAGAACTTGACAGTAAAATCGACGCCCTGGATAAACTCGCTTTTGCCGACGATGGCATTGACCTTGATCCTGAGTTCTCCAGAATTCGTTGGGCAGAGCCTGATTGGATGGCACTTGGTTTTATGGGTGAAGAATTGGTTACACAATTGTGTCTGCCCAAGCGAGAGATTTCGGTCGGTTCTGAAAAAGTTTGGGTGGCGGGTATCGGCGGGATGGCAACACATCCAAATCACCACCATAAGGGATACGGCTCAAAGCTGCTTAGAGTGACAGAAACTTTTATGCGAGATGAGATGCATGTACCCTTTGGTTTGCTCATCTGCGCAGACGAGACCCGTCCGTTTTATGAACTTGCTCGCTGGCAAGTCGCAGCAGACTTGCTTGTTTATCATCAAGACAATGAACGAAAGATATTGCACACGTGTGTAATGATCTTGCAGTTACAAGATCAAGCCTGGTTAGCAGGTGAAATCGACCTATGTGGCGCACCGTGGTAATCAAATGTAATCACACATAAACACTTGACACTAGTATAAGGAGAAAAAAACATGCCCAAAATCACTTTCATCGGCGCAGGCAGCACCGTC
Organism: Anaerolineae bacterium; assembly: GCA_017303735.1. Next base: position 1,757 of record JAFLCF010000116.1, read on the forward strand.
TTCGCCAAAAACCTACTCGCAGACATTCTCGCCTTCCCCGAGCTTGCCAACTCCACCATCAGCCTGATGGACATTGACCCTGTACGCCTCAAAACGACCGAGATTGTGGCGCACAAGATCGCGGACTTCTTCGGCGCGAAACCGAAGATCGAAGCCACCCTCGACCGCCGCGCCGCCCTCGATGGAGCAGACTATGCCATCAGCATGTTCCAGGTCGGCGGCTACAAACCCAGCACCGTCATTGATTTTGAAATTCCCAAAAAATACGGCATCAAACAAACCATCGCCGATACACTGGGCATCGGCGGCATCATGCGCGGACTACGCACCATCCCAGTCTTTCTCGACATCTGCAAAGACATGGAAGCGGTCTGCCCCGATGTGACCTTCCTGCAATACGTCAACCCGATGGCAATGAACACCTGGGCGATCAACCGCGCCAGCAAAATCAAAACCGTCGGCTTGTGTCACAGCGTGCAAGGGACAGCCGAAGTTCTTGCCGAAGACATCGGCGTGCCCATCAATGAAATCAATTACATCTGCGCGGGCATCAACCACATGGCGTTCTATCTCAAATTCGAACGCAATGGTGAAGATCTTTATCCGAAGATTCGTAAAGCCGCAGAAGCAAAATCGTATGCGCGTGGCTATCGCAACCTTGCCAACCATGTCCGCTATGAAGTCTTCAAACGCACGGGCTACTTTGTCACCGAGTCGAGCGAGCACTTTAGTGAATATGTGCCGTGGTTCATCAAACAAAACCGTCCCGACCTGCTCGAAGAGTTTGAAATTCCCGTTGATGAATACATCACACGTTGTGAAATTCAAATCGCCGAATGGGAAGCCGACAAAGCCGCGCTCGAACGCGGTGAACTGAACGAGTCCTACGAACGCAGTCAGGAATATGGCTCGCTCATCATCCACTCGCTTGAAACGGGCACGCCGCGCGTTGTCTATGGCAACGTCGCCAACAATAATCTCATCGACAACCTCCCGCAGGGCTGCTGTGTCGAAGTCCCTGTGCTGGTTGATAAAAGCGGATTGCAGCCCACGCACATCGGCAAGATGCCGCCGCATCTCGCCGCCATGCAACAGACCAACATCAACGTCCAGTCGCTCGTCGTCGAAGCCGCGCTCACCCGCAAACGCGAACACATCTATCACGCCGCCATGCTCGACCCGCACACCGCCGCCGAACTCAGCCTCGACCAAATCTGGTCGCTCGTCGACGAACTCATCACAGCCCACGGCGACATGCTCCCCGAATATCAATGAGACGCGCACTGACTCTCTTTCTTCTTTCATCTTTTCTCTTCGGATGTAACCCCGCTTCCGACTCACCCAAGCCTGATTCTGCCTCGACGGAGATTTCCACCCTCATGCCTCAACCTGAAACCTTCAACCTACAACCTGCAACCAATTGGTGGCACCCCAAACCTGGACTCACCTGGCAATGGCAGATCGGCAACGACGACATAGACACCTCCATCGAAGCCGATGTCTACGACATTGACCTGTACGTCGACCAAGCCATCATCGATGAACTACACGCCAAAGGACGCAAAGTCATCTGCTACATCAGCGTCGGCTCATGGGAAGATTGGCGACCCGACAAAGACCAATTCCCAGCCGAGATTTTGGGCAAAGACTATGACGGCTGGAAAGGCGAACGCTGGCTCGACATTCGCCAGATCGACAAACTTGCGCCCATCCTGCTCGCCCGCCTTGACCTGTGCCAAGCCAAAGGCTTCGACGCCCTCGAACCCGACAACATGGAAATCTACACCAACAACACAGGCTTCCCGCTCACCTACGCAGACCAGTTGAAGTTCGCCCTCTGGCTCGCAGACGAAGCCCACAAACGCGGGCTCGCCATCGGGCAAAAGAATGCCGCCGATCAAGTGAAGGAACTCGTGAACATCTACGATTTCGCCATCACCGAAGACTACTTCTACTACAACGAAGCCGAAAAGATGCTTCCGTATATTGAAGCAGGCAAACCCGTCTTCGCCGCCGAATACACCGACCTGCCTGGCGACTTCGCCGCCTTTTGCGAAAAATCCAAACAACTCAACTTCAGCACCATCCTCAAAAAACGCGGATTGGATGCCTGGATACAAACCTGCCCGTAAATCGTTTACAAGTTACAGGTTGAATGTTGAAAGTAAAAACCTGCAACTTGCCAACCTGAAACCTTCAACCTGACACCTGGGACCTGATACATGAAACCAATTACCATCGGCAAACTCCGCGGACTGCAACAGATCGCCTCTGCACGCGGCACCTTCACCGCCCTCGCCCTCGACCATCGCCAGAACCTGCGTAAAGCCAACCCAGCATTCGTAGACGATGCTGAACTCTCTCGCTTTAAGCTGGATGTAACTTCAACCCTTGCCTCAGAAGCCACGTCCGTTCTGCTTGATCCCGAAGTCTCTGCTGCGCAAGCCGTGGCGCAAGGCGTCATTCCCAATCACGTTGGTTTGGTCGTCGCTCTCGAATCGACAGGTTATACAGGTGACTCGTCCGCCCGCAAAGCGCAGATCATCCCAGGCTGGAATGTGGAAAAAGCCAAACGCATGGGCGCATCTGCCATCAAGTTACTCGTCTACTATCACCCCGACTCACCCACTGCCAAAGAGACCGAAGACTTTACAAAAAACATTGCGGATGAATGTGCCAAACACGATCTTGCGCTGATGCTCGAGCCCTTGTCCTATTCGCTCAACGACAAGAAACTTTCATCCGAAGAAAAAAGATATGTCGTGGTCGAAAGCGCCAAACGCCTCACGCCTCTCGGCGCAGACATTCTCAAAGCCGAGTTCCCTCTTGATGTCGCTGAATCAGACCAAACTTTATGGAAATCAGCCTGTGAAGAAATTTCATCGGCAACCAACATCCCGTGGATTCTCCTCTCTGCCGCGGTCGAGTACGAAACCTTTGTGCAACAGGTTGTGGTTGCCTGTAACGCAGGCGCCAGCGGCATCGCCGTCGGTCGTGCGGTTTGGAAGGAAGCTGTCACCATGGGTAGTGAGGAACGTGTTGAATTTCTGCGCACGGTCGGACAGCAGCGTATTTCACGCCTCACATCGTTGTGTCATGCGCTTGCCAAACCATTTCATGATTTTTATCAAGCCGAAGCGCCATTCGATTGGCATAGAACCTACTAACCTGATACCGTAACATGAAACCTGAAACCCAATACGATCTCCTCGTTGCTGGCGAGATCAACCCCGACCTGATCCTTTCAGGCAATGTCAAACCTGAATTTGGTCAGGTTGAAAAGATCGTAGATGATGCAAAGCTAACCGTCGGTTCATCTTCCGTGATATTTGCATGTGGTGCGGCGCGTCTGGGACTCAAGGTCGCTTTTGTTGGCATTTGTGGTGATGATGTGTTTGGCAGATTCATGCTTGCTGAAATGTCCAAGCGCGGTGTGGATGTGAGTCATGTGATCATTCGCGCTGACGGACAAACGGGACTCAGCGTGATTCTGAATCAACAATCTGACCGCGCGATTCTGACTCACTCTGGCTTGATCGCTGAACTCCAAGCCTCCGATGTCGCTGATAGTTTACTAGCGCAAGCGCGTCACTTGCATGTGGCAAGTTACTTCCTGCAAACCAAACTCCAACCCGATCTGCCTGCTCTTTTCAAACGCGCCCATGCCCTTGGACTATCCACTTCATTGGATACAAATTACGACCCATCTGAAAAATGGATGGGCTTTGACGAACTACTAGCCGTCACCAATGTCTTCCTGCCAAACGAAGCCGAAGCGGAGTCGCTCACAGGCGCAGAGAATGTTGAAGAAGCAGCGACCAGGCTTGGGTCAAAGGTGGAGGCGCTGGCAATTAAGTTGGGAAAAGATGGAGCGTTGGGAATGTCGAAGAGTCAGAGAGTCCAAGTGGAAAGCATTCCAGTAAATGTAATGGATACTGTTGGCGCAGGTGACTCGTTCGATGCAGGTTTTATTTATGGCTATTTGAATGGCTGGGAGTTGGAAAAATCTTTGCGACTGGCTTGTGTGTGCGGAGCGTTATCCACGCAACAAGCAGGCGGCACGAACGGACAACCAACTCTGGAAGAGGCGATGAAATATTTATGATCCTTTGTGTAACGCCCAACCCCGCCATTGACCGCACATTGCATGTGAAGACTTTGCATGCTGGCGAAGTCCATCGTGCGGATAAAATACTGGCAGCCGCAGGCGGCAAAGGACTAAATGTAGCACGTACCATTAACGCATTGGGTGGCACATCGCTTTGTCTGGGGCTGATCGGCGGTCACACAGGAAATCTGTTGGAAGAGCTAGCCGATCACGAAGGCTTATCTTCACATTGGACGCGGGCAAAGAATGAGACACGCACTTGCATCATTCTAGTGGAAGACGTCAAAGATGCCACCGTAATCAACGATCCCGGCGCGAACGTAACCGCAGAAGAATGCGAGATATTTGTACATGATATCTGGCAACAAGCAGAGCCGCATCAACTCGTTTGCATAAGCGGAAGTCTGCCGCCCGGGTTTTCATTGGATATTTTTGAAGCCTTATTAAGAGGGCTTGTAAAAAAAGGAAAGTCTGTATGGGTGGATACAAGTGGCACGGCATTAAAGACAGCACTGAAACTGCACGGTCTGAACATCAAGGTCAATGCAGCCGAGTTGAGTGACGCCTTAGGAATGGAAATTTCAAATGGAGATCAAGCCATACATGTAAGCAAACAATTATTGAAAGATGGCATTTCATCTGCTGTAGTAACACTTGGAAAAGATGGTGCAGTCTTGACTACTTCTTCGGGCACATGGATTGCGTACCCACCTGTAATCAAGGTGGTCAGCAGCGTTGGCAGTGGAGATGCATTTTTGGGCGGCTTGGCATTTGCACTTGACACAGGGCATCCGCCTGATGTATCTCTGCGACACGGCATAGCTGCAGGTGCAGCAAACGCCCTCAACTTTGGCGGAGGCAGAGTGAACAGGAATGAATTTGAAAAAATGTTTAAGTCGGTTGGTACGTCCGCTCAATTATGATGAACGAGAAATAGCCTAACCAAAATTTGAATTGATAATCCTTTCGGCGCACCGTGTATAAAATATCTACTGATTCAAGCTGTGATAGATACTCTTCATTTGCTTGTAGATCTGCTTGAAAACTTCAAATCTGGATTCGTACACGGCTCTATTCTCAACCTTGGGTTGATACGCCCTTCGGAATTGGATCAACTCTGGAATATCGGCGAACTTAATTTCGCCCAAACCCACCGCCGCGATCCATGCCGCGCCGCGCGCATTGGCATATATGGGATCTGCTACCTGCTTGATCTCAACGTTCATTACATCTGCAAAGATCTGACACCACACATCTGATTGTGCTCCCCCACCGACGATGTTGATGCTATTCACTTTACGCCCAAGGAATTTTTCCACGGGCGAGAGCAGCCAGCGCGTGTTGTACGCAATGCCCTCCAAAAAGGCGCGGATGATATCCTCCCGTGTGGAGTTCAGCGACAAGTTATAAAGTCCGGCACGAAGCGTTTTATCTTCCACTGGCGCACGTTCACCCCAAATCCAGGGCGTGTACATCACTCCATTCGCCCCAGCAGGGACTCGGTTCGCGATCTGATCGAGCACCTTGAAAATATCCGGCACATCAGCTTCTTGCAGCAATTCATCCTTGTGATAGATGATGTTGTCGCGCAAGAACGTGAGGTTACCGCCCGCCGTCGCCTGCAACGCCGTGAGCAGATAACGCCCCGGCACTGCGCACGGAATGGACGCCATGCTCGAAGCCACATCCGTTTTCTTGAACGGCACATGCGCCGCCATCCAGGAAGAGGTGCCAATATAAAGATGCAACGCGTAATCATTTACTGCACCCGCACCGATTGCCGCCGCCGTGTTATCGATCGCACCCGCCACCACTTTCACATTCGATGACAACCCCAACGCATTGGCAACATCGCTGCGAAGGTTGCCAATAACCTTTGTGCAAGCAACCACTTCAGGCAACTTCTCGCGGTCAATGCCTAGTGAGCGGATCAACGAATCATCATAATAAATCGCATCAGGGTTGCGATTATCTGTAACCCACGAAGTGACAATCGAATCAAAACTTGCCACGAACTCACCAGTCAATCGCAAGTTGATGTAATCGAGCACGTTTAAAAACTTATATGTCTTCTTGTAAACCTCTGGCATGGTATCACGGATGAAAAGCATGTGTGCTGCCGGGTCTTTGCCAGTCATGGAGGGCATGCCGCCTGTGAGGCTCACAAAACGCAACACGTTCGAAATCCCTACGCCGTCGATGTTGATCAGCCCGCCGATTTGTTTTTTCAAATTCGCCGCGCCGCGCATGTCCATCCAAAGAATGGCATTGCCGAGGGCGTTACCATCTTTATCAACCGCCACCGTCCCCTCACCCTGCGTGGACGCACACACTGCGATCACGTTCGCACCCTGATTCTTTTTCATCAACCTACCCGCCGCAGACAGAAACGCCTGCCACCATTCCTCCGGTGATTGCTCCGCGCCGCCATCTGGCGTGAGAATCAAGCGCACAGCCTCAGCTTCCCAGCCTAGTACATTTCCGTTGACAGAGATCAGCGCTACTTTCATGCCGGAGGTGCCGAGGTCAATTGCGAGAATCAGTTTTTCTTGGGTCATTGTTTCTCTTCTACATATTAATTGTCACCCTGAGCGACAGCGAAGGGTCTCTACGATTATCTTAGAGATGCTTCGCTATCGCTCAGCATGACATGAAAAAAAATTATTTCTGTGGGTCTTTCATTTGGGTCACAAGCGCGGCGCTCACAACCACTAAGCCAATTGCTAATAACAACGCAGGCGTAAACGAGCCGTCAGCCGTCTTCAACGCTTCCATGATGTACACGAACACCACCGACGCCTGACCAAACAATTGTATCAAGCCATTCGAAGTTCCTTCAGGAGTCGGCTGGGTCACTTCGGATGCGTATTGCATCCCAATCGGACTGGTGCTCACGAGGAAGAATCCCATGGCAAAGGCAGAGACGAATAACAGCCATCCAGTAGTGGCAAAAGCCAAACCGACCAAGCCGGGAATCGCCAACAACATGCCTGCCAAAATATAAGGCTGACGTTTACGAGTCTTATCCGAAAACGGCGGGATGATAACAGCGCCCAACACGCCACCCACCAACATCAACGCGCCGAGCGTGCCCGCATCGCTCGGCGTAAACCCACGCGGACGGATGATATTTTCCACCCAGGTGGTGACGCCGTTGAAGATGCCTAAACCAACAAACGAAACAAACAAATACAACCAAAACGACTTGACCGTGAAAGCGTGCTTCAAGCCATCCAGCATCAAGGCGCGGACTTCGCTGCCTTCCGGCCCGGGAGGTGTGGGCGGAGTCTCTTTGGCGAAGATCAGGAACAACACTGAAGAAAATGCCGCAATACCGCCGTAGATCAACTGCACGGTTGGGATGGACATGGTTTCTGTCAGAGCAGGAGTCAACACCATGCCAAGTGCTGTACCGACCAAATTAGCAAGTGTGACTAGCCCAACTGCGGTGGCACGTTCTTCGATGGCAAACCAATTGGCAGGGACTTTCGTCCATGCATTGAGCAAGAAAGGTTGAGCCGCGGCAATGCCAATTGTGCTCCACAAAACGAGGGAGTAATTCGATCCAGCAAATCCGCGCAGAAGACCGAAAATCCCCATCATCACTGCACCGATGCTGACTGCTACTCGAAACCCGTAAGTATCAATCACCCATGAAACCGGGATGGAAAGCGGAATAAAAGCGATCATGAACGACATCGCCAGCAAGCCGATCTGTAAGTCGGTCACACCGTAATAGGCAGCCGCTGGACCTGTGATCGGCGCATAGGTGATCCACAACATTTGGATGGTCAGGTTGATGAACATGAACACGCCCAACACCACCCAGCGATACCCGTAAAGTTTGAATTTGTCTGTCATGATGCTCCTCATTAGTTCAGAATTCGCCACAGAGAACACCGAGAAAACCTTTAAGAATCTCTGTGACCTCTGTGGTCTCCGTGGCAAGGGTTTTTACACACAAGCCGCTAAAACGTTTTCAAATTTATTCAACGCGCTATCGATCACTTCATCTGTATCAGCCATGGACGTGTACATGCGCGAGCCAGCCAATGTGATCAGTCCCTGCGACATATACGCCGCACCCATCTCTTCGATCATGTGCTTGCGTGGCTTGAGTTCCTTCGCCAAACGAATCGGATTACGCAAATCCAATAACATCACGCCCGAAGTTTCCAAATGCACAATCGAACCTTGGTTGTATGCCACGAATGGCAAGCCGTATTTTTCAATGATGGCTTGCAAGCCCTTGGTGAGTCTGTCACCCGCTTTGCCAGCAATCACCGCTGCGTTCGTGCATTCCATCTCCAACAAAGAGTAATAACCCGCCACACACGAAAGTGGGTTCGCAGAAAGCGTTCCGCCCACATAAGCACGTTCACCAATGCCGCCAATGCCTGCCGCAAAACGCGAAACGACTTCAGCACGTCCGCCCACGCCGCCCGCCATGGGGTAACCGCCTGTGATGCATTTGCCGAACACCGTCAGGTCGGGCTTGACGCCGAAAAAGCCTTGAGCACCACCCAAGCCCACTCGAAAGCCAGTCACAACTTCGTCGAAGATAAGAAGCGCGCCGAACTCATCGCATAACTCACGGACTTTTTGATTGAAGTCAAATGGCACGGGGCGAGTCCCTGATTCCGGTCCCAACGGCTCGACGATCACCGCCGCGGTGCCGCCCCGCAGCCTGTTCAGCATGAGTTGACGTTTCAACGCCCCGAGACTGTTCGGGAAGAACTCGCGAGTCGAAGCGCTTGCTCCACGCGGAATGCCCGTCGCTTCAAGCCGACCCGTGCCGGGCACATGCAAGCCATAGACCATCGGGTCGCTCCAGCCGTGATATGCGCCGCCGACCTTGATAACATATTTTTTCTTGGTGAACGCCCGTGCCGCGCGGACAGCCGCCATCACGCTCTCAGTGCCTGAGCCGAGCATGCGAAACATTTCCACTGCAGGCATGAAACGATTGACGAGCTCTGCCAATTTCAATTCGTATTCATGGAACAAACCGGTCACAGGTCCGCATTCGTTCAACATCTCAAAAACTTTTTCACGCACGGGAGCGTAGTTACTGCCCAAAACAGTTGGACCACCCGCCTGCAAAAAGTCAATGTATTGATTGCCATCAGCATCCCAGAGATAGGCGCCGTCCGTTTTTTCGATGGCGATTGGGAAGGGATAATTGAACGCCAAGTTATGTTGCACCCCACCCGGAATGAACTTCTTGGCTTCGTCAGTAAGTTCTTTAGAGCGTTTGCATTGGGTGTCGAAATACCCCAAGAATTCCTGCATCTTCTCGCGCTTCACATGACGCATGGGCTGACTGACAAGGTTATTCAGTTTTTTGTAGACTTCTTCTACATCATGATATTCACTTATTGCATATTTCTGTTCGGTCATTCTATTCACCACTTTTTACTTCTTCACCCTTTTCAGTTTTTTTCTGGTCTTTGCGCAGCTTGGCAAAGGCGATCTCACGCACAGCCAACGGAATTTTGCTGATCTTCTTCTCGGTGCAAATTGCCAGCAAATACGCCATGGCGCACTTCTCAAGAATTTCCACGTTATGCACAGCACGTTCCATGTCATGACCAAAGACCAACGCTCCATGATTTTGCATCATGAAGGCATTATTATGGTTCTTCACATGCTTTGCGACGGTACTCTTCAGCATGCCTGTTCCAGAAGGAGCATATGGAATGATCTCCACGCTGCGCCCGAGAAAACGTGCCTGCTCATCGAACAGAGCTGGGATCGGTGACTTGATCAAGGTCAACGCGCTGGTATAGACCTGATGCGTGTGAACAATGGCATTCACATCCCCGCGTACTTGATACACCGCCCCATGCATCGCGGACTCGACTGAAGGCTTGAGGTGTCCTTCGAGCATGTTCAAGTCAAAATCCAAAATGCAGACGTCTTCCGGCGTCATCTTCATATAGTCATAATTCGATGGTGTGATGGCAAATGCATTTTGTCCCATCACCCGCAGAGACAAATTCCCACCCGTCGCCATCAAAAAACCTTTGCGCACCAATTCGTGTGCGGTTTCAACGATCAATTTTTTTTCAGAGTCAAAACTTCCCATAGAATTCTTCCTCACAACTAGACAGTGTCCAGATTTTAGGTCACAATCTTGACGGTGTCAAGATTTTCGCTTAATATCCACCCATGCCGAAAAAATATCACCACGGAGATCTAAAGAACGCCCTCATTCAAGCCGGGGTCGAGATCCTGGCAAAAGAAGGCGTGGATGGATTAAGTCTGCGCAAGGTGGCACAGCATGCGGGCGTGAGTCACTCCGCGCCGTATGCGCACTTCCCCGATAAACAGTCGCTCATTGCGGCAATATCCACCGAAGGCTTCAACCAGCTCTACACCGAGTTGGAAGCGGCGATATCCCCCTACTCAAAAAACCCAAAGAAGCAACTCCTCGAAGGTGCTAAGGCATATGTCCGTTTTGCAGAAGAGAATACCGATACTTTCAAGATTATGTTCTCGGGTGTGTTGGAAAAAGAAAAGGATTATCCATCCTTTGTGGAAATTTCAAGCAAAACGTTCAAACTGGTCGTGGAAGTTGTCCAAGCTTGTCAAAATGCTGGCATATTACCTTCGGCTCCTGCAGACTTGATGGCTGTCTCTGTTTGGGGGCAAGTCCATGGCATTGTGGCGCTGGCACTGGAAGGACAAATCTCTCACACCGTACTTGAGAAAAAGAATATTGAGAACATTGTCACCTTCGCCATTGAGCAGATTCTTATCGCCTGAACAAATTCGAGAAACGCAGGTTGGCAACATGAATGTACGTTTTTTTATTGTGATGGGTGTTTCAGGGTGCGGCAAATCCAGCGTTGGAAAGTCTCTTGCGGAACATTTGGGATGGGATTTTTACGATGCCGATGATTTTCATCCCCGTGAGAATGTCTTAAAAATGACCAATGGGATTCCACTTGACGATTCAGACCGCGCTCCTTGGCTTGCTTCACTAAACGATTTGATCTCATCTTCTCTGAAAGCGAATCGACCAGGCGTTCTGGCATGCTCTGCTTTAAAAGAACGCTATCGCCAAGAGCTCACAAAAAATACCGATGGCGTACAGCTTGTTTATCTCAAAGGGAGTTACGACCTGATCTGGTCTCGCATGAAAAAACGGGTGGATCACTACATGCAGCCGCATATGCTCAAAAGTCAATTTGAGGCGCTCGAAGAACCGACAAATGCTCGTACGATCGAAATATCAATGCCGCTCAATGAGATCGTGCAAAAGATAATTTCAGATATTTCCAGGTAAAAAGATTATTTTTCAAGAACGTACAAAGCATGACGCATAACAATGGAAGAAGAACTGTACTTCTGATCCATTAACTTAAGACCCAGTTCATTGAAAAGAATCCGCCATTCACTATCGCTTTTGTTGGTATGAGGCTGGTCATAAAACTCAAGATTCATCAGGCTGTCGAACGCAGCCGTCAGGGATTTATGGGCGGGCGATGTAACAATATCTTCAAAAATGAGAATCTTTTTTGAGACCCGTTTTGCTTCTTTCAAAACTTCAGCAGGGTCTGGGGTGTGATGCAAGACAAAAAGGATGATCGAAGTGTCAAACTGATCATCTTTGAATGGCATTTTGTCCCCGTCGTACAGCGTCGGCAATACCCCAGGCACGATGCTGAAATTCTCAACATCCAATGGGATGACATGAAGATCTCGTTTTATCAAGGTCTCGGTGACAGTACAACTTGCAGGTCCGATATCCAGGATAAGTTCGCCTCGTTTCAGATACGGCTGGACCTTATCTGCCAGATCGGTTGCTCTGGATTGCAATATCTGATACACCATATTTCTGGAAAATTGATATCGATATAAAAGATCCAGAATTTTATTAGGGTTCTGCATGGATGCAATGCTCCTTCATGAATGACTTAACTCTAAAAATAAAAAGTTTTTGCCGCTTGAATCTATCCACTACCTGTACGGCAGAAAAAACTGATTCATTTTACGCCCGGGGAATTATAGTATATTGTGTTCGATGAGTATAACCATTTTAGCAGTCGGCTCACAGGGAGATGTTCAACCCTATCTCGCTTTGGCGGTTGGGTTGAAAAACCAAGGATACAAAGTTCGATTTGCGGCAAACTCAAATTTTGCTGCTCTAGCTGCCAGGTATCAGATCGAGTTCTTTCCCATCCAGTTGGATTCTTTTGAATTTACACAAAGCAGTCAGACCCAATCCTGGTTGGATGCTGAATCGATTCCGCATCTAATTCTGAGCACCAATCGTGTGATCCGTCCCATGTTGGAACACATCATGGAAGATGTTTTCGCCGCCTGCCAGGGAAGTGAAGCGATCATCTATCATAGCTACGCCCTGCCATTCGTTCACTACATCGGCAAACAACTCAAGATTCCTTGCATCCCAGCGAGTTTGCACCCAATGCCAACCCGGTCGTATCCTGCCATATTGTCCAACATGATGCGCAGCCCAAGCAAGACCCTGAATTTGGTGACGCACT
>JAFLCF010000117.1 GCA_017303735.1 Anaerolineae bacterium
AGATCCATTGCCCGACAACATTGGGAGTGATTTGAATATAGGGGTCTGGCGTTCCAGTCAGGCTGACCGTCTCTTCGTAAGCAAGTTGGTCTTGTGCGTCATATACTTGAATTAACACCGATTCAAAACCATAACCAGTACGGAATTCCACTGCCTCATTATCTTGGTTTGAAATTAGATCGATCGTGGCAATAAAATCTTCTTGAACGCCTGTCCATACGTACCTAGTTATACCATCTTCATCGGGACCGGCGGAGAACCATGAGGTGGTGGCGTCTCCATCAATGGCGAGTGCGGCGGGGAAAGTGGAGTCGTAAATTGAAGATGCATCCACGGTGCCTTCTGAGGCAATCTCAATATCTGGCATGATCGGAACAAAAGCTGTGGGTGCAGGTTCGTTGGTGGGAATAGGTTCGTTTGTAACTTGGGCAAGTGGAGTCTCAGCGGAGACCTGAGTCGGTGAGGTGGCAAACAAGCCCGGGAGGAGTCTCGAAGCGAAAACTCCGGTCAAAACAACACAAAGGCAAACAGCCAAAATTCCAACTCCGCCCAGTATTTTGGGTAAGATGGTGTTTTTTGATACAGGCGCGGGAGGCGTAGGCGAGTAGTGATTCGGTGCTGGGGTGTAGGGACGATTGGTTGACGCCTGTGGTTCAATGCCGATTCCGCTTATCGGTTCAACGACTGTCCCGCGTGCTGGTTCAAGGACGGTGCCTTTTGGCTGCTCGATCATGGTTCCAGGAGCGGAGCTTTTACCTACGGAACGGATGGTATGCGACAATTCGCCAGCGGTTTGATATCGATCCGCCGGTCTTTTTTCCATTGCCTTGCGGATGACCGCCTCAAAGGGGCGCGGCAGGTTGGGATTGCGATCTAACAGACTCGGCACCGGTTCCTGGATGTGAGCAATGGCAACTCCCATGGGCGTATCCGAATTGAATGGCAATTGTCCGCTGAGCGCTTCGAACAACACCACACCCAGGGAATAGATATCGCTGCGACCATCTACATTTTTTTCGCCCAGTGCCTGTTCCGGGCTCATGTACGCTGGTGTGCCGACCATGCTGCCAGTGCCTGTGAATGCGACACTGGCTTCTGCCAATTTTGCGATGCCAAAATCGGACAGGAAGGCTTCGCCTTGCGAGTCGAAGAGGATGTTACCGGGCTTCATATCACGGTGGACTACGCCGGAGCGATGGGCGTAATCGAGCGCGGAACCGATGCGTTGAAAGAGAGGTTCGATTTCTGTGAGGGGCAGCGGACCTTTTTCTAAACGGTCGGCGAGGGTGCCGCCTGGCATGTAACGCATAACGATGAATGGTTGGTCTTCATGTTCCCCCGAATCATAGACCGGTACGATGGCGGCGTTCTCGAGTCGGGCGATCACTTCAACTTCGTGCTGGAAGCGGGCACGGAATTGCGGTTCGAAGGTGAACTGCCTTGGCAAGACCTTGATCGCCACCTGACGTTTGATGTTTGGGTCATGTGCCAGATAGACGATTGCCATGCCGCCCTGCCCCAGTTCTTTTATCACCTCATACCGACCGACATTCATGAATGCCTTCCAATCTCAGTTCGTTAATGATTATTTTACTAAAAATACGATGCTGTAAGTCTTATTTACTTTTACGCATTATACAATAGTTTACTCAGCAGGCTTGGGTCTTGCAGACTTAAGGCTTTAACGATCTCCCCTCAAGGTTGATCTATACTGATGCAGTAACAACATTCTGATGTCATTTACGAATTGAAGATTAGACCTCTTGCATAAGTATTAATAGCATGTCAGGCTTCAAGTGTCACCAAAGTGCTACGCGACACCTGACCTACAAATTGACTTTTGCAAGAGATCTGTTTTTAGAATCATAAGGTCACAATTTATTCGGGCGGCAACCTTTATTTTTTTATTACTCCGACGGAATGATCATCATCGCCAAAATATAGATCAAGATACCCGGTACGCCGCCTGGAATGAAAGCGATGAACATCGCCAGCCGAAACCAAAACGGACTGATGCCGAAAAATTCGCCCAATCCGCCGCACACCCCGGCGAGGATACGGTCATTTCTTGACCTGCGTAATGCTTGTCGTTGTACGTTCATTTTTTACTCTCCTTTTTATACCTAAATCTACGCCGCCCATTTTCAAAAGTTGCGCTATCCACTGCCAACTGTCCACCATCAACCATCAACTGTACTTCGTGTACAATCAACATATGGAACTTTCATTCATTTACGAACTCATCGGCTACACCGGCTCTATTCTCGTCGCCATCTCCTTGATGATGAAATCGCTCGTGCGCCTGCGAACGGTCAACATGGTGGGAGCGATAGTCTTCATTATTTACGGCTTGCTGATCGGCGCAATACCCGTCGTCTTTCTCAACACGCTTATCCTTGGCGTCAACGTCTACAACCTGTGGCAGATGTGGCAGCAAAAAGACTACTTCACGCTCATGGAAGTCCGCGCCGCGAGCGCCTACCTCAAACACTTTTTGGATTTTTATCGCAAAGAGATTCTTGAATTCATTCCCACCTATTTGTTCAAGCCAAAAGAAGAACAATTGGTTTTGTTTGTCCTGCGCAATATGATGCCCGTCGGTGTGCTGATCGTCAAACCCGAGGGCGATGCCGCCAGCATCTTCCTTGATTTCGTCATCCCAGGCTATCGCGATTTTCGCGCCGGAAAATTTTTATACGAAGAAAGCGCCGGGTTTTTCCGTCAAAAAGGCATCACGCGTTTGATCTCAGACCCCGGCAACCCGCGCCACGAAACCTACCTCAAGCGCATGGGCTTTCAAAAACAAGACGGGCAGTATTTACTACACCTGCCCGCCCGTGTCATTCGCGATCAACTCTGATCTGCCATCTGTGCGGCGAGTTTCCCTGATAGTGTCACCATCGGCACGCCGCCGCCCGGGTGTGTGCTTCCCCCCGCAAAAAATAATCCCTGAATCTCAGACCGGTTGCGCGGACGTCTGAACGGCGCGAAACGGTCATTGAATGAGATGCCATAGATCGACCCGCGAAATGCCCCCGTCCGCTGTTGGAAGTGGCGCGGATTCAACATCTGCGAATAACGGACTTTGCGCCTCACATCCAAGCCGAAAGCTGCCAGCCGGTTAAAAAGCAATTCTGTCGCCTGAGCCTTTTCCTGCTCTTCCTCCTCTGGCGAGCGATCTTTCATGGGTAAAGCAGGCGCATTGATCATCACAAACCAATTCTCACAACCATCCGGCGCATGTTCCGGGTCACTCTTGGATGTGATGCAGACGTACACCGTCGGCTCGTCTGGAAGTCGGTTCTCAACAAACAGTTGCTGAAATTCTTTTTTATAGTCAGACGAGAACAAAATATTATGGTGAACAAGGTCGGGATAATTTCCTTCCACACCTAATAAAAGGATCTGCCCTGATGAAGCAGGCGCTTGCTTGTATAACTTTCTTCGCCGCGCTTCAACGACGGGCGACTTCATTAATTCATAGGTCGTGGTTACGTCAATATTGGAAATGACGGTTTCAGCGGGCAAGAACTCGCCATCTTCCAGCAAAATTCCTGCGATCTTCTTCCCATTCAATTTCACTTCCTGTACCTGCGCATTCAAGCGGATGTCCACGCCGAGTTCACGTGCAAGTTTTTCGTAGGCGCGCGCAATTTCATAGATGCCGCCTTTCGGGTACCAAACACCCTCGGTCAACTCGACGTGCGCAATGACTGCCAACGCCGCAGGCGAAAGATACGGCGACGAACCGACATACGTAGAAAACCTGCCAAGCAACTGACGCATCTTTGGGTGACGCACATAACGTTCAATGTCCCATTGCAATGTGTGGAACGGGTCCACTGCCAGCATATCGAGCGGGGAGACTTTCAGAAAACTTGCGGCAGAGGGTGGTGGACCATACGTGAAGATGGGGCTGGTGATACGGTGAATTTTCGCGGCGTTGGCAAGATAGGCAAGATAGCCTTCCACGTCACGCGGCTCAAGGCGTTGGATCTGCTCGATGGTGCGAGACAGGTCGCGGCTTAGGTCGAGGCGCGAGCCGTCTGAATAGAAATAGCGATTGAGCGGGTCAATTGGCAGGAAGGTCAGGTAGTCTTCCATGCGTCGCCCCGCCGTGCGGAAGAGGTCTTCGAAGACGTGCTTCATCGTCATCACTGATGGACCCGTGTCGAAGCGAAAGCCCTCGGCACGCACTTCAGACATTTTGCCGCCCACGATGGGATTCTTTTCGAGCACCGTCACGCGGTGACCTTTGAAGGCAAGATGAATGGCTGCCGATAACCCGCCAATGCCTGCGCCCAGAACAAGAATATTTTTCATTTATAGTTTTTCCATGCGAGATAAATAAAGATGCCCATGCCCACGAAGCCAAACGCCGCCGGACCCGGCTGCCCCCAAAACACTCCCTGACCAATGGTCTGCAAGAACCATGTCAGTACATAAATGATCATCAGTGGTGCGACAGGAATCTCTTTGGGATTCACGGCAAATGTGAGCAAACCAGAGACGAGAATCCAGCCAAGATAGTTGACCAGTGGAATGCCAAAGTATTGACCAGGAATCTCCCACACCCAAAAATTCCAACCCACCATTTGCGGGTCGAGGAAGAGGTCCCAGGCGGTGAAGGCGAGGGCGGAGATGAGTGAAAAGTAAAAGGTAAATTGGTAATTTGGTAAACCGGTGCGAGTCCGATGCAAGATTGCGCTTGTGATTGCCCAAGATGGTGGCAGCATCATCATCCATGCAAGCGGAATCAATAACGGCACACCTGCCAGTTGCGGTTGCAGTACATTGGTATAGTGATACTTGCCGAAGAGGATGCCCGTGGTTGAGCCGATGTATTCTGCAAAAAACGAAAGCACGCCGACGATGGCGAAGGAGCGCAAGGTCTTCCCCCAACCCCACGCGTGGATCAATATTGAAAGCACGGCAATGCCCTGCATCACCACGCCGACGGACATGCCGCGAATCAACGCCTCTTCACCCAACGTCCAACCGACGATGGGCAGGCAGATCATGGTCAATAGCCATAACCCAATGAAAAATAGATTCGTTTTGGTAAGACTCCCAATCAGCGGGAGTTGCTGTATATCCAAAAAAATTCTTCTCGCTATCATCTCACCACTCGTTACTTATTACTTGATCTCTCTCGCATGAAAAAGATCAAAGAAAAACAAAAACCCGCCCTGCACGATGATGCCCCAGCCATGTCCCTGCCAGCCGATGTCGTTTGCGCCGAGAGTCAGAATCAGTGCAATGCCGCCTGCTACATACAACACGTCCAAGCCGGTGTTGATGAGGAGAATCCGCTTGAGCTTGGCGCCCTCTTTGAGAGCAGAGTCAGCCAACTCGTTAGGGGTGAGGCGGGCTTTTCGTCGCTTTGCTGAAGCCGCGCCAATGGTGGCGATCAATAAGTCGATCGCGCCCCAGGCGATAAATTGAATCCCTACGCCCTGCCAGAATGGGTTGAGGGTGAGGACGGGCAGCCCGAAGGCGATGCTTGCCAATGACCAAAAGGTTAATCGGCGGGTGAGTTGTGTTTGAAAGTTCCAAATGTCCATGCAGGTATTCTAGCCAAGAAAGCCGTCAGAATCTATCTGAGTTTGAATCAGGCAGTACAATTGGCGTAAATGAAAAAGCGACTTCTTCTCCCTCTCATTTTTTTTCTGATCGCCTGCCGTCAGGAAGCCGTGGTGAATGCGCCGTTGCCCGTGGTGACCTCTGCCTATGTGATCGTATCGCCGACGCTAACGACTCAGCCCACACCCGTGCCGGTCACCCCAACTCCAACCTTTTCTCCCGCTTCGGCTCTCGCTTCAGGACCGGTCAATATCATTTCGATCGGCGATGACTTGACCCGCGGTGACGGGGATGACATGGGGCGCGGTTATCCGGGTCGATTGCTGGAGCTTGTTAGCCAGATCCGCCCAGACTCTTCGGTCACGAATTTTGGTCGCACCGGTTGGACCTCTGACGACCTGATCCGTGGCGATGGAGAATTCTCGGGTCAGCTTGAGCGTGCCATCAATGAGGTCGAGTCGGTCACTTCACAAGGGCGTGCCGGGGTGGTGTTGGTTTGGATCGGCGGGAATGACTTATGGGAATTGTATACCGGTCCAGCCGATGTGACTGCCGCACAGGAAGAGCAGAACCTTGAGCGGTTTACAGAGAATATTGACAAGATCCTCTTCGATCTGCGGACGGCAAGGGCAGAAGTGATCATTGCCTTGTTAGACGATCAATCCAAGCGACCTGCACAAACCCGCGGTGATACGTACCCCGATATTACAACGGATGAACTCGAACGGATGTCTGCTCAGGTTCAGCGTTATAACGATGTCATCGCCGAACGAGCGGACCGGTACGGCGCGCTCACGGTCGATTTTTACGGCTCTGATATTTTCATAGATGCCGCCACCCTGTCTGCGGATGGTTTCCACCCCAACTCATACGGATATGATCTCATCACGCAAGCATGGTATAAAGCGTTGATCAAGATCTTGCCGTAAATGAAGAACTTGATTGATCCCAATAAAAAGCGGTTCAGACACACAAAGTCCGAAACGCTTTTTTTTATTTCTCCTGCTTTTTTGATCTTCTTGTTTTTCTTCCCTAGATACTGCGGTTAATCGGTGGGCAGTTTTAGTTCAAAAGAAAAGATTTGATTACCAGTTGGGATAACCCTCAATGAGTCCACCTTTAACTGCCAATACTTTGCCTATGCCGGGGATGGTTACTTGGGTAATTTTTCCCTTAAACTCAGGAAATATACTGGAGAAAAATTCTTCTATTATTTCCTCGTCGATGCCGGTAGACTTGAACGTTAGTTTTATAAAGGGGTTCGGTCCCTTATTGAAGTCGAAGTATTGTTCTGCCACAGTTCTTTATTAAGAACTGTGGCAGAACAACTGCGTCAACACCAATACCTCCAGTTTCGACAGGATAGGTAATAAAAGTTCCATCATCAAAGCCAGTTGGAATAGACCAATCAAGCACAAAGGTGCCCTTTTCAAATTGTTTGGTTTCCGGGTTGTAGTAAGTTACTTCAACTGTACTCAAAGCATGCCCACCTTCGCCAAACTCTACTCCGCCATCAGGCATGTATTCGACCGAGCTTTCATCCAAAATTCCATATATCACACCATCTTCTAGCGAACTCAGCTCATCGTAACCTTGGTCCAAAAACTCTTGTTGTCTTGGGGTCAAGACAGCGACTTTTTCAGTGGCTGTTGCTTCTGGAGTATTGGTTTCTGGTGGCGTTGGAGTCTGTGACGCAGTAGTAGTGAGGATAACCGTTGCGGTTTCTGGAATTACCGTAACCGCTGGTGTGCAAGACACCACAATAAAAACAATAAGCAGCACTGTGACGATTAATTTCGGCTTCATATTTTCCTTTGCTCTGCAAGGAACTGCCCGACGAATTGCCTTACCTGCCCCGTTGCGTGGACTTGGTGAAGCCGTCCAACTGGAAAAATGCTAAGGCGTAGAAAACTGCTTGAGATTTGCGCAGAATCCCCAGTGTTAGGTCAATGCTTTGTTAGGCATGGTTTTGCTTAGAAGACTTATTGATATATTGCCACTGGGGTAACAAAAATATCTGGATGCCTTGCTTCTAAATCAGTTTCACTGATTGGGCTTTTCCCAACTAATGCATTAAATGAATTCAAGACTTCTAATAGTTTTCCCATTTGGGATGCTTGATTAAACATAGCCAAGTCCACAATCTTTTCAATCCCATTCTCTCTCACAAAATGGTCTACACGCCCAAATATTTGTATTTCCGCAGGTAGGGCAGATTGTAACGGGACAATTGCATAATCAGGTAGCAACCCACACCAAATTTTGAAGGGCTGATTTTTGGGGGAGATTCTAATATATTGTTTGCCAGGGTCTTTACGCGTCAGGTTTACATATTCTATGAGCAAGTCAATCATAGACTTGAACTGACGCAATTGCATATTTGAGAAATTGGATGATGGCTTACCTTTTGGGGTTGCCTGAACATTACTAAAGGTTTTGAAATTTCTCTCAAAGAAGCCAAAGATAGTATTTAGACGTTCTATCCAATTCTCTACTAAAGGTGGTTCAGCAATTCCACGCATTTCAACGAATTGACCAACCGATAATTCGGAAATTTCATCGAGGGACAAGTCAGTAATATCAACGAGGCTTTTTTCTTGCTTCAAATATTGATGCAAAACCCCAAAATAAGCAGGGTCAGTGAGGGTAATATTTTGCTGTCGTTCACTTTCTTTTTGTTTTGCAGCGTCAACCTTTGCACCAACACCAAGTTGAGGAACACCAATATTAATTCCTGCGGATAACCCGCCAAGTTGTTTAATCGTTTCGCTGATTTCACTTATCATGCCGCCTTGAATTTGAGATACAAAACTGTGCAGTTTTGCGTTATCAAGGTATAGGAAGTCTCGTAAATATGCCATGTTCCCTCACAATTTATAGAAGACGAAGTGCCAAACTATGTTTTATACAGCGATTTCGCTGTATAAAAACCTTATATGCTGCAAAAATTATACAACTCAACTGATAATTTGTCTGCAAACGAATAGCAAAGGGCTACGTAATGCGCCACAAGGCAACCGCCCGCGTTCAGTCTAGGGTAGGCGGCTGCCTTGTGCGGCTTGGGCATTAAGTCAGCTATTTCCCAGAAATCGTTATGCTTTCAATAACATCGCCTTCGAACGACGGGTTGGTTTGCGGGTCACGCAACGTGATTCCCATCACAACATCCATGCCTTGCAGCACTTTTCCAAAAATGGTGTAGCCACCGTCCAGCCATTCTGCGGCGTTGAAGGTAATAAAGAACTGACTTCCATTCGTATCTGGACCTGCATTTGCCATTGCCAGAACACCGGGTTTATCAAAACTTAGGTCACTGTATTCATTCACAAACTCATAGCCGGGTCCACCCAAGCCGGTGCCGGTCGGGTCACCGCCTTGAGCCATAAAATCAGGCAGCACGCGGTGGAAGGTTGTATTGTCGTAAAATCCTTTGCAGGCGAGAAAAACAAAATTATTGACCGTGATCGGCGCTTTATCGGCATATAACTCGATGAAGATCTCTCCACCATTTGCCATGCGCATCGTGGCTGTGTACCGTCCAGCTGTGTTGATCAAAATATCCGGCGCGGATGCATACTGAGCCGCCGCTGGAATCCCGTCAAACGGAGCGCACGCTTCAGCAGATGACCCGGAAGACTGTGGAGCCTGGGGAGGCACCACTGCGGTTTCTGTGGCTAAAGGCGGCGCGTCATTTCCGGGCTGGCTTGTCAATGTCTGACATGCCAGCGATGCAGTTGCAAGCATTCCGAAGAATAAGATCAAACTTTTGAATTGTTTTTTCATCATGGGTTTCCTTTGAAGGTTATTTTCAATACCTAACTTGTTAACGCATATGCCGCTACGCTGAAAGCGATCGCAACGTTCAGCGAGCGTTTTTGTCCGCGCATAGGGATGGAAATCATTTCGTCGCACAATGCCAACAGGTCTGGGTCCACGCCGGTCACTTCACTGCCCAATAGCAGCACTGATTTTTCAGCCTTCCCTTTTGAATGTTTCTTGATTTCTTTTGAGCCTTCGCCTTCTTCCAGTGCAATAATTCTCCATCCTTCTTTTTTCAAACCGGCTGCAAGTTTCACCGCATCTTTATGGATCGACCACGGAATGGTATCTTCCGCGCCGAGCGAGGTTTTCGTCACCGCATCCTGATCTGGTGTGGGGGTGATTCCGCATAAATACACATGGTCAAACCCGAAGCCATCTGCACTGCGCAAGATCGAGCCGACATTCCATGCCGAGCGGATATTGTCCAATAGCACGGCTCGAAAGCCTACATTCTTCGCAGCGGGCTTTATGTTCATTCGTTCTTCTTTGCCGATGCTCTTTTCTACCACCACTCGGGTCGCCCCTAAGCAATGTGGGCATCGGATGCCAAATGCTTGTCCATTTTGTAGAGGGTATCTTAACCCACAGCTTTCACAAATGCGTATCTCAAAAACGAATTCATTCATCGGGTATGATTATACCCATGCGCTACATTCTCTTCAATAAACCTTATGGGGTGCTTTCCCAATTTACCGATGAAGGGACAGGTCACCCCACACTCAAAGACTTTATCAACATTCCAAACGTGTATGCTGCCGGGCGGCTCGACCGCGACAGTGAAGGACTGCTCTTGCTCACAGACGATGGCGCTCTCATTAAACGCCTCACCGACCCAAAACACCACATCGAAAAGACCTATCTGGTGATGGTGGAGGGCGACCCAACCTCAGAAAAATTAACCCAACTCTCGAACGGAGTCCAGATCAAAGACCATTTCACACGTCCCGCCTCCTTCCGCCTCATTCCTGACCCAAACCTGCCTCAACGACCCAAGCCTGTCACCCCGCACGGACCGACTCACTGGCTTGAAGTAAAACTACGTGAAGGAAAAAAACGTCAGATTCGCCACATGACGGCTGCGGTTGGCTTGTTCACGCTCAGGATCTTTCGCATCGCCATCGGCATGATCGGGCTTGAAAACTTACAACCAGGGCAATGGCAGGAGCTATCCCAAAATGAAATTCGATCCCTGAATTGACCTTCTTATGACCATGAAAAAAAATTGGATACAACTATCGCTTCTTATCTTAACCTTGAGCCTGATTCCATCCGTCGCGGCGAGCGCCCGGCTGGAACATTATTCTCCCAACCCGACCGCCAGCGAGATGATCGAAGCGGTCAACGCCCTGCGCGAATCAAAAGGATTATCACCCTACCAGCAAAATCCCATTTTGATGAATATTGCACAGGTACATGCAGAGTATATCGCCAGCACTGGCGTGTTGACCCACTTCGACGATAGGGGCAGGCGACCATATCAACGTGCTCTTGATGCGGGTTATTCTGTGGCAGGTAATCTCTCTGTTGGCGGTCTGTTTAGCGAAGCTATCTATTCCGGCTCCGGCGTATCTGATCAAGAGGTACTCGCAGCCTGGCTGGGCAATGCCGCCGACTCAGTAGCATTAACATCCGCAGAATACCAGGATGTAGGTGTGGCGGTCACTGCCGCGAATGTGATCACCTATTATGTATTGGTCGCAGGTTCCGAATCGAGCGATGAGATTATTATTATTTCTCCCACACCCGGCACCCAGATCGCTCTATCAGGCACCTTTGTTCCTAATACTCCATTGCCAAGCGGCGAGATCTATCACCTCGTCCAAAAGGATGAAGCCTTATGGAGCATCGCCCTTGCATATGGGACGACCATCATTGAATTAAAATCTTTGAACGGGCTGGCTGGAGATGAAATATTTGAAGGTCAACAGCTTTTGATCCGGAGTGCATCTACAGAAACTCCAACACCTTCTCTTGAGCCTGTAACAGCCACTCTGGGGCTTTCGACTTCAACGGCTACACTGCCGGTAACGCCCACGGTCACCCAAACACCGACGCCGCTTCCCACACCGCCGACCACCATGCAATTGGGTGGGCAGGTAGTTGGTGGGATCGTAGTTGTCGCGTTCCTTGCTGCCGGGTTGGTTGCTTTTCTTGGGAAAAGAAAACCTGCATAAAGATGAAATAATCTCCAAACTCATGGAAACTGACCGAGATTTTTATTTTGATTGCCCCATAATCAGCCGGGCGTTTTCAAGTAGAATAGCGGAACTTTGAGGACTTAATGAAGCGACTCGATCAACTGACATTTACACGATTTGCCATGGTGCTGCTGGTTCTGTTCTACCATGGCACAGGCGAATTTTATACCAATGCCATAAATGTATTCCCATTTTCTGCCTTGCTGCGTTCCGCTCCCACAGCGGTTGCATATCTCTATGTGCTATCTGGGTTCGTCATGTCGCTGGTATATTACCGACCTAGCGAAAAATTTGACATTGCCGCATATTGGCGTGCGCGTTTTGTTCGCATTTACCCTCTGTATATAATCTCCTTCCTTCTGGTCTGTGTCTATTATTCCGACTCGTTATTCCAGATCAAGCCACAGAAAATCCTTGCTAATCTTTTTGTAATTCAAGCCTGGATCCCTGCCTATTCACAATCTTTCAACTATGCCGCCTGGTCGATGACAGTAGAGTTTTTCTTCTATGCTGTCTTCCCGTTTTTGATCTTATGGGTTGCACGCCAATCCACAAGAAAACTGATCTGGGCTGCGTTGGCATTATGGGCGGTCAGCCAAACACTGCATTACATACTTTGGATCGGTTACTTTCCCGAGTACAAAGACTTCATTGTTTATTTCCCAGTTTTTCACCTAAACTCTTTCGTGATGGGTGTTGTTGGCGGAGTTTGGTATCTTAGAGAAGGGCGCTCCAGGATCACGCGCCCGATACACATCTGGTCAGTCTTGCTTGGAAGTTTTCTAATAAGTGCCATTTATATAATTGTTAGCACAGGGATTTTCCCGATACTGCCGCATGATTTGCAACCCATGTCTGGTTTATTAGCGCCTATATCAGTACTATTTATTGTAGCCCTTGCTATGGACGAGTCGCGCGTATCACGTTTCTTGCAACACCCAGGTCCGGTTAACCTCGGAGAAGCATCTTATGCCATTTATATTTTGCATGTGCCAGTGTATTGGTTGTATGAACGTGCGCTCGAACATAACTTCCCTTCAGACGCCGAACGGATATTCGATATCACCTTCCTGCCGGGCATGATCCTGATCGGATTGGCGGCACATTTTTATGTCGATATGCCCCTGCGGCGGTGGCTGAAAAATTTTCTTCAAAACATCAGCATCCGCGTATTTTTATTGGATCTGGCGATTGTCGCTCTAACTGCCTTCTTTATTTTTCAAGTCCGCTTTGGCGATGGTCGTGAATATCGGTCTTATCGCGAAATGGAAAGGTTGATGTTCTGGGTCGCCTTTTTTGCATACCCTTCACTATTACTTGCGTTTGGGGCATATCGCCCTCAAACCATTATGAAAACTGGCATTCAAGGAATTCGTTATGTGTTTTTTCCGTCTTTAGTGAGCATGGTTGTCGTTGCGGCTTCGGTATATTTAGGCTATTTCACTGGATGGTTTGAAAATTTTCCGCGCAGCATTTTTGTGCTGGAATGGCTTGTAATATTTTCGCTCTTTGTGCTTGTACGCTTTGCTTTCCGCGCCCTCAAAATATATAAATAGCGATCTTTTAACTCCCTGATCTCAACGGACATTCTTCATGAATGTCCGTTTTCTTTGTGGTATGCTTAATTCTCCGCCATGAAAAATCTAATACGTTCCATTGAATTTCTTCGCCCTTATGCCTGGCAGGTATTTGCGAGCTTATTAATGCTGCTAACGCTTACCGGGTTGAACCTCGCAGTTCCGCGCATTATTCAAACGGTGATAGATGAAGGGATTTTGCATGGGAACTCCCTGTCCTTGATCCGTTCCGCGCTTCTTTTGTTCGGGCTCGGGCTTGCCTCAGCGCTGCTGGGTTTGGGCAATCGTTATATCTCAGAGCGGGTTGCATCACATGTCGGGTACGACCTGCGAAATCGCATGTACGATCATATCCAATACCTGCCATTCTCATACCATGACCATGCCCAGTCGGGACAGTTGATCTCGCGCTGCATTGAAGATGTGCGAGCCATTGAAAAGTTTGCCGGGTCTTCTATCCCCGAATTGATCCGTTTTGTCATGCTGACTCTTGGAATCTTAGGCGTAATGCTCTCGGTGAATCAAGAATTGGCTCTCATCTCCCTGCTGCCTATGATTCCCCTGGTCATTATGACGGGATGGTTTGGCACAAAGATCGGCAAACTCTTCTTTGAAGTGGACAACGCTGTTGGGGAAGTTTCCAACCGCTTGCAAGAGAATGTGACGGGGGTGCAGGTCGTCCGTGCTTTTGCGCGGGAGGATTTTGAGATCAATCGTTTCGAGTCTGCCAATATGGAAGTTTTTCGTAAATGGCTTCATGTGATCGATGAATGGGCAAAGATCATGCCTACGACCAACTGGCTGATCACAGTGGGCACTATTCTCATTCTCTACTTTGGCGGGCAAATGGTTATTGATGGTGTGCTTACCGTCGGCGCAGTAGTGGCGTTCAATGCTTATTTGCTCATGATGGCGGAACCTGCCCAGGCATTGACTGGTCTCGTTAACGCGGGTGGCGAAGCCGCAGCAGGCGCTCAACGTGTATTCGAAATTTTGGATACAGAACCAGCTATCCGGTCGGGGAAGGAGGCGCGGGTTTTATCCACTTTGAAAGGCGAAGTGGAATTCCGAAACGTCTCGTTGAAATATCAAGATGAAAA
>JAFLCF010000118.1 GCA_017303735.1 Anaerolineae bacterium
GCTAAAATAGATCGGGTATTTTCCTTTAGATGCCTTCACCACACCAAGGTCAAAGAACTGATATTGATAATTCACCACCACCACATCGGTTGGAATCAATAACCCCAATTCGTTAAGCGTATATTGGCTCACATCCAACGGCGTACGGTTGGATGAAAAGACCAAACGTTTATCAAAGAACGCCAGATTCGAAGGGTCAGAAGCCAGTGTGAGGCGTTGTGTCTCTTCGAATAACTTCGACTTCATATCTACATCCACAGCCGAGATCGCTCCGCGCATGAGCAGGCGATATTCGCCTTCTTCTGGCAACGTCACATCAATGCGGAAGGGCGCTTCACGCGGCACACCGATAAATCCGCCCTCGATGGTGCCCCATAAGCCGGGCGTGATCATGTCCAGCCGGTTGTATTTGCTGTCTGAGAAAAATTGAAAGAGCCGGAACATCGGCGAAAGATAATACGAGCTGGAGATCTGCTCCGGGTCGAAGGGTATGTTCACACTGTTCGGGCGAGCAAACTGCGTCTTGTTGGCTTTCAGGTACAGGTCCAGCGCTGATTCGTGTTCGTCGTCTGTGACAAGAGTCAACGAATCAAATGATTCCAGATCGCCCACCACCATGGTGTGACGTAGATCATAATAACGGGTCAACTCGAGGTTGGAAGATAAAATGCGGATGAATGAATTCCAATCCACATCCAAATAAAGCGGAACGCGTTCTGCTGTGGGCAGGTCGGTAAATTCATAGAGCACATAGCTTTCGTTTTCCATCAACTTTTTCACATAGGCATCACGCGCATCAAGCTCGGGAATCAAAATCCGCTCGACTTCGCGCAGATACTCCTGCCCACCTACTGTATTTGCCACCAACTCTTTATTCACTACGATATATTTCAGATCCAGATCGCGAGCAATGTTGATCCACCAGGATTGTTGATAATACAACGCCCGTAGCATCAAAAAGAACTCATGCTTATTGTCTGAGTCGCCGGTCAACCCATAGTAATAACTTGGTAGGTCAAGATAATAGATGTGAAACTTATCAATGAACTTATGCTCCACGCCGTTGATATCCACGATCACCTTGGCGGTCTCGGTGGGCGGCAGCACCACCACTTTACCAGGCGGCAATTGCAGCAATGCTTCTTTCACTTCTTTCAACGGTCCCACCGGGTAGGGGGTCAGAAAGTGATGAAAATCTCCCGAAGAAAAAACCACCCGATACGACTCATTCGAGAAGATGGGCACCATGAATAACAGCACCATCATCAATGGGATGAAACGCCCCGCTTCATTCTTAACCTGAGCTTGCTTCTGTTTCAGTTTGCCTTGTACTTCGCTGATGCGTTTCCCTGTCAAAATCCAAACGACTTCGCCGAAGCCTTTTTTCATGAAAGTATCGTGCAGCCAGATGATGGACATGGAGATGAGGATGGTCGCTACCATAAAGGTGACCAGCTCAAAGCGATGCGGAAAACGCAGTACCTGTACAATAGTGCCCATCAACTTAACGACCAGATCGCCAGTGCCTGATTGCATTCCATTTGCCACGGTACTGATAAAAGCCATGGTGCGGTGAAAGGTTGGCAGCCATGCCGGACCCGAATACCCCAAGGTCGCCCACATGGTGAAAAATGTGACCACATACATCACGTTTCTAAACGCTTTCAATTCTTCGGTATTAAAAATTTCTTCACGCACGCGCTTGAAAATCAAGGGCACGAACAGAAGAAAACTATAGATCATATTTGAATAGCGCGGCACTTTGGCAAGGTAATCGCCGGTGAATTCCTTGTCCATGATGCCTGCCATATCGAAGGCGAGCACATGTCCAAGAGAGATGGAAGCGTCTTGAATGAAATAAAAATCTCCCGGCACAGTTTCAGAAAGATTCGGTACTCCGCGCAAGGCATAGAATTTGACGAAGAGGGCGTAGGGCAGAAGCGTCCCCAGCCCCAGCATGACAAATGCCCCAACCGAGCGCCAAAAGCGGACCTCAACGAACAGTCTGCGCCAATCTTTCCATAACACTTTCACTCCACCCCACCAAGTACGTGGACGGTAGATATGGTGCCACGAACCGTCTTTGAATGCCACGATCCCGTCCATAATGACAAGAGTCAACACGGCAAATGCCATGTAAAGCGCGAAGAGGATTAAATAATGGACCGCCGGGTTGAAGAGTGTGATGACACATGCCGCAAGGATCGGCTTGTATGGGTTCTTCTGCGGGAAGATCAAGCCATAGGTCATCAACGTGATCGAGACGAGGCATAAGGAAAAGCCAAGAATGAGCGTGTAAAAATGGGTGATCTTGGCATATGCCATGATGATGAAGATCATCAACACAGGCGCGGCGGTCAATTGATAAATGGCTTCAGGTTTATATTGCGGAAGAATCCGCTTGAGGAGTAGAGCTACGAATAGATAGGAAAGGTACGCTACACCTGGCACAACCAGCACAATCGCAAACGGAAGGACTTTATAGTAACGTAGCCAGGTTGTCAGGATTGAATATCGAACCCGGAACTCATAGCCATTGGTGAGTTGATTGAACTTGCCAGCCGCCTGATCGATCAACTGACTATCGGGGTTAAAAAATGGGACCAGTTCATCGCCATTGATGACGGCTTCTCCGCTTAAGACGAGCGGAATATTGGCAATGACATTTCGAAATGTGAAGAATGAGAGCAGAAAGTAGATAACTCCTACGACGATTGCGATCCGCTGGGTGGCAGAGAGTTTGCGCACCCAGGCAGCAGGGTTGGGAATCGTAAAGGCGACTGGCGTTTGAAGAACCAGTGCCTTAGTAGATGGGGGAGCAGCAGGCTTTCGCTTAGCGCGAGATAGCCTTGGTTTTGAGGTCATCGAAGTATCGCCCCAATTTCATGCGCAGGAGTGTACTGCGTTCGACCAGGTGCAAGTTGATGTCATTGTACGCTGAAAGCACAGACCGGACTCCTGCGGTTAGGTCGTCTGCACAGAATGGTTGATTGATGTTCCGGGCATGGGTGTCCATGCCGAGGTAGTCGACCAGTTCTTGCACTTTCACATCGTAGACCAGCCCGTAGAAAGGCTTTCCCAAAATAGATGAGATGACCAGTGTGTGTAAACGTTCGGCGAGGACCATATCCACGCTGGCGATGATCTCGGCGGCATCTTGTGCGGTTTGCGGATCATGTAGGATGAAGGGAATTTCTGGGATGCGTTTTGAGAACTCTTTCAAGATCGAGAGATCGTCATTGGCTTTGAATTTGCTCTGCATGGGCAGGGCATGAATTTCAATGGGCGTCTCGGCATGGATCTGTTTTAAGGCTCCAGCCAGGTTTGCTTGAAATGGCTCCCATGCTTCCGGTTGTTCGATATCGTAATTTAAGTTCAAAGCAATGCGGATCTTGTCGGAGGGGGGCAGGGGTTTGTGGTTGGGGACGAAGACCTCAGGCGAGTTGGCAAAGACAGCGTCTGGGACGAGATTCACTTTTAGTGGGGAAAGACCAAGCTTGAGCGCAGTGCGATGCGATTTTTCGTCGCGCACGGAAAGAAAATCCACCTGGTTAAGAATCCAACGGGCAAGCATTTCTCCGCGGGGAGTCATCAACGGACCGACGCCGATGTTGCTCATGATCACTTTTTTGCGGGCGATCTGTTTTGCAAAGGTGACGGTGGCTAGGATCATCAACAGGGTCGAGTATGGGTTTCGCCCGACGCTGGCGTATAGCTCTTTGATGATGCTGCCGCCGCCAAAAAAGATGACCTTGCTGGTGAGTAGATATTTTAGGAATCGGAAAAGTTCACGGGTGGTGTGAAAGGACTCCACGTTGAACTTGGGGCGCATGGCATTTTGCGTGAAAGCCGGGTCATACGAGTTGACGGCGTAGGTATGCTCTTCGCCTAATTGGGAAAGAAAGGTCTCAAGCAATAGTTCATCGCCGAGGTTGAATTGACCGTGAGTGCCAAGAAAGAGGATTTTCATAAGCCTGCCTTTATTGACTTTATATTACTCACTTCATTTGCCCCAAAGCCTGACAGGAAAATTACAGAATAACTTACTTAATTGAAATGTGATCTTTTTCTTCAATTTTGATGAATGGGTATTTGCCCTACTTGACGTGGATCTTGAAGCGCGATAGACAATGACAAATGTGTAGCCAGCGTTTGAGAAATAAATCACGTATGAATCAGAATTTGCTTGCCATTCCTGCATTTCTTGTCTATACTCTGAGAAAATTCAACCCACGCCAAGGAGATTACCGATGTCCACAGTGCGCGATATGATCCGTAAGAAGGGTAGCGAAGTGTTCTCTGTTTCACCCGATGCAAGCGTCTTCGAGGTCATGACAATTATGGCAAAGCATAATACCGGAGCGTTGATGGTGGTAAGCAACGGGAAAGTGGAAGGAATCGTTTCGGAACGTGACTGCGTTCGAAAAATGGACTTGGAAGGCAGGGCGGCAAAGTCTACCAAAGTCAGCGAGATTATGACCAGCAAAGTGGTTTACGTGGAGGCGGGACAACAATTAGAAGAATGCATGGCGCTGATGATCGATAAGAACATCCGCCACCTGCCGGTGTATGATGGCAAAGACTTGCTCGGTTTGATCTCCATTCGGGATGTGTTGAAGGAAGTGATTGATGTGCAGAAGTTAATGATCAATCAATTGGAACATTACATTACGGGTGGGGGTAGGTAATCGCATAAGTTACAGAGCCTTGCTTTTGGCAAGGCTCTGTTTTTTTGTACACGGAATTCACGGAAAGGACGGATGCTGTAATTTCTCCAAAACTTCCGTGTCGTCCGTGAAATCCCGTGTACTGAAAAGATTTCTTACTTTTGCCACGGCAGTTTTTCCAGATCCACATTTCCGCCGCTGAGAATCACACCGACTTTCAAACCACTCAAATCAATTTTCTTTTCCCATAACACCGCAATGACTGTTGCTGCTGAAGGCTCGATGACGATCTTGGCGCGCTCCCAAATAAACTTCATCGACTCAACGATGCCCGCTTCGCTGACCGTCACCACTTGCTCCACTTTTTCCTTGATAACGGGATACGTCAATGCGCCCAGTGAAGTCAACAAACCATCTGCAATGGTTTTGGGGTTTTGCGAAGGGATGATCTTGCCAGCCTGCATCGAGCGAAACGCATCATCTGCCATCTCAGGCTCGGCGGCGATCACGCGAATGCCTTTCTTCGTTTCCGTCGCGGCAATCGATGTGCCACTCAGCAACCCGCCGCCGCCCACAGGTGCGATGATCACATCCAGATCAGGGACTTCCTCCAACAGTTCCAGCGCTACCGTGCCCTGACCCGCCATCACACGCTCATTATCATACGGATGAACCACGCTCGCGCCGGTACGTTGCCTGATTCCCTCCATGGTGCTTTCTCTCGCCTCAAGCGTTGGCTCGCAAAATGTGATCTGACCGCCATAGCCCGCCACTGCATTTTTCTTCACCTGCGGAGCATTACTCGGCATGACGATATACGCCGGAATTCCACGCATCTTCGCCGCCAATGCCAATGCCTGCGCATGATTCCCAGACGAGTGTGTGACCACTCCGCGCGCCGCTTCTTCATCCGTCAACGACCAGACGGCATTGCTCGCCCCGCGAAATTTGAACGCGCCCACTTTTTGTAAGTTTTCGCATTTCATGAAAACCTGCGCGTCCACTTTTTGGTTCAAACTTTCATTCGTCATCACCGGCGTGCGGTGAATGTACGGCTTAATCCTTTGTGCTGCTTGTAGAACATCTTTTAAGGAAATACTCATAACTAATCTCCAATCACTATTCACTATTCACTATTCACTATTCACTATTTACTGCTCTCTAATATCCTTTTTCAAAATCCACAACATACTTCAACGGCTTGCCCTCTATGTAAAGCCTGTAATTCTCAATGAACACCCTCGCAATATCCTCCGGCAAACTCGGCGCGGACGTGTGGAAGGTCATCGTCAAATTCGGAGTCTCCCAAAATGGATGTTCCTTTGGCAATGGTTCCTGCTCAAAAACATCCAAAACAGCTCCAGCAATCTTGTTTTCTTGCAATGCCTTCAATAATGCAGATTCATCCACCGCAGAACCGCGTCCCACATTCATGAACAGGGCGTGGGGAGGCAAGGCATTCAAAACTTTTTCATCCACAATTTTTCGTGTGTCTTTGGTATTCGGCAAAATGCTCACCAGATAATCCAATCCATCTACAAATTCAAGCAAGCCATCTCCATGAAAATACTTGTCTACTTGTGAACTTGCCTCACTGCTCTTTGTGTATCCACGCACGGTCATCCCAAACGCCTTTGCCATTTGTGCCACGTCCGCACCGATGGAGCCAACACCGAGCAGCCCAATCGTTTTTCCGCGTAACTGACCTGTCAATGAGGTATCCCAGACTTTATTTTTTTGTGCTTCTGCTCGCTCAAAGATCTTTCGCTCATGGGCAAGCAAGTATCCAAAAACGTATTCCGACATCAATCCGCCAAACACACCTCGTGCATTGGTGAGGATGTAATCCCTGCGAAGTGATGGGTCAAGTAGCGGCTCTACACCCGCCCAAGATGCTTGTGCCCAGCGCAGATTAGGCAGGCTGCCCAAAGCATCACGGATCATGGTTGGCGCACCGAAAACGATCTCGGTCTCTTTCGAGGCGTTTTCAGCGATCTCGAGGTTTGGAAGATTCGCCGCCTCTAAAACATCCCGATATTCTTTCGCATCTTTACTTAAGATAAGAAGTTTTGGCATAGGCTATCAATTTTACCCGCTATACCTGAAGGGTATTATATAATCATGCATATGAGTTCTCCAAAATCATCCTTTCAAATATTCATGGCGCAAATTTTAGATTACGCCGGTATGTACCCTCCCGCAAATTTGCCGTTGCAAGAAGCCTTCAAAAATTTTATTGTGTATCAAACCGACCCGCAGGCGTGGATGCTCTCGCGCTTTGTCGTCCCTGCCAAACGATTGAGCGAGTTGCCAGCTTTCGGCGAAAGGATATCTTTCACCACCCTGGGGCGCGGCGGGAAGGACATGGAAGAATTTCTTGCAAATATCCATTTGGATATTGCTGATATCCGCGCCTTTGCGGATATTCACCCAAACGCCAGTGTGGACATGTACGAAGTAGCTCTGCCCGCCTCTTCCTTAACCGATAAATTTTCTGCCAACGAGATTGTCACTCGCGCCGCTGAAGCCTTGAACAAAAACG
The DNA here is from genome assembly GCA_017303735.1 of Anaerolineae bacterium. The sequence goes on from JAFLCF010000118.1 coordinate 7,210, forward strand.
GCATTACGGTTTTCTTTGAAAGTCCGTTCGGTGAAAGCTGGGAAGAGCGTACCGAGAAATTATTGCGCGCCTTGCGCAAAGTAAAGGATAAACATGTTGGCTTTAAACTCCGCACAGGCGGTGTGACGGCAGAAGCATTCCCTTCGCCTGAGCAAGTTGCAAAGGCGATTATTCAAACACGCGAAGCAGGCGTGCCCATGAAATGCACGGCTGGGTTACATCATCCTATTCGGCATTTCAACTCAAGTGTGAATACAAAGATGCACGGCTTTCTAAACGTCTTTGGGGCAGGGGTGTTGGCATTTGCCAATGGAATTTCGCAAGCAGACATTCTATCTATTCTAGAAGATGAAGACCCATCCAATTTTGTCTTTGACGAACATGGGTTTGCATGGAAAAATTTGCGCGTAGCCATTTCGGTGATTAAGAGAGCAAGACTATTTGCTACATCTTTTGGTAGTTGCAGTTTCGATGAGCCGCGTGAAGACTTGCGAAATTTAGGAATTTTGTAGGGGAGACCCATCAGGGTCGTCAACAACTTCTGAATTTAATAGGCGGGTCGTCCCTACTGATTAATAAAACATTATGGAGAAAATCTTGAAGCACATCATACCCCTCATACTGACCCTCTGCCTGCTGGGATGCCAGACTCCTTCAGAGGACATCCCGTCCGCCGCCCCAACCGCCGAAAACACACTCGTGCCGACTCTCACCCCAACCCTGCCTCCCACACTGACAGAAGTGCCACTGGAAGCCCTGCCTGTGGAAGTGATTGTTCAAAAATATCTGGCGGGGGAGATAGATGATGTTAGCGGTTTGAGTTTTGAACTGCAAAAAGCATTTAGCATCGTCTTAAACGAAAAGAAAAATGAGCAACGAGGCATTAACCCAGTCATCTACAGTGGTACTGTTCATAAAATTGAATCTGATAGAAATTACATTGACCCCATCACAGGAGATTATCTCCCCGTTGACAACGGCACCACTGCCGAACAACAAACCATCGAGATGTATATTCCGCGAGTCGTTGATGATGAGGGATATACCCGTGTTTTTTATGATGGGGAATGGATTAAGATTGAGGGATCTCAAAATATTCAATATGGTAATTTTGATAATTTTAATTGGCCAGATACAGCCATTATCAACCCTGAAGATCCACTGCTAGATATAGACGACAGTGTGGCTGGTTTAACCATACCAGAGGCTCATTTTAAAGCAAAAGACGGCTATGAGGACGCAATGACTCCAATCTTTTTCTTAGACGAAGTGGTTGGACAAATAAATATTTTCGGAATCCGCGTAGAAGGTTTTATCACTGGATTTATACTTAATCAAAAGAATCCGTTTTTGGCAAGAAAAATGATAATAGCTAAAGGCATAAATCTTTATGGGAACGGTATAGCGATAAACAGCGGAGGTGGGTTTGTAGAGGGAACTGATTTTTTTGATAAATTAAAAACAAATAAATTGTATTACGTGATGTATTTAACTGACCAAAGAGCATCCTTCATAAGAACTAACAATGGAGTGGATAAAGGAGAGGTGACTGCTAACTATTCAGGATTAATACCGTCCAATTTAACTCACCTGGTTATTGTTGGAGAATTAGAATATGAAAATATGCTTTTGATTGACGGAGATCAAAGCTTCATAGTCGAGTCAGGTGATTAACCGATGTGTTGCTTTAGTTTCAAGGAGCGTACTGCACTGAGTGAGTGAAAAAATGTGGTTAGTTTTACTGCTCAGCGTATTTCGCATTTTCAGTCACAAAACACTACATATGAGAAAAAACAGAGAAAACACAATGCTCAAATCCTTTATCGAAGTATCCCTCGAATCCAATTTCCCCATTCAAAACCTGCCGTATGGCGTTTTCTCCACAAAACAGAATCAAAGTCCACGGGTCGGGACGAGGCTTGGTGATTTTGTTATTGATTTATCCATGCTTGATGATGATGGTCACTTCGATAGAAAATATGGATTCTTCGCTGATGCTACGTTGAATCGCTTCATGGCATCGGGGCGTGACGTGTGGCGGGAAATTCGTCAGCGTTTGACACAGTTGTTGGGGCAGGAACAAGCATCGCTTAAGGCAGAGGCGTTGATTCCCATCGACCAAGTTCAGATGCATCTTCCTGTTGAGATCGGCGATTACACTGATTTTTATGCGTCGCGTGAACATGCCACCAATGTAGGTATCATGTTTCGCGGAAAAGAAAATGCGCTTATGCCCAATTGGCTGCATTTGCCGGTGGGCTATCACGGGCGCGCCAGCTCGGTGGTGCTCTCCGGCACGGAGGTGACTCGTCCGCGTGGGCAGGTGAAACCCAAAGATGCACCGTTGGAATTCACGGCATCGCGTCAGTTGGATTTTGAATTGGAGATGGGTTTCTTTGTGGGCAAAGGCAATAACCTCGGTGAGCCGATCTCAATTGAAAATGCTCGTGAGTATATTTTTGGCATGGTGTTGTTGAACGATTGGAGCGCGCGCGATATTCAAGCGTGGGAGTATCAGCCGTTGGGACCGTTCCTTGCGAAAAATTTTGCGACGTCTATTTCGCCCTGGGTGGTGACGATGGATGCGTTGGAGCCGTTCCGCGTGCGTGGACCGCAGCAAGACCCAGCGCCTCTGCCTTACCTGCAAGCTGATTCAGCAACTGGGCTTGATATTCAGCTCGAAGTGAGTCTGCAATCTGCCCGCATGGACGAAGCGCAAGTTATCAGCCGTTCGAACATGAAGCATTTGTATTGGAGCATCGAACAGATGCTGGCACACCATACCATCACCGGCTGTAATATGCGTGTGGGTGATTTGTGCGGCACCGGCACCATCAGCGGACCAACGGAAGATAGTTATGGCTCTTTGCTCGAATTGACCTGGCGTGGCGAGAAACCAATCCAATTATCAAGCGGCGAAGAACGCAAGTTTTTACAAGATGGGGATGTAGTGAAAATGAAAGGCTATTGCCAGGGCGATGGCTATCGCATTGGGTTTGGCGAAGTGACGGGGAAGATTCTTCCGGCGAAATAAATCTTTTACCGCGAAGCTCGCGAAGGACGCAAAAAAAACTTAGCGCTCTTTGCGGTAAATGCGCTTATTTGTTCTTTGCCGCAATTGCCGTTGCCGCCGCACGGGTGTGGACATTCAGCTTTTCAAAGATGGCTTTCAAATGGCGTTTGACTGTGTTCGTGGTAATGACCAGTTTTTCAGCAATTTCTTTATTGGTCAATCCCTGAGCCAGCAGGTCTAGCACTTCCCGCTCACGGTCAGTGAGGACGCTCAGTTCGTTGGAGGTTTCACTCGCCTTTTTGGTGTCTGCCAAAATGCGTTTGAAGGCAGCACGGTCGAAGGCTTGTTTTTCGATGTAGGTTGTGATGGAATGCTCGGCATAAATGCGTTGAATTTCTTCCGGCTCAGAGAGTCCGCTGACGACGATGGTGGGAATGTGATGCCCTTGTGTGATCTTCAAAAGCTGCAAGCCATCCATGTTCTGACCGTCTCTTAGGGAAAGGTCTACGACGGCGAGTGAGAATTTGTCCTTGCGTAGCAAGCCCAATGCTTCGCCAAAACTGGATGAGGCAATGGGTTGAAAATCCGCATCGCTGAGCAGGTCTTCAAGAATACTGCGCCACCCGGCATCATCGTCGACAATAAGGGCTTTCGGGGTGGGAGTGGTTGGAGTAACTGGATCAGCCTTCAGATTAAGCGGCGAAGCGTTTACTTCATCCGATTTGGGGGCAGTGACAAGGATCCGTTGAATCACTTCTTTGAATTCATTGCGTTTAAAACTTTCCTTGCGTAGAAATGTGAAGGCGTTGTAATCGGTCAATGCTTTCACAGCGACTTCAACGGTGGCGAAGCCGGTCAGTAAAATAGCACGACAATTCGGGTCAAGGTGACGGATGGCATCGAGTACGCGCAAACCGTCTTGATTGTGATGGTCGCTGACAGAGAGAGAAAGGTCAACGACTGCGAGCCGATGCGGATTTATCTTGAGCGCGGCAATGGCTTCATCCACAGTGCTGGCGGTATCGACATCAAAGCCGTTGTCCGTGAGCAGCTCGCTGAGGATGCCCTGCCAGGAAGAATCGTCGTCAACAATTAAGGCACGCAGGTTCATGCTTGCTCCGCGATGGGGAAACGTAAATGGAAGGTTGTGCCTTGTGAGCCGTCGCTTTCAACGGTGACACTGCCGCCGAGGCGGGTCATTAATGTTTTTACCCACCATAAGCCAAAGCCCATCTTGCCGGGATGCGTGCGGCTGGAATGTTCAAGCTCGAAGATCTGTTCATGTAATTCAGATGGAATGCCGCGCCCGGTATCACTCACGGCGATCTTGACCCACTTGGAACTTTGTTTTCCTGTAATCGTGATCTTGCCTTTGCCTTGCATGGCGTCAATGGCATTTTCAATCAGATTGCGAAACACGAACGAAAGGCTTTGTCCGCTGGCGTGTACCATTGGCAGTTGCTCAAGTCCGTTCACTTCGATCTGAATATCAGGCGGCGCTGCCACTGCACGCACAGCATCCATCACGCGCGGCGCAACCTGAATGCGCTCCATGCGAATGGGGCGCAGGTGTGAAAGATTTTCCTGCACGATCTGCATGGCAGCGGCGGCACTGCGTTCGATCTCGCTCAAGCTTTTGGCAAGATAGGCATCGTCTTGTAAAAGTTTTTCATATTTATCTTGAATGCCCTGCACGCGCACTGGAATTACACCAACTTTGTTGTTCATATTATGTAGCAAATTCGCAGAGATGTCTCCAACTGCGGCAAATGTCTCCGCAATAAGATGCTGCTCTTGCGAAGAACGCAAGGCTTGTTGACGCGATTCATTTTGGACAGCGAGTACGGCATAATTGGCGAGACATGCCAATACTTTTTTGTCCCATTCCGATGTATCGCCTCGGACTCCGCTCAAAGCTGGGTGAAACGCCCCGAAGGTTCCCAACGCTGTAGCTTCTTCTCCACTCATCAGCGGGATGAGCAATGCATTTGAATCCTTTGAGGCGTCGGGGAGGGCGCTGGCTATTTCTGTTCCATTGGCGGCGATCAATTCCAATTCATCTTTTTCGTTTTTCAACCAAATGGCGCTGGACGTGGTGTTGAGCAGGTCATTTGCCATCGCACAGAGCTGATCCAAGACGATGTTGCTCGGTTGTGAGATCAGCAGTTGAGCGGCTTCTTGCAGTGCATCGAGCAGACGTACTTCCTGAATGGCGGTCACGGCATAGGTTGCCAGAGATTGCAGCATGTGGCTGTCGTCTTCGCTGAAGCCGCCGATCCTTGGGCTTTCAAGGTTGAGCACGCCTTCGAGCCTTCCGCTGGCGTTGATGAGTGGTACGCATAACTCGGAGCGCATCTCAAGGGTTGAGTCGAGTGGGTAATACACCTCTGCCCATTGTTTATCGCGCAGGTCACGAATGAGTAAAGGCTGACGAGTCCGCGCGACATGCGCCATCACGCTTTTGCCGTCGATGGGCAACTTCTCCACGAGTGGACGTTCCAACTGCACCGAACTCACTGCACGGGTCACCAGCGATTCGCTGCTTTTGTCTAGTAATCGGAAGATGCCATATTGGGCATTGGTCAACTCAAGAGCAAGCTCCAAAATGGACTCGAGTGTTTCTTCCAGTTTTTGTCTTGAAGAGATCAACATGCCCGCCCGGCGCAGGCGGGTCAATTCATTTTCTTTTTGTGCCAGATTTTGTTTGATGCCCGTCATATGCCGGGCGTGAAAGATCGCCATGACCGCCTGGTTGACGAAGTTGTGCAGCATCAATTCTTCGAATTGCGATAAAGCGCGACCTTCATATAAGTAAATGTAAAGCACGCCGAGCACTTCATCTGCAATGATCAATGGGAAGGCGGCGACGGCTTTAACCCCCAGCTTTTGCTGATAGGGGTGAATTTGCATATCCGCTTCTTCGTAAGAAAGGGTCCTGCGTTTCCGTTGAATGGAACGCATGCCAAATCCGTTCGAGCGTGGAATGTCTTCGCTGGGGTTAATGTTCTGTGATTCATATCCCTCGGCATAGGCGACCACGCGTGTTTGTGCATCGAGAGAATTTTTGATGGGGTCGTAGGTGTAAATGGAGGCGGAAAACCCCGGCACCACACGGATGGCGCTTTCCACGATCAGTTGCAGGCTGGAGGATTGGTCTTCACTGATGCCGATCTGATTAATGGCAGTACTGATCTGGTTAAGGCTTGCAAGCGCCTCAAGCAGGCGCGGGTTCATGTCGTCGGAAGAATGGGGAAAGGGAGGATGTGCCATGGAGGTTGAGTTCACGAGTTGCTGTTAAAAAGATTGTACTTCATGGCGGCTTGTTCCGCTCTGGTCGGGGCTAAGCCCCGACCAGAGCGTGGATTAGATAAAGCTTTGCACGGTTTGTAAACCAAGCTGAAATGCAAAATAGAAAAGGATCAACCCGCAGGTGGCATTTACAAAGCGGAAAAACGATGTGGTCATCCACTGCCTGCCCCAGGCGACGAGCCCTGCCATGACGAAGCACCATAGAATGGCACCAGATAAAAAGCCAGCAAAGAAAATTGCGAAATGAATTGGTTCAGGTCCGCCGGAAATGGAGGTGAAGACGGTGGTTCCAAGACCCGTCCAGAAGACGATGTTCATTGGGTTACCAAGCGAGAGAAATGCACCGCTGGCGAAATCTCCACGGTTGGAGGTTGATGCGTTCTCACCCAAGCCTTTGCCGTGACGGGCATCTTTGAGCGCATCCCAGGCGAGTTTGATCATGAGAGATATGCCGATCAGGCTTAAGATGGTTCTGGCGATATTGTTTTGAATGAGGAATGCCAGCCCGGTCAGGGCAATGATCGCCCAGGTCGTATCACCGATCAGAGACCCAAATTGAACATACAGGGCGGGCAAAAATCCGCGTGTGGAGCCGCGCCGAAATGTCTCGGCTGTCACTACCCCGGGTGGGGCACAGAAAGAGATT
>JAFLCF010000119.1 GCA_017303735.1 Anaerolineae bacterium
GGAATATCCATCATCTGTTTGAGATGATCGCTGACAGGCACGAGATGTTTTTCGTCTACAGCAAGGACGGGTGTGGTGTTGGAAATGGTCATGGCAATTTCTCCAGGTGGGGATAAAAATAATGCCCCGATGTCTCGGGGCATTTGGTGTACTTAGTTGACTTGAACCTGTTGCTGTTCACCTGACAACCACCAATGCCCCGCCGGGAAACCGGTACGAGTAGTATTGGTGTTATTGCGATCATTCAGGTTGAACATTCCGCGCAAGCATACCACCTGCATTTGGATGCGTCAAGCAGAGATTTATATGTTCACGCCATGCCCACCCAACACTCTTAATTCTGAACCGCTCGGCGCACCGGCAAGGATCGGCATGGCTTCCGCGATCAAAGCACGGACATTTGCATCGCGCAACGAAGAATCGTGAGATTCTTTATCATCCCACATTTCAAAAACCGCTACAGCCGCTTCGTCCTTCACATCCTCTAGGATGATATAAGCGCGGCAACCTTGCATCTCGGCAACCATTCTGGAAGCGCGTAAAAGGATCTCCGCCAGTTGTCCACGTTTGCCTGGCTGGGCAGATAACTTTCCCGTCATTGCATACATGATTCAACCTCAGTCATAAGACAACCGTCATTTTTTCATACTTGTATAAAGTGCAAGTACATTGCCCGTGGGGTCTTGAAAAACTCCGTACCAACCCATACCAGGGATCTCGGTCTTTTCACGCAAGACCTTACCCCCCAACTCTTTCACTTTATCCAGGTCTTCATCAATATCATCACTATCGATGTAAACCAGCACTTGCCCGGCAGGGTTCTCATCTGAGACCTGCGGAAAGCCGCCATATTCATCTCCACTACCCGCCTCCCACATGACATAATTCATCTCAGGCATGGGCGTGACCTTCCAGCCAAACAATCCCTTATAAAACTCTCCTGCAGCACCAGTATTCACAGCAGGAATCTCAACATGGACAATATTTCTTTTAGACATAACATTCTCCTTTTTTGAAAGTGGATAACAATAATCTATTTTAGAACATTTTTTCTAATTTCACAACCCCTACTCAAGGATTGTTTTCTGCCTCTTTCCGCGCCTGAACCTGCCAGCCCAACCCAAGCATGAGCCTCGCCGATAAAAAAGCATGTCTCCATACGGAGACATGCTTCTATCAGGGTATTAAAATAGTGGTCTATTAGCCACACTCTTCAGACCAAAAATATGCATTTTCAGTGATCGTGTTGTCAGCACAGACAAATGATGGAGACTCTGGCAGGAACTCGTAATCAGAAACATCGTTGTAATCTGGGTTTAGAAAATCCTGGAGAACATCGCCAAAATTTGCAGGGGCATCCTGGCAATGCACAGCAAAAGGTTCCCATAAAATATAATAACCCAGTTCCGAATCTTCGTAAAAATAGGTATCATAAACATTGTAGCAATACTGGCTGGGAGCAGCGGAAGCGGTTTCTTTGGGAGGGACAGCTTCGGGAACAAAGGTCCAGAAGATAAACTCACCCAGATGCAAAACGACATTCTTCCCCGCCACCGCGCGTGAAACAGTACATTGCACCACATTCTCGCTCACCACGTTACAGTGGATCGGGTAACGATTGTCTCCCTCGGTCACAAAACCGGTGAAGTAATTATCCGGGAAATTTCCGCTGAACTCGAGGACGAAAATCACCCCCCCACCCCAATCGTTGCGGGTTTCAACGAGGGTGATCAAACCATCCAATGCCAGAACCGGACCTACAGTCAGTGACAACATGACCACAAGCACCAATAAAGTAGATATGATCTTTTTCATTTATAAATAATCTCCTTTAGAAGTTAGTCGTTAAAATTCGTAAAAAGTGGTTGGTGCCTTTTAATCACTTCTATAGGACTTACACAGTTCAAAATCCTTTGCCACGAATTTGCTTTTGGGTTTTGCGTCAGTCCTATTTTATATAATACGATAAATTATATCCGAATTTTGTAAAGCAATAAAAGTGCAATATTAACCTCATAAGCAGAAGCAAACAAAAAACTCATCCAGGGCGTGCCCTGAATGAGTTTTTATTAAATTCGAACGGACAGATTTACGGCGTGACCCGAAGTTCACATCGATCTTCAGGCTCATTCCACTTACAGTTCAGGTTTGCCACACAACGAGCTTCTGTGGCAATTGGAGCACAGACCTTGTCTTCGAGTGTAACGCATTTCACTGTATTGACACGCACAGCGATACACCCCGTTCCGCTCAGTGCCTCTTCGAAGACAGGCACACAAGCCGCCGAGTTCGCGTCAAAAATGAAGCCCGGCGCACAAGTTGGGTTGACAGCACCAGCAGCAGGCTGACAGCACTGGAAGTTCTCGTTATAAGAATAGCCGGCGGCACAACCTGCATACGTCTGCGCGGCAAGAGTGGAGTTATCAATGCCAAAGGGAGCATCTGCCTGACCATTCGGTGGCACACAGAAGCCAGCAAGGTCATCAAAGTACAGCCCGATCGGACAGGAGCCGTCTGTTGCAGGTCCGGCGGCGCAGACTTGCTGGTCACCGCGTTGGATAGTCACATAGCCGAGCGGGCAGCCGCCTGCCGCAGGTTGGGCAAGGATTGGGGTGTAGGAACAAGCCCCCGTTGCAGGGTCGAGCGTATACCCAGCGTCGCAAAAAGCATTTAGGCTGCTCACATCCGGTTGATTGGTACAAGCCGGGTTACAGACCACCACCTCATTGGTCGATTCAATTCCACGCGGACCACGGCAGACTAATGTACGGAGTCCACCTTCGACCCGTTCTTCACATTGAATGCGCGTGCCGCTTTCCTCCCAGGTGGCATCGAAGGAAATCTGTACGACACCGTAGCCATCTCCATTCTGGCAATATTGGTTAACGACCACGCCTTCAGGCAATGCGCATGATGTCGCAGACTCGATCTGATTGGCAGGTACCTGCGCCGTTAACTGGCAGTATGGCGCAAAAGGCTGCGGATTTGCCACCGCACAGCGAAAACCAATATCGCGCCCACTATCGTTCGGCTCATTGAAACGACGAATGGCAGTAATAACCTGCTCTTCAGCAGTTTCAAAAGAACTGCCGCGCACGCCGCGATATTGTCCGCTCGCAGGACCGGTTGGGTTATCGGCAGGTGAAGTTGGGTAGTAATTGGCATCATACCAATCTGCCACCCATTCAAACACATTCCCTGCCATATCAAACACACCAAAGGGACTCTTTCCTGCGTCATAATTGTTTGTGTTGGTGGTACGTCCATAGCAATTGGCATAGTTCAATAGATCGCAAGTGGGTTCAATATTGCCCCACGGATAGGTATTACCATTCGCGCCGCGTGCAGCTTTCTCCCATTGCGCTTCGGTGGGAAGGCTTCCTTGAATCCATGTACAATATGCTTGGGCTTGATCCCAGTTCACGCCTACTACTGGATGACTGGCAAACTCGGGGTTGGTAAAGACCGGTCCGCCAAGTTCTTGCGTAGGTGATGAACACACTCCAGCTTTGACGCATTGATCGTACATGCGGTTGGTTACTTTTGTCTGCTGAATCCAATATCCGCTCAGGTTCACACTATGCACAGGTGCGTCTCCGCCATACCCCATCGAGAAACTGCCTGCGGGGATGTAGACCAACGCACTGCCATCGATCCATTTGATCGTTTCGCCGCTTTGCGGTCCGCCCAGTGTGACGGGTGCAAGCGGAAGAGCAGACTCTGTGACCGGCGCTTCTATTTCGGGCGGGTTTGTTGCAGTCACAACAACGGTTACTATCTCAGGTGTCGGCGTTCCACAGGATGCCAGGATGACCGTCACTGTCAGCATCGACCCCAGGATCAGATTTCGAACTTTTTTCATTAAATCTCCTTTTCTCACGAATTGCGAGACCTAATAATTATAATGCACACAAAAAGTGGGCTGGCAATTGATGCCAGCCCACTTTTATTCTATTTTGCTTTTGATTCTGTAGTCAGCCTGAATGATCCGGGTGCTATCCTTGCGGATAAAGGCAGAAACAACCATTGGGGCTGCAATACAAGATCGAAGGCGCAGGGCAGCTCTGTCCGGGAGGAGGAGGTGGAGGTGGAGCATCTTTTTGCGGTCCCGGAGGCACCGGACAAACACCCGGCTCACTGCCATTCGGTTGGAAGCCGACTGCCATTTTACAAACATTGTCCAACTCGTATACCTCTTTTACAGGATAGAAAAACTCAAACTCCGTCAGTGACGAGCCTGCCTGCTCATGTGAAAAACGATCGTTATGGTCAAACATGGCAGGGTCGAGTAAAGCATTCCCGGCCCACATGCCGATCAAATAGGAACTCCCATCAACAGCAGTGCGTTTTACAGCCAGTTCCAACACACAAGGGTCGGCAGAGGAAATCCGCGCCCAGGCAAGATCGGGGTCATCACCAACCCCAGCGCCAAAGAATTGAGTTTCATAACCGTTGACATCTACAGGAGATTCATCGGTTACAGTTTTTAGTGCTCCACCCACGTCATCATTTTCATCGAACCAGACTTCCACGCCAGCGGTGCTCCACTCAGTAGAGGTGGGTTTGGAAGCCAACACCAGCAGGTCACCGCCGCCATTAATATCCCAGTCCAATTCAAAACCATACTTGCCGTCAAAACTGCATCCCTGTCCATTATCTTTAATGGTGATAGCCCCATAAACCCAGATCTCATCTTCGTAAACTTCTGAAATGACGATATCGATATTCGAAAAATAGATATCCATTGCATTCGCGTTAAATGGTCGTTCATAACGTCCCAATGTAAACCGGTCTCCGGCGGGCGCGCGGTTCTGGTCAGCAGTGGTTGAAGAATCCTGATCTCCAGCCAACCCCCTTTGCAGTTCCGGCAATTCACCCGGAATCAACACATGCTGAACAGCCGTCGCGGTCAGGTCCACCTGCGGCACAACCACGGCAGTATCCGTTGCCACATCCTCGATCGCTACAGAGTCTTCGGCGGGCTGGACCCCCAAGTTACAAGCGGACAAAAGCAGCATTAATACAAGACACAAAATTCTAAAGTTTTTTCTCATCATACACTTCCTTTCGTTAACACCAATATACATGCCAGAGGAAGCTTCTGCCATAGTACGCAGGTCTCAAGGCATTGGGTTATACATAGGACATTGGTCATATTTTGCATATTTAACTTTTGACATTGCGAAAGTATTCATCACAACCTCGCAACTGCGCTTATGCACACAAAAAGATGGCTGGCAATTGATGCCAGCCATCTTTTTATTCACACTTCAATCATTTTTCAGCCTATTATCAAGGCTGATTGCATACACAAACAATAACAACTGCAATCATAGAGACATTTCTACATACCAAATATTGTGCAGGGCATCCCGAGTCAACCGGCTGCTCTTCAACCTGACCCGGTGGAGGAGGAATCGGGCACAAACCGGCTTCCTTGCCCGTAGGTTGAAATCCCACCGCCATACGGCAGGTATTATCCAAAGCAGAAAGCTCCTTGATCGGGTAGAAATATTCCAACTCGGTCATGGCAGCGCCCGCCTGCTCGTGTGTGAAGGTATCACTGAATTCAAACAGAGCGGGGTTCAAATCTTCATCACCAGCCCACAATCCGGCTAGAAAACGTTCACTTTTACCCAGAATATCCGTTTTTACAGCAAGGTGAACAATGTTCGGGTCATTTGGTGAAACACGTGCCCAAGCTAAGTCTGGGTCATCGCCTGCATCCGCACCAAATGCAAGGGTCTCATACCCGTCTTCTACAATGGGATTTGAGTCTGTGGTCGTTGGTACATCCCCACCAACATCATCATTGGTATCAAACCATACTTCCACACCGGCAGTCGTCCATTCGGTCGAAACAGGGTTAGACGCCAAGATCAGCCAATCACCGCCACCATCCACGTCTGTATCCAGCTCAAAGCCATATTTACCCTTTAACTCCTTACTGGCTTCATTACTTTTCAATGAGATGGAAACATAAATCCAGGTTTCATCCATGAAAAGGTACCCTTCTTGAATATCGAGATGGGGATAATATTCATCCATTGCCTCGGAATTGAAAGGACGTTCAAAACGCGTAAAGGTAAAGCGGTCGCCGCCGGGAGCGCGATTCTTCTCTGCTGTTACAGAAGAATCTTGATCGCCCACTACGCCACTTGGTTCCGCCGGAAACTCACCCGGTATTGTTTTGTGTTCCACTGGTGTGGGTACCACCTCAGTGGGTGTTGCTGCTTCTGTTGCGGGGACAGCCTCGGTGATAACAACTTCGTCTGTCTCTGCCGGCTGCTGGGTGCCTAGATTACATGCTGAGAGAGAAATCAATAAAACAACACTCAAAACAAAATTAAAAATATTCTTCATGGCAACCTTTCCTTTGTTAGATTTTTTAAAGTATAGAACCTAAAAATAGAAAGGTATATAGCACATAGGTCTCAGTGTGCTTTGATGAATTTCTTAATTTCCTCCACCGCCGCCGGGTTGACCAACGAAGATGTATCACCCAACTCCAAACCCAAATATGCGGCGCGGATCATGCGACGCATCACTTTGGCATTGCGCGTTTTCGGTAAATCTGAAACAAAGAGGATGTCTTTCGGCGCGAGCGGCTTGCCCATTTCTGCAACCACTATTTCATGCAATGCCTGACGAAGTGCCGCGCTTCGCTCTACCCCGGGCTTGGTCACTGCAAACAGGACCAGTTCACTCCCCTTGACCTCGTGCGGCACACCAATAGCTGCCGCCTCAACAATCGACTCATGCCGCACAAGAATCGACTCGACCTCTGCCGGACCCAAGCGTTTGCCCGCGATCTTGATCGTATCATCTGAACGTCCAAGGATGTACCATAAGCCGTCATTATCAATCGCGGCAAAATCGCCATGGACCCAAACATTCTCCCAACGCGACCAATATGTATCCAAATAACGCTGTTTATCTTTCCAAAAACCGCGCGTCATGCCGATCCATGGCGCTTTGATGACCAACTCGCCTACGGCATCTCGAATGGGTTCACCATTTTCATTGACCACATCCGCATCCATGCCCGGACAGGCAGCAGAGAATGCACAGGGCTTAAGCGGCAAAAGCGGGTTGCCCATCACAATTCCGCCGGAGATTTCCGTCCCACCAGAATAATTGATAATCGGAAGTCTTCTGCCGCCCACTTTTTCAAATAACCACATCCATGGGTCAGGGTTCCACGGCTCACCGGTAGAGGCGAAGCACTTTAGAGAAGAAAGATCATGCTTTTTGAAATGCTCATCACCATGTGGAATCAATGAACGGATCAGGGTTGGCGAAACACCCATTTGGTTTATCTTGTGCTTCTCTGCCAGTTCCCACAAACGGCTCGGTGACGGAAAATCTGGTGCTCCATCATATAAAAAGATCGTGGCACCCAAAATCAAACTACCAAACACCAGCCATGGACCCATCATCCAGCCCATGTCGGTCATCCAATAAATCACATCTGGTCTCGATCCGCTGTCGCTACTCGACCACCCATGTACATCTGTGCCGAATGCCATATCTTGTGCAGCTTTGACTGGGAAGCCGCAATGCGTGTGTAGTGCCCCTTTGGGTTTGCCCGTCGTGCCAGAGGTGTAAATGATCATCAATGGATCTTCGGCAGATGTCTTTTCGGTTTCGCACACATCACTTTGCACGTCGACCAATTCGTGCCACCACAAATCTCTCTCTTCTTTCATCTTTATTGCCTGCCCCGTCCGCTTGAGCACGATCATATGCTTCAAGGTGGGAATGCCTTCCGCCGCCTCATCTGCTATTGACTTCATCTCAACAGGCTTGCCGCGCCGAAAAGCTCCATCTGCAGCAAAGAGCGCTTTGGCATCGGCATCAACCATGCGTGAGACGATGGCACCGGCTCCGTAACCAGAGAATAACGGCAAAATGATGCCGCCGATCTTTGCAATTGCCAACAAAGCTATGACGATCTCAGGAGTCATTGGCATGAAAATACCAATGACATCACCCTTGCCCAAGCCCAAAGACTTTAAAGCATTGGCGGCTTTGTTTACTTCTTTATGTAATTCGCGGTATGTCAAACTTCGAGTGGTTCCTTCTTCCCCCTCAAACGCCACTGCTAACTGGTCACTGGTCACTGATAGCTGATACTTATCGACACAGTTATGGACTATATTCATTTTGCCATTGACACACCAGTTCGGGAATTGAATGCCATTCTTTAGATCAACCGCCTTGGAATACGGCTCATAAAATTGAATGTCTAAAAATTTCAAGACCGCATCGGTGAACCATTCTACATTCTGGGTAGAACGCTGCATGAGTGACTCAAAATCCTGAATCCCATGCAAACGCATGAAATGTGTCAGGTTGGCATGCTCGATCTGTTCCGGTTGTGGCTTCCAAACAATCTCGCCGCCAAAGGTAAACTGCTCGCTCATGGGCATCTCCTCGAAGTGGTATCTATGGATTCTAATCGCTAGGGAGATTCAAAGCAATAAATAGGTAGTACGAATGTCTGGGTTGAATCTCAGGCTTGAAGCGTATAATCAGTTCAACTTTAAAGAAAGAGGCGCATTCATGTCCACCCAGTCTTTTAAATTATTGAAGTGTCCGGCTTGCGGAGGTCCGATCGAGCCGCCTGATGGTAAAAGTTCAACGAAGTGCCCGTATTGCGGCGTTTCGGTCATTATCCCCGAAAGTTTACGGAAAACTGAAACACAAAGCACACAAAGTCAGGGACATCTTTTCAACACACCTGATCTCAACTCGATGCTTGGGTATGGAGCGCAATGGGCGCAGGTTGTGCAGCTTGCACAGGGCGGTAAGAAAGAAGAAGCTGTTCAAAAATATATGAGCTTTTCAAGCATCAGCGAAATGGATGCGCGCTGCACGGTGGAAGGGCTGGCAAATTCACAGGTGTACGACGTTAGCACATACACAACCAATATTGCTACAGCCTATGCGCCCATGGTTCAGAGTTATACAGATACTGCCAAAAAGATCACTGCCTGGTCTTTGGGGTTTAGTTGTTTGGTGACCGGTTTTATTATGGTGGTGGTGGTTTTGATAGTTGGTATTAGTCTTTGGGCGGCGTTTTCTGCCTTCTAAAATGAACCCAACAGCGGACGGGTACGTCCGCTGTTTTTATTTAATGCAAGCATACTATAATAGCAGTCATGACTGAATCATTTCCCTGCACCGCTTGTGGTGGACCGAATGAAGCCATTGCTGGCGAGAGCCAAATGGCATGTACCTATTGTGGCGCGAATCTGAGCATTCCAAAGGAGCTGCGCGTAAAAGCAAAGCCAGCAGCGAGGGTTACGACTCCACGTGCGAAACCAACTATCCGCTTAGAAAAAGAAGCGCCCGATCTGCTTCGTAAGGCACAGCCAGTAATCACCAAAGCCTGGAATTCCTATGTCTATTGGACATGGCTACGCTGGTTGCTGCCCACCTGTTTGATGCTTGTGGTCGTTGGATTTGTGATCTGTTCGGTGCTTGGGGTATTACCATTCTTTTTATTTCAATAACTCGACCTGTATAAAAACAAGATCACTGGCAACTCGCGCAAGGTCATCAGAATTGGGTAATTTATTTTCCATGCGAACACCAAGCGCTTTGGCAGACATGGGCATATGAAGAAGATATGCCGCAAGGCGACTCTTCACAAGCGCTGGATCGGTATGAAGCTTGCCTATCCCTTGAATGGATTTGCGCCTCAACACCAAGCCGATAGTTGCCTCGCCTTCGAGATTCCGCCACCAACGCCGATTGCGTTTCGACATTACCCAAAGCGAGTCATTTTCCTGCACATATTCCACGGGCAATGTATACGCCTTACCCGTCTTTCGCCCGGTGACAGTCACCAACATCATGCCATTGCTCAACATGCCATGAAAGGGCGAACGCAGCACCCATGCCATAAAATCATTTCCATTCATATGAACTCCTTGCTTTTAGTGTAGCCAATAAGCCCGCATTCGTCAGCGGACAAATATCACCTTCGCAGATATAATTCATCAACTCATTTTGGAGAATCGCTCATGTCTAACGTATATGCCTCAAAACACCCGCTGGTTGCCCACAAATTGTCCCGTCTGCGTGACAAGAATACAGAGCCCAAGAAGTTCCGTGAATTGGTTCGAGAGATCGCAGGACTTTTAGCCTATGAAGCCACCGCCGACCTTGCCACCTCGCCCGTTGAGATTGAAACCCCGCTTCAAAAAATGACCGCGCAACAATTGCAGGAAAAGATCGGTCTGGTGCCGATCCTGCGCGCTGGGTTGGGAATGGTGGAAGGAATTTGGGAATTGATGCCCAGCGCTGAAGTCTGGCATATTGGTTTGTATCGCGATGAAAAGACTCTCAAGCCGGTGGAGTATTACAACAAATTACCCATCCAGCCGCGCGTCGCCGTCTGCCTCATCCTTGACCCGATGCTGGCTACGGGCGGATCTGCCACGGCGACAGCGGAAGTGCTCAAACGCTGGGGTGTAACCAAGATCAAATTCGTAGGGCTGATCGCTGCGCCCGAAGGTATCAAAGCCATGCAAGAAGCGCATCCTGATATTGATATCTACATTGCCGCCATTGACGATCATCTCAATGAACGTGCGTACATCGTCCCTGGCTTGGGTGATGCAGGCGATCGGCAGTTTGGCACGGGATAAAAAGTAATTGGTAATTAGAGATTGGTAATTGGTGCTACGCAATGAAATATGACTTAAAACTAGCAGAGCGAATCCGCGCTGAGGTTCAGAGGTTGCCCATCATCGAGAAAAAGATGTTTGGCGGTGTCGGCTATATGCTGCATGGGAATATGGCGGTCGGCATTCTCGGCGAGGACTTGATCGTACGTGTGGGCGTGGATGAGTACGAATCCATGTTGAAGCGCGCCCATGTCAAGATCTTTACCATGAAAGGCAGCCCCAAACCCATGAAAGGTTGGCTCATGGTCGAACCCAGCGGCACAAAGACCTCTAAAGGTCTGGCACAGTGGATCAAGCTTGGTGTCCAATTCGCAGCGGCACTGCCACCAAAATAGATATTGTGATGTAAATAAAATACAAGCTCGTCTTTCAAAAGAGGCACATCATGGCAAACCAATATGATCTCAAGTCGGTCAAACTTCCCTATCTGGCGGGCGGAGCTTTGAAACTCTTTGCCTCTCTGGTCGAAGGTGGTTTGAAAGGCGCGTTAATTCCCACTCTTTTTGAAAGTGCAGGGGTTACCTGGCTGCGCAAGCAACATATTGATGAAGCGCCAACATACGCACCCATTCATCACACAGGTCACTTACAAAAAGAATCCGCTTCGGTGCCCGAGGCGGAATTTCCAA
This sequence comes from Anaerolineae bacterium, assembly GCA_017303735.1. The sequence continues at coordinate 11,327 of JAFLCF010000119.1, forward strand.
ACTCCCCATCGCAAGGCAAAGGCTTCGTCTTCACATCCATTCACGAATATGCAAACGCCTATCGTGCAGGGACGCTGACACCGGAAGATGTGGCGAATCAAGTTCTAAAAGCAGTCGAACAAAGCGACGCATCCAGTCAACCTTTGCGGGCTTTCATCGCGGTGAATCGTGAAGATGTGTTGCGACAGGCAAAAGAATCGACACAGCGTTTCAAAAATGGAAAACCACTCAGCCTCTTCGATGGTGTTCCAGTGGCGGTCAAAGATGAGATGGATATGACGCCTTACCCCACCACAGTTGGCACAGCATTTCTCGGCAAGACTCCAGCCAAAGAAGATGCAACCGTCGTCGCCCGGTTGCGAAGCGCAGGTGCAATGTTGATCGGCAAGACCAATATGCATGAGATCGGCATCAACGTGACCGGACTCAATCCACATCACGGCACGACGCGCAACCCCTACAACCCGAATCACTTTACCGGAGGAAGTTCCAGCGGCTCTGCCACAGCCGTAGCTGCAGGCTTCGTCCCCGTAGCCATCGGTGCGGACGGTGGCGGGTCGATCCGCATTCCGGCGGGATTTTGCGGCTTAGTCGGCTTGAAAGCTACGTACGGACGTGTCAGCGAATACGGTGCCTTTCCTTTAGATTGGACAGTCGCACATATCGGTCCGATTGCCGGGTCTGTTACAGACGCCGCCTTGACCTATGCCCTGATTGCAGGACCCGACCCCAAAGACGATATCTCACTGCATCAACCTCTGCCTTCGCTCAAAGGCTGGGACAATGCAAATATCAAAGGCTTACGCATCGGCATTTATCGTGAATGGTTCAACCACGCGGACAAAGAAGTGGTTGCTGCTTGCGAAACGATGGTCAGACAATTTGAAGCAATGGGATGCGAGGTTAAAGAGATCGTTATTCCGAATCTCGAAGCCAATCGCATCGCTCATACAGTGACCATCGTCAGCGAAATGGTACAAGGCATGAGCCAAACGTACGACGCGCATCACACCGAACACGGCTTGGATGTACGCATCAACCTGGCGCTCGGGCGTCAATTCAGCGCGGACGATTACGTCAAAGCCCAGCGCATTCGCACGCGGATGATCGCTCACTTCAACAAAGCATTCAACAACGTGGATGTGATCCTAACTCCAACCACAGCGATTGCCGCACCCGAGATCAAGAAAGGCGCATTACCTGACGGCGAATCAGACTTGAGCGTGACTGTGGAGATCATGCGTTTCGCCACCGCCGCCAACCTGACTGGTCTACCTGCAATCACTTTTCCTGTTGGATACACGCAAAAGGGCTTACCCATCGGCATGCAAGCCATGGGACGTGCCTGGGACGAAGTCACTCTGTTGCGATTGGCGTATGCGGCAGAAAAGGTCGTTGAACACAAAGCCCCGCAGGTGCATTTCAAGGTCCTGTAGAATAAGTCTATAGATTTTTTCTACTGATGCTTTGGCAAAGCGGCTGGCAAAAATCTTTTGTACACGGACGAAATGGACAACACGGAAAGATTAGAAAAAGAATTAAAAAAAACGTCCATTCCGTGAATTCCGTGTACAAAGAATCCACTTTGCATGACTTTACTATAGTCATGCGTTCTACTTTATTTAAGTTCATTGACTTTTTTAGAACAAATAAGCTAGAATATCTCTACTTTAACCGTTCAGCAAAAGGAGATACCTCATGGCGAAGAATGTGGAATTGAAAACCAAGTTAAACGACGCGAGCGTGGAAGATTTTCTTAATGCCGTCGGTGATGAACAAATCCGCGCTGACTGTTTCGAGATCGCGAAGATCATGAAGCAGGTCACAAAAGCGGAACCGAAGATGTGGGGATCAAGTATCGTTGGGTTTGGCAGTTATCACTACAAAGGCGCCAGCGGACGCGAAGGCGATTGGATGTTGGTGGGCTTCTCCCCTCGCAAGCAGAACCTCACCTTGTACATTATGCCGGGCTTTGAGCGCTATCCAACCTTGATGAAAAAACTGGGCAAGTTTTCTACGGGGAAATCCTGTTTGTATATCAAAAAACTGGCAGACGTGGATAAGAAGGTTTTGAAAGAGTTGGTCAGTGAATCCGTTCAATTCATGAAGAAAGTATCCAAATAAGGAGAGCGACATGTCTGAGCCGAAAACCAAAAAGACGAATGCCAGTGTAGAAGATTTTATTAACGCTCTTCCCAACGAGCAGACTCGCGCCGACTGTTTCGAGCTCGTGAAGATGATGAAGCAAGTTACCAAAGCCGAGCCAGCCATGTGGGGCAGCAGCATTATCGGCTTCGGCGAATACATGCTGACCTACGCCAATGGGAATCAATTGCCCTGGCCCGTCGCCGCTTTCTCGCCGCGTAAACAGTACATCACCATTTACATCGACCCCAGCCTTGAAGAATACAAAAGCCAACTTAAAAAGCTTGGCAAATTTACAAGTTCAAAAGTTTGCTTGTACATCAAAAAACTGGCAGACGTGGACAAGAAAGTTCTCAAAGAGATCATCACCGACTCGGTGAAGGCTACGAAGAAGCTGAATAAATAGTATAGGTGACAGTCACTTTAAAAGTGGCTGTCACCTTACTTGATAAACCATGCCCCTACAAAAAGACCCAGAGAATGTTGAAGGCAAGACACTACACCGGTTGGTGGATTTTTCACATGCCCGTGTCCTGGAAGTTGGCTGCGGCGAAGGTCGCTTGACCTTTAAGTATGCTGGCTTGGCAAAGCAAGTGGTTGCGTTTGACCCAGACCATGATGCCCTACGGGTTGCTAAAGCCGATGCACACATGAAGGGCATTTCAACAATTCAATTTACAGAAGCAAGC
>JAFLCF010000012.1 GCA_017303735.1 Anaerolineae bacterium
GGAACATACTCTCCGGGCAGATATTTGGTATACATAAATGGTGCATTAATAGGCGATTTTGTTTCATATTAGTGGAACTTTTATCATCTGGTTTCGTCTCAAATAAAAGGAGTCTTTCATGAAAAAAACATTTTTTCTTTTAACAATTTTCATTCTTGCAATTTCCGCATGCGCACCTGCAAGCGGCGACAATACCGTAAGTTACCCTGAACCAAGCTACCCCGAGCCAAGCTACCCAAACCCAGTCGACTCGACCCAACCTCAATCTGACGCCTATGCTCCCAAGCCTGAAGATGCCAGTCTTACACGCGGAGAAGCCTATGTAGACTCTTCGCAGCTACTTACTTTGGAAAGTTTCCCGCTGCAATTCATGCTTAACCTCAAAGGCAATCTGCCAACTCCCTGTAATCAATTGCGCATCGCCGTCAGCCCGCCAGACGCGGAAAATAAAGTGAACGTTGAAGTGTATTCTGTGAGCAACCCAGATGAAATCTGCGTACAAGTACTTGCTCCATTCGAGGTCAACTACTCACTGGGGAGCTTTCCTGCCGGGACTTACAGTTTGTGGGTCAACGGTGTAAAGGTCGCGGATTTTCAATCGTAAAAATTCACAGGTTGGAATACAAAAGAGGAAAGAAGGAAGAAACGCATCAGTTTCTCTTCTTTCCTCTTTTCTCTTTCTTTCATTCGCTTCGGCTTACATTTCCCATCTTCGCATTAACCAGCTTCGCCAGATCAGAGACGCCCAATTGAATATTCAAGCCGCGCTGCCCGCCTGAGATGTAGATTTCATCAAACGCGTTTGCCGCAGAGTCGAGCACCACCTGAAACCCTTTGTTGATCAATGCCAGCGGCGAGATGCCGCCCGCCTGCAAACCGGTCAACTGTTCGGCTTCGCGTTCGGTCGGCAGGTGCATTTTTTTCTCGCCTAAAAAACTTGCCAGCAGCTTCAAGTCCACCACATGCGGACCAGGAATGACCACCAGAACTGGTTTGCCTTTTTCACGTTTGGTCACGATGGTTTTGAAAACCTGCTCCATCGGTAGGTTCAAAAGCTGCGCCGCCTCAACCGCACCTAACTTTTCGGCAGGAAGTTCATGCGCAGCATACTTCACCTTACGAGAATCCAAAAATCTTGTGACATTATTCGTGACTGACATTTTATTGATTTCCTGTAGAATATTATAAACTTATATAGACACGCTCTTTAGACTTGTCCATGCCTGCATACTAGACCTCCGAGATAACATGAAGGATCAAATAGCGGATAAAACGCCTCATTCTTAACCGCAAAACGGACACCATCCATTCAACTTATTTCACGCCCAAGGAGACCCTCCCCATGATCAGCACAGAAATCCTTTCGCAATTCAGCTTGTTCAATGGCTTGCCAGAATCGCTTTTGAAAGAGATCGCTGCCATCAGCCAGGAAATTGCCGTGAAGAAAGATAACTTTATCTTTCGCGAAGGCGAGAAGGCAGATAAACTCCATTTCCTGATGCAGGGAAGCGTTGCCTTGCGTGTCAAACTAACCTCCCGCCCAGAAAGTATTACCGTCTCGTACGTCTCCACTCCATATCAGAGCTTTGGCTGGTCTGGCGTGGTGGCTCCACACCACTACACCTCCAGCGCCGAATGCGACGAAGATTCCACTCTGCTCATCATCCCTGCCCAACCCTTCATTGAAATATTGGAACGGAACCCAGAATACGGCTTTCAAGTCATGAAGCGCATTGCCGAGATCATCGCCGACCGGTTACGGAACAGCCGTCAGGCTTTGTTGAAGACGATCTAAAACATTCGAGACCGCAGACAACAGACCATTGTCTGCGGTCGTTTGCAAAGCTTTCAGGCGCAGGAAAAACTCTCAGAAAATAGAAACAGCAACGGGACGGGTATGAAGCGTTGGAGGTCACGTAGTAAAATTGGGGCATGAAATCGGCAGTCGTTGAGATCCCCATCGAAAAACTGATCGAACAACTTCCCGAAACGTATTCGCTCGCCGACCGGGAGTTGGTGATGCGTGCCTATACTGTGGCAGAAGAAGCGCATCGCGAACAGAAACGGCATTCGGGGGAGCCCTACATCAATCACTGCATTGCAGTGGCGCGGATTCTCACCGAATTAAAGGTGCCCGCTGAAGTGGTGGCTGCCGGGTTGCTGCATGATACCGTGGAAGATACATCGATCACATTGGCAGACTTGCGCCGCGAATTTGGGGATACGGTGCGGCTTCTGGTGGATGGCGTGACCAAATTGACTCACTTACCCCGAGTCTCTCGCGGCGACCAGCACGCTGAAACAAATGAAGACCAGGAAGAAGAAACTGCCCTGCCGCCTGCTGCCCTGCTCGGTCGCAAAGAAGACATGATCTCAGAAACCCTGCGCAAGACTTTCCTTGCCATGGGTGAAAATGTAAGCGTGGTGCTCATCAAACTAGCCGACCGCCTGCACAATATGCGCACACTTGGGCACATGCCCGAGCACAAACGCAAACGCATCGCACAAGAAACCATGGATATTTTTGCGCCGCTGGCAAACCGTCTCGGCATCTGGCAGTTGAAGTGGGAATTGGAAGACCTGAGCTTCCGCTATGTGCAGCCGGAGAAATACAAAGAGATCGCCGAGTCGCTGGCAGAGCGCCGCCCCGACCGCGAGCGACAGTTGGAAGAGATCAAAGAGAATCTCATCCGCTTGCTTGAAAAAAATAATATCAAAGCCGAGGTCAGCGGACGCCCCAAGCATATCTATTCGATCTTTAGGAAGATGCAAAAGAAGGACAAAGCCTTCAATATGCTTTTTGATGTGCGCGCTGTGCGTTTGATCGTGCCAGATGTGCCATCCTGTTATGCCGCACTGGGAGTCATCCACACCACCTGGCGCCCCGTCCCCAGCGAGTTCGATGATTACATTGCTGCACCAAAAGATAATCACTATCAATCTCTGCATACAGCCGTGCAGTATGACGATAAACGTCCGCTGGAAATTCAGATCCGCACGCTTGAAATGCATATGAACGCCGAGTATGGTATTGCTGCTCACTGGCGTTATAAAGAGGGCGGCAAGCACGACAAGCAATTCCAGGAACGCATCAAAGACCTGCGCAAGATGATGGAATGGGGCTCAGACGTTAACGACGCCAAAGAATTCGTCGAGTCGATGCAAAGCGATGTCTTCCGCGACCGCGTGTACATCTTCACCCCGCGCGGCGATGCGATCGATCTGCCTGCTGGCTCCACTCCCATCGATTTCGCCTACACCGTTCATACAGACATTGGTCACCGCTGCCGCGGCGCACGTGTGAACGGCAAGCTCGTTCCGCTGGACCATGAATTGAAGACCGGCGATCAGGTGGAAATTTTAACCGCCAAACGCGGAGGTCCGAGCCGCGACTGGTTGAATAACAGCCTGGGCTTGGTTAAGACAGCACGCGCCAAGTCGAAGATCCGTATCTGGTTCAAAAAGCTGGAAGATGAACAAAACCTGGCAAACGGTCGCAATACGCTCGAACGTGAGCTGCAACGCCTCGGCATTACCGAAGTCAACTTCGAGAAGCTGGCGCGCGGACTGGGCTTTAAGACACCTGAAGAAATGTACATCGACCTTGGCACAGGCGAGCTTTCCATCAGCAAGCTGATTAAGCAGTTCTCTGAGGATGAAGAGATCATGGACATCCTCGAAGCGAACGCACCTGCCCATGTGCAAAAACCGACCGATGCGATAGAAGTTCTGGGGTTGAAAGGCATGCTGGCATCGATGGCGAAATGCTGCAACCCAATGCCCGGTGACCAGATCGTGGGCTATATCACCCGCGGACGTGGCGCAACCATCCACCGGCAAGATTGCCCAAATATTTTATTAACCCCAGACCGAGAACGTTTGTTAAAAGTAAGTTGGGGGCACGCAGAACAGACTTTCCCTGTGCCGGTCAAGATCAAGGCGTATGACCGTCAGGGTCTAATGAGCGATATTTCGATCCTGCTTTCAGATGAGAACATCAACATCAACGACGTATCCGTCAACGTCAACCGCAGCATCGCAGACTTGAAACTCGTCATCGAAGTAAAAGACCTGACCCAATTAAGCCGCATCCTCACTCGCATTGAAAATCTGCCGAATGTGATGGAAGCAGTGAGGACCAAACCCGGGTAAGTTCCCGTCATTGCGAGGGCAATGCTCTTTCGCTCGAAGCAATCGCAGACATAGCCATAAGATTGCTTCGTCGGGCTAACGCCCTCCTCGCAATGACGTAGCCGTATGGGGGTATAATCGCGGCGCTTCGATATGCTTACTGTTTCTGAAGCGCGCGAGCGCATCCTCTCCCACTTTCACGCCACAGCCACCGAAACCATCTCCCTGACCGATTCAGTGGACAGGGTATTAGGCATGGATATTTCCGCCGATGGAGATTACCCGCCCTTCGATAACTCAGCCATGGATGGGTTTGCCCTGCGAGCCGAAGATACATCCGCCTCTTCCTTAACGTTGAGTGTGGTTGCTGATATCCCAGCCGGTTCCGCGCCGACGGTTTCTCTTAAACCCGGTCAAGCCGCACGCATTATGACCGGCGCACAAATCCCATCCGGCGCAGACAGCGTCATCCCCGTCGAAGATACCGATTTCAACGACCGCAGTGCGGGCGCTGCCGCCCCCAAGACGATCACTTTCTCAAAACAAATACACGCGGGCGAAAACGTCCGCCCACGCGGCACAGACATTCGCTCAGGCGAAATCGTCCTCACAAAGGGACGCACACTCAAGCCGCAAGACCTCGGCTTGCTGGCTACCTTGGGTCATGCCAATGTCACCGTCTATAAAAAGGCGCGGGTGGCATTGCTTTCTTCGGGCGATGAACTGCTTGAAGCAGGCGCAACTCTCGAACCGGGAAAGATCCGCGACGCAAATTCATACACATTGGCGGCATCCATTGTAAGCAGCGGCGCCGAGGTGATACGGCTGGGCGTGGCAAGAGACACCCGCGAATCTGTTACTCGTCTGTTAGACAAAGCCGCCGAAGAAAAAGCAGACTTGATCCTTTCGTCTGCTGGTGTCAGCGTGGGTGCATTCGACTTTATCAAGGAAGTGATCGAAGCCAATGGCAGCATGGATTTTTGGAAAGTCAACATGCGCCCGGGCAAACCACTGGCTTTCGGCAAATATCGCAGCATTCCGTTCATTGGGCTGCCGGGCAACCCGGTCTCTGCCTTCGTTGGGTTTGAGGTGTTTGTGCGCCCCACGCTTGGGCGACTGAACAGCAAAATGGACGGAGGCAGGCAAACGGTCCGCGTGCGATGCGTGGAAGAAATCGAATCAGATGGACGTGAGAGCTATTTACGGGCGAAGGTCCAGATCCAAAACGGCATTGCTCAGGCTTCGCTCACAGGGCATCAAGGCTCAGGCAATCTGCTCTCACTTGTCCAAGCCGATGCTTTACTAATCATCCCCGCTGGTGTAAAATGCGTGCCTGCTGGCTCGGAAGTGGACGCATTCCTATTATGAGGTTGCATGGATAAATGGCTTTACCGCGCTTCAATAGCGCTCGTGATTATCGGTCTTGCAGTTTCGATCTACATGACGATCTATAAGATCAGCGGCAACGACGGCATGTGCCTGGGTTCGGGCGATTGTTCGACCGTGAACGCCAGCCGCTTTTCAGAAGTGAACGGCATTCCGGTGGCAGTTTTCGGCATCATCGGGTACGTCGCCATTTTGTTCGTTCACATCTTCGAGACTCGCAATGAGTTCTTCAGAAGGAACGGCACCTTGTTGATCTTCGGCATGGGGCTGACGGGTTTCCTGTTCACGCTCTGGCTGGTGTATGTGGAGATTGCACTGCTGAATGCCATCTGCCCATTTTGTGTTACGTCACAGGTTGCCATGACGATCATTTTTATCATAGCAGTTGTTCGCCTTTTCAAAAACCAAGATTAGGAGGATTCGAGATATGCCCCGAATTAAATGCCATTACACAGATTGTGTTTTCCTCGATGAAGGATTGTGCGGCGCTGCTGCCGTGGAATTCGACCCCGATACTGGCTGTGTAACCTATTCCCCCACCGATGGCGCCGCCGCCGACGATGAATGGGAAGATGAAGAAGAGTCGGATGAATGGGAAGATGAGGATGCCGACGGCGAAGAAGACGATGAATGGCTGGAGGAAGAGGACGAATTCTAGCGCCTCATCTTAATCAATATTGATGTCATAAAAGCCCTCTCAAATGAGAGGGCTTTTGTCAACTGTTTCGCAAATCACAAAGAGGACTTGGGCATGCCCAAGTCCTCTTTGTGCTACACATCCACACTATCATGCATATCCGGGTAATGCACTCGGTCTATGCCTCGTTCTTTCAAAAGCCCTTTCAATGTCATGGCTTGTTTTTCTTCGCCATGGACAAGGTAAATGTCTTTGACACTATCTTTGACGCCCATTGCATACTTCACCAGCAGATCCTGCCCGGCATGACCCGACAAGCCGCCAATCGTTGCCACCTCACAATTGCGCTTGTAGATGTCGCCAAAGATGCGCACTTCCGGTTCGCGATCTGCCAACCTGCGTCCCAGCGTCTCGGGTGCCTGCCACGAAACGATGCAAATCGTATTGCGTGGATTCTCAATATTATTGCGGATGTGATGCACGACACGTCCGGTTTCTGCCATACCCGAAGCCGAAATGATGACCATCGGGTCGGTACGTTCGTTCAATGCTTTCGAATCTTCCACCGATCGAATGTAGTTCAGCATGGGGAAATCCAAGGCTGGGTGGCGTGACTCGCGCACGAATTCCTTTGTCTCATCGTCAAAACATTCCAAATGGTTCTTGAAAATATCCGAAGCCTTCACCGCCAGTGGACTGTCTACATACACGGGCACCCGCGGCACATCGCCTTCGTACATCATCTGGTTCAAGTGATAGACAATCTCTTGCGTGCGTCCCACTGCAAAGGCAGGCACGATCACCTTGCCGCCGCGCTCAATGGTCCGTTTGACGACCTTTTGAAATTCATCGAATGCCAACATGGGGTCGTTATGGCTCTTGTCGCCATAGGTGCTTTCCATGATCATGTAATCGGCATGGGTTGGTAAAACCGGGTCACGCAGCAGGGGCAGCTTAAAACGCCCGATATCACCTGAAAACCACAAATGGAACTTCCGTCCTTTTTCTTCGATCTCAAGTGAAACACCCGCAGAACCAAGGATGTGCCCCGCTTCATAAAACCGCGCCACCACACCGGGAATCGGTTGGAACGCCTGATCATAATCCACCCCTGCGAACATGCTGCCTACTTCTTCCGCATCTGCTTTCGTATACAACGGTTCGATGGGTTCTTCGCCGCGTTGAGCTCGTTTCTTATTCACATACTCTGCATCCGATTCTTGAATGTGCCCCGAATCGGCAAGCATCGTACTGGCAATATCCTTTGTGGCATGCGTGACAAAAATATTTCCTTCATAGCCCTGTTTAACCAGGTTCGGTAAATTACCCGAATGGTCAATATGGGCATGTGAAAGAATGACCGCATCGACACTGCTCGGCGTATATTTAAAATTCACATTCCGCGCATACGCTTCTGCGCGTTTCCCCTGGTACATTCCACAATCCAATAAAAGTTTTTTTCCATTGATCTCCAGCAAATGCTGGCTACCTGTAACAGTATGCGCTGCGCCATGAAAGTTAATTCGCATTTTTTACTCCTAAAGTCTTCAGGATCTGCCTGCCATACGTTTCAACTCGTGCCGGGGCGTCCTTCATCAATTGCTTCAGTTCCGCCATATCCTTTGGTGGATGTTCAGACAGCGTCGCCAAATATGGTTTGGGCAGGATGATATCGGACTCCACTTTCAGGTCGAGCCCGACTTTCTTTCTCCACACCTTGAGTTTTTCCAACCTTCTCAAGACCGCATCATCCTTACGTTCAGCCTGCCTCCGCTCTACAAGCGGAGCCTCACTCCCATGCCGGATCGCGCTAAAAACCATATCACCCCACAAACGGATCTGCTTCTCTGAGAGTCCCGCCGCTGAAAGATCCACCTTGGCTTCAGGTGGATTTTTCGCCAACGCGATCAACACATCATCCATCATCACTTTATAGGGCGGGCGATCCAGGCGTTCGGCTTCACGGTCGCGGAATTTGCATAAGTGTGCAATCACCGTCAACTCGCGCTGTGAAAGGTCCTTGCGCCCGGCAAAGCGTTCCCATGAAGCGCCGTTCGATCTTGGTTTGGCATCTTCGAGGCGGCAGGCACGCTCAAAATCTTCTTTTGCAAAGTGCAGTCGTTCTTTTTCCTTCAATTCACCTTCCAGCACATCGCGTAGATCGAAAAGATAATGCGTATCCAGCCGCGCATAATGGATCTGATCCTTCGTAAGCGGGCGCTCTGCCCAATCTGCTTTTTGGTGGCGCTTATCGGTCTTTATACCGAACTTATCGCCTAATAGTTTATCCAACCCGACAGCCGGGTAGCCCAGCACACGTGCGGCATGCATGGTGTCAAAAAGGTTAGCAAAAGAATAATTGAAATCGCGCCGCAGACAGATCAGGTCATATTCGGCGGCGTGGAAGATCTTCTCAATATTCGGGTTTGAAAAAATGGGGGCAAGAGGACTAAGGTCGTGAAAGACGAGCGGGTCAACAAGATAATCCGCTTTTGCTGAGGAAAATTGCATCAGGCAAACCTTTTCACGAAAGGCATGCAAGCTGTTCGATTCGGTATCTACCGCCACACGTGTCTGTGACGAAAGGTCTTCGATCATCGTTACAAGCTGTTCTGCTTTGCTGACCCAAATGGGCGGTGGCAGGGTTTCAGACATATTGGCAGATTATAAACCCGAAGGATATATCGTAAATAAACTCGACTCTTGCATCATCATTTCAAGCGCAAGCCAGCCAGCAGGCGGTCATATCCGCGCTGGAGAAAATAGCCGAGAATCAACGCCAATAACGCCCCGGGAATCAGATGGGTCAGAACTGTGGATAGGTTCTTGTCCAAACCGAAAAATTCATCAATGACCCGCCAGAGCGGGCGGTGGATCAAATAGGCAAAGAAAGAAGCCGTTGAAAGCCAGCCCCAAAACCTCCAGCTGCCCAGGGGTGTACGAAAGATCGTCAACCAAAGTAAGACCCAGCTCAAAATATAAAACCCTGTTGCAAGAACATAAAAAATATGTGTCGACGGGTATTGAGAGGCAAACACCCACTCTAAAATAACTATGCTCAAAGCTGCAAAAAGTATCTTCACAAAGATTTGCAACCTAAAGGCTTTCACCCGTATGGCTTCGTATCGGCAAAAAAGAACACCTGCCAAAAATATGAAATAGTATTGAAAGAAGCGCGGGTCAAAGATACCGTATGTGAGATGCGCCCATAATGCCCCCCAAAAAACAGCAAACGATGCGAGCAACAAGCCAAGGCTTGAGCGGATCGCCACCATCATGCTTCCATATACTATATAGAAGACCACCAACATACTGATATACCAAAGCGTTAAGAGCGATTTGACGAATGTTGGGGAAAATACGGCTTGCAGGTTGAGGAGATACACCGCCAGCGCGGAGCGGCTCAAGTTATAATCGAGCACGAAGATAAAGAGGGCAAGAGCCAGCCAATAGGGAGGGTAGATGCGGATGAACTTCGACCAGATGAACCGAAATGCACTTGCGTCCGGCTTGCTTAATGAGGCTTCTGTAAAAAAACCAGCGAGAAAGAAAAAAGATCCGAGAAGGAATTTTGCTACAAATGCCGCAAGATTTTCAAATCTTTCGCCAAAAATACCCGGGTCAAAGACTTCACTATGCAATGCTAATAACAACAGAATGGACAAGCCCCGCAAGGCTTCATACTCTACCAATCGCTTCCCGCTCATAAAGTTTTCTCCATCACAATAGCATCCTCCCCATCGTTGTAATAAGCCTTCCAAACATCCATGGTTGCGTACCCTTCGCGTTCATACAAGGTGATGGCACCCCGGTTGGATGTTCGAACGGTCAAACGCGCCCGTGGCACACCTAAATTTTTTTCACAGGCATGCAAAAGCGCTGTACCGATCCCGCGCCGCCGAAAGTCGGAATCAACTGCGATGGTGGCGATCCAGCCCCACCCGTCGCGTGGATGCGGGTCTCCGGCGACAAAGCCGATCATGCGGCCATCCTCCACCGCCTTGAGTCGAATCACATTGGAAAAGGTAAGCACAGAAACCAGGTCGATCAGGGGCCAGGCATCGCGGTCGAAACTTTCCTTCTCCAGTTTACGCAATGAGTTAATATCAAGGAGGTTGGCAGGTAGTATTTCCATGGGTCGAGGCGATTGTATCAATAAAAAAGTAGAAAGTGGGGCTGCCACTTTCTACTTTTCATCGTTCACTGTATCAATTTACTTCTTTGCATCTTTGCCGAGGAAGTTATCGAGCATGCTCGTAAATTCCATCGGGAAGATGTATTTGGTGGATGGGCTCATGCCAATGGACTTAAGCGTTTCGAAGTATTGCAGGGTCATGGTCTTCTGATCGACACCTTTTGCGGCACCATAAATGGCTTCAATAGCTTTCGCAAAACCTTCTGCTTTGAGCGCCTGTGCCTGCTGTTGACCTTCCGCTTCAAGGATCGCACCCTGTTTCTGTCCTTCTGCACGTAAGATCGCGGCTTGCTTCTCACCTTCTGCCACATTGACGGCGGCTTCGCGCGTACCCGTGGATTCAGTCACCACGGCACGGCGGATGCGTTCCGCAGACATCTGGCGGTTCATGGCATCCTGCACATCACGCGGCGGGACGATCTCGCGGATCTCGACATTGGTCACTTTGACACCCCAGCGTTCGGTTACTTCATCGAGGCGGGTGCGCAGCATGGTATTGATATGTTCACGTTGAGAGAGCACATCATCAAGCGGAATACCACCGATCACCGCGCGGAGAGTGGTCGCCGCAATGCCGGCTGCGGCTGTTTCAAAATTGGTAACTTGCAAAACAGACTGGCTCGGTTCGATAACCTTGAAGTACCACAGAAAGTCAATCGAAATCGGTGCATTATCCTTCGTGATCGAAGTCTGCTGGGGAACTTCACGAACCTGCTCGCGCAGATCCACTTTAACGGGACGGTCTACGCCGGGGATGAGAAAGACAATACCCGGTCCCTGCGGCTTGCCCATCACGCGTCCTAAACGAAACACGACCAGACGCTGGTATTCCGGCACGATCCGGATCATGTTGAAAACCACGATCACAAGAAAGATGGCAAGAACACCGAAGATACAGAATAAACTACCACCAAGTGCTTCCATAAATGATCTCCTTTTATTTTCTCTACGAATGACTTTTTTCAACGACGAGCATAAAACCCTCACGAGCAACTACACGCACGGCGCTGCCAGAGGGAATTTCCACTTCACTACGCGCAGACCATAACTCGCCACGCACTTGCACAGCTCCTTCTTTGAACACATCCGAAGCGGCTGTGCCGATTTCACCGATCAAGGCATCAATATCATGTTCAGGGCGGCGGGTTACCACTTCGATGAATTTTCTCAGAACATACCACATCACAACAGACATCACCGCCGAAGCGAATAAAGCAAGCAACGGATCCACAGAGATCAAGGTATCTTCAGGAGCAAACAGGAAGACCGACCCGGCAACCAGGAAAAGAATACATACCCCCAAATAGAGCAGCCATTTCGACGGGTTACGGACCGCAAGAACAAAGGGCGGCACACTTAATGCCAGCAAGAGCAATGCCCACCAATGGATCGAAAGATTATAGGCGGCATACCCAGCTAGAACAAAGCAGAAGATCGCAGCCACTTCCCCCACACCCGTCCCTGGGGTTGAAGCGGAGAAGAAAGCCAGGATGATCCCCGCCAACAAGATCACATACGCCACGTTCGGATTAAGTAAGAAATCCATTGTTCCTCCAATTGATTATACAACACCAGCTTACACCTTAGCATACGATTTACGACTCATAATCGTTTCACGCCCTCTGCATGGAAGTTGTATAATGAAACGCGCAAATCATGCCTCACACAGGAGACAACGTGAAATTCAATAAATTATGCGTTATTGGGCTGGGTTATATAGGGTTACCTACAGCATCCACCTTTGCCATGCATGGGATCGAAACTCTCGGCGTGGATATCAGCCCGGCGATCATCGAAACCCTCAACCGCGGCGAGATCCATATCCATGAACCCGGTTTAAGAGAAGCCTTCACCACCGCCCTGCAAAGCGGAAAATTCAAAGCAGCCCTCAAACCCGCCGAAGCCGACGCCTTCATCATTGCCGTCCCCACTCCTTTCAAAGAGAACGAAACGGGCACCTATAACGGCACAACCTACAAACTCGCAGACATGCGCGCCGTGATCTCAGCCGCCGAATCGATCGTGCCATACCTGCGGAAGGGAAATGTCGTCATCCTCGAATCGACGTCACCGCCTCGCACGACCATTGATCTGGTTGCCCCCATATTGGAAAAATCCACACTGAAAGCGGGTACCGACTTTCACCTTTGCTATTCCCCTGAACGCGTGCTGCCGGGGCAGATATTGCGCGAGTTGATCGAGAATTCGCGTGTCATCGGCGGTATCACTCCAGAATCCGCAAGGGCTGGCGCAGACCTGTATTCACTCTTCGTCAAAGGACAGATCATCCAAACCGATGCCACCACTGCTGAAATGGTCAAACTTATGGAGAACACCTATCGCGATGTGAACATTGCCATCGCCAACGAGTTCTCACGCCTTGCCGATAGATTCGGCGTGGATGTCTGGGAAGCCATCTCGATCGCCAGCCTGCACCCACGCGTGAAGATCCTCAGCCCGGGTCCTGGTGTTGGCGGTCATTGCATCAGTGTAGACCCGTGGTTCTTCGTCGAAGCCGCGCCGGAATTGACGCCGTTGATCTACCATTCACGACAGGTCAACGACTCACAACCGCACTTTGTAGTGGATGTAGTCAAACGCACGTTGGGTTCGCTCAAAGGGAAAAAGATCGCCGCGCTAGGTCTCGCTTACAAACCCGATGTAGATGACCTGCGTGAAAGTCCCGCCGTGGAAGTGGTTCACTATTTACAAAAAGAAGGCGCAGATGTGCTGGCGTGCGAGCCTTTTAAACCAGAAGCCTCCCTGCCCGGCATTACAATTGCCCCCACATTTGACAATGCCGTTCGCGATGCAGATGCGATCGTATTCCTTGTAAAGCATAGTGAGCTTGCAATGCTCTCTCCTGCTGAAGTATCTGCAAAAACGAAAGCGCGGATCATCATCGATACCGTCAACGGTTGGGATGGCAAAGCTTGGCAGGATGCGGGTTTCCGCTTCGTAAAACTGGGGTCGGGCAAACCTTCCTAACCTTATTTCACTTCAAAATGTTCGCAATACTGCGCCCCGCCTGCCACTGCCTGCAAATTGCAAGACGCAGTCGCTTCACAAGACGAAAGCAGGAAAGACAGACAAATTTGAAGCAGAATAATGGGAATAACCTGAAATTTCATTTTTCTTATTGAGAACATAAGATCAATCTCCATAACCTTAGTAGGTTATTTGTAGCATAAAGGAACTATGAGAGTCCTTACAGTTTTCGGAACTCGACCCGAAGCCGTGAAAATGGCACCTGTGGTCAAAAAACTTGCTATCACCCCGAGCATTGAGGCACGGGTGTGTGTCACCGCTCAGCATCGCCAGATGCTGGACCAGGTGCTGAGTCTGTTCCAGATCCAGCCAGACTACGACCTGAATCTCATGCGCGATGAGCAGACACTCGCCCAATTAAGCGCGGACATCTTCACGCACCTCGACCCCGTACTGACAGATTTCTCACCCGACTGGGTTCTTGCCCAGGGTGACACCACAACCGTTGCCATCACCTCCCTACTGTGCTACTACCGCCGCATCAAATTCGGGCACGTGGAGGCAGGTTTGCGCACGCACAATAAGTGGGCGCCATTCCCTGAAGAAATTAATCGCCGCATTGCTGGCGTGACAGCAGACCTGCACTTTGCACCCACGGAATGGTCGAAGAAAAACCTGCTTCGTGAAGGCGTGGACGAAAGCATCATCAAGGTCACAGGGAATACGGTAATTGATGCACTGCAATTCGTGGCAAAACAACCTGAGCCAGACGAGGTGCGCGTTCTATTGGCGAAATTACAAATAAGTAATGAGAAACGAGAAACGAGTGAAAACTCGTCACCCGTTTCTCGTCGCTTGATTCTCGTGACAGCGCACCGGCGCGAAAATTTCGGCGAGCCGATGGAGAATATCTGCCAAGCATTGATCGAGTTGGCAAGCCGCGGCGATGTGGAGATCGTTTATCCCGTTCATTTAAACCCCAATGTGCAAGAACCCGTAAATCGGCTTTTGATGGGAGTGGATCACATCACCCTGCTCCCGCCGTTGGATTACCTTCCGCTTGTGCATTTGATGAAACACACGCACATTATTCTGACCGACTCAGGCGGTATTCAAGAAGAAGCCCCTGCATTCGGCATCCCAACCCTGGTATTGCGGGATGTGACGGAACGACCGGAGGGGATTGAAGCAGGGACGCTCAAACTTGCAGGAACAGAAACAGCTCAAATCACGTCTGAAGCGAACCGTCTATTAGACGACCAGGCTGCTTATAAATCCATGTCTTTCGCAGCAAATCCCTATGGAAATGGGCATGCAGCAGAAAACATCCTGAAAGAACTTCTACAACATAGGGAAAACCTGTAGTTTGCCCCAAGTTAGTTGGTTGTAATGTCGAGCAGGGTGTTTCTGTGTATAATGAAATCGGTCCAGACATGAAGAAATTTCTCACTCCCATCGCTGTCGCATTCCTCCTCCTGACTGTTTGGATTCCTGTTCTCGCACAAACGACAGATTCCAAATATTTTAGCGAAACGGGACATAACGTATCAGGCGAGTTCCTTGCGTTCTTCAATAGCAACCCGAATGCAGCCTACATCTTTGGCTACCCCATCACTGAACAATTTACAAGTAAGGATGGAAAGACGGTTCAGTATTTTCAGCGCGCTCGCTTTGAGTACAACCCCGATCTGCCCGAAGGACAGCGCACTCAACTGACACATCTAGGGCGCGATATGTACACCACCACCGGCATTTTGAATGTCGGCAATTCATTTGCCTGCCGCACCTATGTGGAAACAGGATTCGACGTTTGTTTTGCCTTCCTTGAATTTTTCGATGCGAACGGCGGCGCAGCACAGTTCGGTTTTCCAATCTCCGGTTTTGAATATCACGAAAATAAGATCGTTCAATACTTTGAACATGCCCGGCTCGAATGGCAGCCCTGGCGAGCCGAAGGGTACCGTGTGGTGATCTCAGACCTTGGGCGCGCTTACTTCGACAAACTCGGTGAAGACCCGGCATTGCTTGCGCCGGTCAGCCCGATGGACAATGCGCCGCGCGTGGTCAGCGATATGCGCGTACGTGCTTTCGTATGGAAAGCCGTTACTCTGGCGAATGATGAGCAGTTGTTCTTTGTCGTGGTACAAGATCAGAGCATGCAGCCGATCGCAGATGCTTCGTGTACGGCAGTCGTCAACTGGCCGAATGGCGCGAAAGACTCCACCATCATCACCAGTGATAAGAACGGCGTGGGCATCTTATCGCTTGCCTTCCAGAATCAACCCTATGGCAGTCTCATCTACACCGATATTACATGTACCTATAACAACCTATCAGGCAACACAACAACATCCTTCCGCATTTGGTACTAAATAAAAAACCTCCCGCTCGGGAGGTTTTTTCATAACAGGTCTCTCAATTCAAACACCGGACCCTCTTTGCAGATCATCTTCCAATCATGATGGAGGGACAGCGCGCAGACTCCGCATTCAGCGATCGCGCCGCATGGCATGGGTGCGCGGATAAGGATCTGCGCCTCGAGCTTCGATGTGACTTGTTCCTTCCCTGCCAGCCTTTCCCTTAACTGATTCAGATTCTCCCTATCAATATCCATCGCGGCGTAGTCTGCCCATTGAAGGGCTTCCAACAAGGCTTTCAGCGGCTGGACTTCGACGATCTCAGGCAGGTCTTGGATTGCTGAATCGCTGATCAGGACGACCTCAGCCTTTTGTTTCAAAGCAGAAGAAAGCAGCCCCAGCAAACGTGCAGGCAAGTCGTCGAATGCGATCAGTGCGATCTTTCGTGCTTGCGCCGGGACGGTGAAACCATGCCCAATGGGTCCGCGTAGATGGAGTGATTGACCGGGTTGCCATACAGAAGGCAGAGCCGGCGCGGAGCGGAATCCGCTTGGAGGCAGGGGTAGGCTGGAGAAAAGAGGAACAGGCAAGGGGTCGTTTGAGCCGTGGGCATGGGCAAGCAGATATTGTCCGGGGGCAGGAGTCAGCTCGGGCGGGCAAGCGATGCGGGCGGAGCCATCCAGATAGATTTCTTCGAGCTTGCCTCGGGCGGTTTTCATTTGAAAAATCTTAACATGCTTCGAGGCGAACGGCAAGACGGTTATAATTTTCGAAAGAGAAATGGAGAAACCATGAATATTTCAAGTTTACTGCAAGGGATTGCTTCTTTTGCCTGGATAGGCTTTATCGGTATTTTGGTGGCGATTTCGGTACGCGCCAGCCGAAAACAACCGGTGGGTGGTTTAAGCACTGCTGCGATTGTTCTAGTGGTTGCAGCGATTTTGCTTACCAGCATTGGTGCTGGGATCGTGTTCGTTGAGCCGGATGAACTGGCTGTGGTGGTGACAGTGCTCGGTGAAGGTGGTATTCGCCCAGACCCGCTTGACTCGGGTTTGCACTGGATCGTGCCTTTTGCTGAACGGGTGGAACGCTTCCCCAAAACAAATCAAAACTACACCATGTCTTCTGTGGCAGATGAAGGGGCTCAGAGTAGTGATGACTCAATCCAAGTACGTACTAAGGATGGGCAGCAAGTTTATATTGATGCATCTGTCATTTACGCCGTGGACCCGCTCAAAGTAGTTCAGCTATATTCCACTTGGCGATCCAATTACGAAGATCAGTTCGTGCGTACTCAGGCACGCGGTATTATTCGTGATGTGGCTTCACAATATGGTGTGGAAGAGATCGTCAGCACCAAACGCGAAGAAATGGCAAACTCAATTACCGATCAGTTGGTTAAAATATTTGCTGATAACAACCTGA
Source organism: Anaerolineae bacterium (assembly GCA_017303735.1). Next base: position 17,120 of record JAFLCF010000012.1, read on the forward strand.
TCATGCGCGATTTCGTCCTACGCAATATCCGATTTAGTGATGAATACGCCGCGGCTGTAGAGCAAAAACAGATCGCCGAACAACAGGCTCAGCAGGCGGCTTTCGTTGTGGAACAAAGAAAGCAAGAAGCCGAGCAGGCTCGTCAGGTGGCGCAAGGTCAGGCAGATGCAGCCGTGATCGCAGCACAGGGTGCAGCTGAGGCACGTTTGATTCAAGCTCAGGCTGAAGCAGAAGCGAACCGCTTGCTGGCTGAATCATTAACACCTGAGTTGATCCAATATCAATATATTTTGAATTTGGCTCCGGGTGTTCAAACGATCTTTGTCCCCAGCGACCAACAGTTCATTTTGCCGCTGCCAGGCAATGCGCCTGCGGCTGGGCAATAAAATTTGTAGAAATAGACCTGACAGGTTTTCAAAAACCTGTCAGGTCTTTGTATAGGATCATCATGCCCATCCCTCAAACCGGACGTGAAGTGCGTTTGACGACTCTTTCTGCTTGTGCGGGTTGAGCGTCTAAACTAAGCGCGGATGCGCTGACGCAGGTTCTGCGTCCGATCAAAGATATTTTTGACCCTGCTGCCTATCCCGACTTGATGATCGGTCTCGAGTCGCCGGATGATGCGGCGATTTGGCGTTTAAGTGATGAGCAAGCCATTGTGGTGACCACTGATTTCTTCACCCCCGTAGTGGACACTCCGTATGAATACGGTGCGATTGCTGCGGCGAACAGTTTGTCTGATGTCTACGCCATGGGTGGGCGTCCTTTCCTAGCGTTGAACATTGCCGCCCTGCCAGATAACCTGCCCACGGAGGTCTCGAGTGAAATTCTGCGCGGTGGAGCGGAAAAAGCACGCGAAGCGGGCGTGGTCATTGCAGGCGGGCATACGGTCAAAGATAAAGAGCCAAAATACGGCTTGGTGGCGATCGGGTTTGTGCATCCGCAAAAGATCATTAGCAAGAGCGGGTTAAGAGCTGGTGATGTGCTAATTCTCACCAAACCCCTCGGCGCTGGCGTGACGACAACCGCAGTGAAACAAGAAAAAGCTGAAGAGAAGCATATTGAGGAAGCCATTGCATGGATGTCTCGCTTGAATAAATCTGCGGGCGAGCTGGCAGTGGAATTTGGTGTGCGCGGCGGAACGGATATTACTGGCTTCGGGTTTCTTGGTCATGCCAATGAAATGGCGAAGGCGTCTGGGGTTTCACTGCAATTTGAATTTTCAAAATTCCCATTTCTCAGCGGAGCACGAAGCTATGCTGAAAAAGGCATCTTCCCCGGCGGCGCATTCGACAATAAAGAACATTTTGAAAAATTTGTGACCTTCGAAGGGTTAGATGAGCCTTCGCAAATGCTTTTATTCGATCCGCAAACCAGCGGCGGATTATTATTTGGAATTGCGCCTGAAAAACTGTCCGCTTTCGAAGTCCGCGCAAAGGAGCTGAACCAGCCCTATTGGTTGGTTGGCGAAGCGCATGCCGGAAGCGGGATCAAGGTACGTTAAATCGTGTTCCGCATTGGCGTCCTTGAGCTTGGCATCACCTGTGTTTTGATCGCGTTGGCAATCGTAATTCCCTTAATCATTACACGTGGATATGCAAGGCTGAACAAACGCATGAAGAGCATGGAAGAGAAGCTTGCAAAAAAGAAGTAACTTTCAGGTACAATAAGGGCGAAAACCTAGCACGAAACATCATGTCCGACATTCCGATAGAACCCGAACCTACCCCCGTTCATCAACCAACCTGGTGGAAATCACAAAGCCGCGAGTGCACTTGCACGCGGCATAAATTCATTTAATCATTTCATATCTTAAACAGGAATCAATGAGCATTAGCAGTGAAATTTTAGTCATCTTTTTGTTGATCATTATCAACGGCGTTTTGGCAATGTCTGAAGCTGCCTTGCTTGCCTCGCGCAAGGCAAAACTTCAACAACTGGCAAATGAAGGCGATAAAACCGCCGCATCAACCCTGGAGTTGTTGAAAAACCCGAATATCTTCCTTTCCACCATTCAGATCGGCATCACATTGATCGGCGTGCTGGCGGGTGCAGTCGGCGGTGCAACCATTGCCGAAGCGCTGGCTGTCTCCTTTCATAACCTGCCCTATATCGGGTTGTACAGCGACACCATTGGCATTGGTATTGTCGTTATTGTGATCACGGTTCTAACCATCTGGCTGGGCGAGCTTGTGCCTAAACGATTGGGGATTAACAGCCCGGAAAGAATCGCCAAGATCGTAGTGGGACCGATGATCTTTATTTCCACGTTGTTCTCTCCGCTGGTCAAATTAATGAGCTGGGCGACGGAACTCGTGCTGACCATGTTCGGCGTCAAGCCGACCAATGAACCGATGATCACGGAAGAGGAATTACAAGTCTTGATCGATCAGGGTACGCAGGCGGGTATCTTTGAAGAAGCCGAACAAGATATGGTGGAGGGCATCTTCAGCCTGGGCGACACCCGCGTCTATTCTGTCATGACTCCCCGCACAGAGATCGTCTGGCTGGACGTGAACGACAGTATGGAAGAGATCCTCGAAAAGATCGGCAACAGCCCGTATTCCCGCTTTCCCATCCGGCAGGATTCGCTCGAAACCATCCTTGGCATTGTCAAATCACGTGACCTGCTCGTCACCACCCTCTCCAAAAAAGAGATCAATCTCAAAGAGTTGGCAAAGCCCGCCTACTTTATTCCAGAGACCATGCTTGCCTCCCGCGCTTTGGAAGTGCTAAAAAAGAACAACACAGAAATGCTCCTCGTAGTGGATGAATTTGGCGGCGTGCAGGGCTTGTTAACCATCAACGATATCCTCGAAGAGATCGTCGGCGTTATGGAAGGTGATGAGCCGCAAGCAACGCAACGACAAGATGGCTCATGGCTTCTCGACGGCATGTTGGAAGTGGACGAATTCAAAGAAATATTTGACTTGAACGAACTCCCACATGAAGATGAATATGAAACATTAAGCGGTTTTGTTATGACCTCACTTGGGCGTTTGCCGCAAACTACAGACCATTTTGAATGGAGCAACCTTCGCTTCGAAGTCATGGACATGGACGGACGCCGTGTAGACAAAGTATTGGTCACATCCAAACCAAAACCAAACGTTGATTAAGCGTCCATACCGTGCAACGACGCAAAAAATCTCATATTTGTTCAATGGTATAATCCTCGCCCGATGACCCAAGAATCAAATTCCAGCAAAACCAAGATATGCCCAACCTGTGGAACGCGCCTAAGCGAGAACGCCGTTCGTTGTTTGGTGTGTGGCACAGAGTTTGGCGCACAACCCCAGCCCAAGGCTGTCAAACAAGCGGAGCGTTCTGTCAAAGCCGCCAGCCTGCCGCAGGTAACGCTTAGTCTGCCCGCAGCCATCGGATCGTTATTGGCGATCATTCTGGTTGTCGCCGGACTCACGTTCTTCCTCCTTCCCCGAGGTCCAGAAACCGCAACCTCTGAAACTGCCACTCCTTCAGAGACCCCAACCGCATCCCTCACGGCAACGGTCACACTGCCAGCTACAGAAACCGCCACACCCACTCTACAGCCTCCATTTGATTACACCGTTTCGGTCAACGATGGTTCCTGTTCACAGATCGCGTTCAATTTCAACGTCTCAGTCCAAAGCATCATCATCACCAACAACCTGCCTTCCAGTTGCCCGATCTCGGTTGGGCAGGTCTTGAAGATTCCCTATCCCACTCCCACCATCCCGCCGCCACCCACCAACACTCCGCTTTCCGCAGATGCGACCCGCATCGCCTGTGAAACCGTACCGATCACCGTTCAAGAAAATGACACCCTCTCCAGCATTGCTGCCAACTACGCTGTTTCGATGGACGCCATCAAAGAGTTCAACGGTCTCACCACCGATAACGTCTTCCTCGGGCAAACAATCCTGATACCGCTCTGCGAACGCGCACCCGATCCAAACAAACCCACCCCCACTGCGACGCTTCCGCCTCCCTACCCCGCCCCGAACCTGCTTCTGCCTGCGGACGGCGCTGCCTTCACCCTGGCAAACGACGTTGTCACTTTGCAATGGGCATCCGTCGGCGTACTGCGTGACGGCGAAGCCTATCAAGTCATCGTTGAAGATGTGACCGCCAACCAGACCCGTCGCATCACCGATTACGTCACTGACACCAAATACATTGTGCCGTCCTCCTTCCGTCCGCGCGATAACGTGGCACACGTCATGCGCTGGTGGGTCGTCCCCGTCCTGCAATCTGGCGTGGATGAACAGGGACAGCCGATCTGGGTCGCATCCGGTGCAACCAGCGAAAGACGCGTCTTCACCTGGGTTGGCGTCGCTGTTGAAGGCACACCCAATCCTTAACGCATCCATTTCAAAAACAAAGTCGTATCGTCAACTCCCTGTCATTAAGACAGGGAGTTTTAAAAATAATCCATCGAGGTACATACATGCTAAACACAATCCTTAAGATATTTGCCGTCCTCTTGGTCGCAGCCGGGATCATTTGGATCCTTCAAGGCGTCAACATCCTGCCCGGCAGTTTTATGACCGGCGACCCGCAATGGGCGATCAATGGAGCAATCACTGCCGCCATCGGGGTCGGATTGTTCTGGTTCGCCTCCCGCAAAAAATAATGGACGAGATCTTACATATCGGTGACCGGGTTCAGATTTTCCTCGATTCAAAATTCGGGCAGAACGAAGGCTGGTATCCGGGCACCATCGTGCGCATTGACCCATACTCTGAGCATCGTAGTTTTTATTGGGTGCAGTTGGACGCTGAAGCGCAATCTACATTGAAGATGCGTGAAATCTCGGTCTTCAACCCCAGAAACATCAGAAAAGTGGAGTAAACATTCGCAACAAGTCAGCAGGACAAATCATCAGAGAATGTTAATGCCAATGGTGAAGAAACAAGCCTGGTCGGCGAAAGAGGCGCTCTTCATCCAACCCCGCAGAATGAGCGTCGCGTTCATCATGTTCCCGCAATTCTAACAACGCCACATCACACTGTATAATACATACAATGCAGATCACTCCCCTCCTCCTGCCCTGGGTTCTCTCGGTCATCCTTACCTTTTTATTGGGGGTATATGCACTCCGCTTCAGAAGGAATCCCACAGCCGTCCCATTCATTGCGATGTGCTTCTTTGCTTCGGAATGGGCGTTGAGTTATGTGTTTGAACTTGGCAGTACAAATCTTGTTTTCAAGATCTGGGCGGTAAAACTTGGGTATATTGGCGTGATGGGCGTGCCGCTTTCGTGGACGGCGTTCTCTCTCGCATATTCCGGTCATTCAAACTGGCTTACGAAACGCAACATCCAACTGGCTCTCATCTTTCCCATTCTCACGTTTATCGTTATTCTGACGAACGAACTCCATTATTGGTTCTTCACAAGCTTTGGCATGGTCGTGGATAAAACTTCCGGTCTGATACTCATCAGCAATCCGCTCGGCTGGTGGTTCTGGCTGCATGCAATTTATATTTACGGCATCCTCGTGCTTGGCACCTATTTTCTGATGCGCGAATATTGGGAAAATCGCGGCGTGTACCGTTCGCAGATCATCATTAATGTAACCGCCATTCTACTGCCGTGGATCTCGAACGGGATCGTGCTTGCCGGGCTCTTGCCCGTTCGCGTCGACATTACCCCGGTCATGTTCTCCATCTCCATCCTGATCCTCGGGTGGGGTTTCTTACGCTACCGCTTCCTCGACCTTCTGCCCGTGGCGCACCGCGCCGTCTTCGAAAGCATCTCCGATGCCGTGATCGTGCTCGACGCCAATCTGCGGATCATCGATCACAATCCCGCCGCACAGGAAATATTCAATTTACAGCCCAATGCAGTGATCGGAAATTCTTTCCATGATGTGTTCAACCCCTGGTTTCAATTGAACGACAAAGCCTTGCAAACCCACGGCTATAACCGCGAGGTGGTCATTGAAAAACGCGGCGAGCCAATGCGCTGGCTGCAACTTTTCGTCAGCACCCTGCGCAGCAAGGCCGGGCAAAATGACGGGCACATCATCACCTTACGAGATGTCTCCAGCATCAAAGAAAATGAATCTGCACTTGCCATCGCACGCGATGAAGCCATGCAGGCGAACAGCTTCAAATCACAATTGCTTGCAAACGTCAGCCACGAACTGCGCACGCCGTTGGGCATCATCCTCGGGTATACCGATCTGATCGCGCGAAAATCCTACGGCGACCTGACCGAGAAACAAGTCAACATTCTCGGGCGCATCAAAGACAGCACACAATACCTCGATGGGCTTGTCTCTGAATTGCTCGACCAGGCTCAGCTCGACAGCGGAAAATTGAAATTATCCGAACGCCCCTTCGAACCCCGCGAGGTACTCGGCTCCATTTGTAATCAATTGAGCGTCCTGGCAGAAGCGAAGAATATCCAATTCAATTACTCCATTTCAGATGAACTGCCTATCTCCATTGTAGGCGACAGCCAGCGATTGAAACAGATCTTTGTCAACCTCATTAGCAATGCCATAAAATTTACTGAGACGGGCGGCATCACCGTACGAGTTAACCGCGATTCCCAAACTCAATGGAGCATGCAAGTTTCAGACACAGGACCCGGCATTCCACCCGAATCGATCGTAACCGTGTTTGAACCATTCAAACAACTCGCAGACGCGAATAAAGCTCTGCGCAAAGGATATGGGCTGGGGCTTTCCATCACCAAACAACTTGTTAATTTGATGGGAGGCAAAATCTCTCTTGAAAGCACTGTAGGAAAAGGGACTACGTTCACCGTCACACTTCCCCTTATCATCGAAGAAGCTGAGGCTCATCATGAGTAAACAACCCCACGCCATTGTCGTTGAGGACGACCTTTTCCTTTCCGAGATCTACTCAGACACCCTGCGCAGCATCGGCATCCAGGTGGAAACTATATATGATGGTGAAAGCGCAATGCAAAGGTTAAAAAGCGCAACTCCCGATCTCATCATCCTCGACCTGAACCTCCCGGTATATTCAGGCATCGAAATCTTTCATGAACTACGCAAACGGACTGAAACTTCCGAAACCTGGGTGTTGATCGTAACAGCCAACCCAGCGCAAGCCGCCGAACTTTCAGAGTCAGAACTCAACAGCCAAAACCTGCTTGTGCTCGCCAAACCCATCAGCGTAGACCAACTCGATCAACTCGCCCAGCGGCTTGTCTTTCGAAAATGACCCAGCCTCGAATTAACCCATGATGGAAATGAGATTTGACATCCTGCGCCCCTTGCTAGACCAAGCCCATGCGCTTCGACTCGATCAAAACCACGCCTCATACCAGACGTTGAGCGGGTCTGGTCACGAAGGGGCGTTTCGCCTCTTCAACGGATTCTACGAAGGCTATGCGGATCTTGTGCTGGATGTCTATGGTCAGACTCTCGTCGTCCATGACTATTCAGAACAGCCTGAATCGGACTTTATTCGTGAGGTCACTGAATACACACGAAACGCCCTGCCATGGCTAAAAGCCGGAATTCTCAAGACACGCCGCGGCATCACTCGGCAGGCAAAGAACGGCACTCTGATCTTTGGAGACAGCCATGATCGCAAGATTAAAGAACATGGCATCTGGTATGCCGTCGATCTAACCTTGAACCGCGACGCGAGTTTCTATCTTGACACAAGCAACCTGCGCAAGTGGCTGATCGAAAACATCCGCGGGAAATCTGTGCTGAATACCTTTGCATATACTGGTAGTCTTGGGGTGGCAGCCTTCGCAGGCGGAGCAACCCAAGTCGTTCAGACTGACTTGAACCGACAATTCCTAAATCTCGCAAAAGATTCTTTCGCCCTGAACGGCTATCCCATTCAAAAGCAAAACTTCATTTCGCAAGATTTCTTCCCAGCCGTTTCACGCTTCAAAGCTGGCAAGCAGACTTTCGATTGTGTCATCATTGACCCGCCCTTTTTCTCTTCCACCTCGCACGGCAAAGTGGACCTGCTTCACGAAAGTGAACGGCTCATCAACAAGGTGCGCCCACTGATCAACGATGGAGGAATCCTGATCACAATCAACAATGCCGTCTTCCTTAGCGGAGCCGAATATATGCAGGCATTGGAAAACATTTGCAAAGACGGTTACCTGAGCATCCGAGAATTGATCTCAGTTCCTGAAGATTTCATCGGGGCAAACCGGGTCGGTTCGCCCATCACAGATCCCGCACCATTCAACCATTCCACCAAAATCGCGATCCTGGATGTGAAACGAAAATGACCGGTGAAACCAACCTTACCAAACTCCTTCAAGGATTAAAGCCGACTCGAAACGAAGGTGAGTATGTTTTCTGCCTTGTAAATTCGCTTTCGAGTGCAGCCGAACTCGACCCACTGTGTATATTTCAAGAAAAAGAAGAAGTGACGGTCATCCTGCCCAAAACACGGGCAGATGAAAATTTATTGTTGTATTCCGTTATTTGCGCGTGGATCACCTTGAATATCCATTCCTCTCTGGAAGCGGTCGGCTTGACCGCCGCCGTCGCCAAGGCGCTGACCGAGGCGAACATCAGTTGCAATGTCGTGGCCGCTTATTATCACGACCACCTCTTCGTCCCCGTCAAAGATGCAGAGCGCGCCATGGATGTGCTAAAACGGTTAAGCAATGGATAATACAAAACCCAAAGAAATTATCGAGCAATTCTGGCGGGTGATGGAAGGAAATGATTTTTACAAAGCCGCTGAACTCTTGCATGACGATTTCACCCTCGAGTGGCATCAATCCGGCGAACGGATACGCGGGCGGGAAAATTTTGCAAAGTTAAATACAGCGTATCCCACTCAAGGAATATGGCACTTCACCATAAACTCCATCGTTGCGGAAAGCGATGTAGTGGTCAGCGATGTTTCAGTAACAGATGGAACCTTGCATGACCGGGTCATTACCTTTTCTACTATTCGGGATGGGAAGATCTGGAAACAGATCGAGTTCTGGCCCGAACCGTTCGAAGCGCCCGAATGGCGGGCGCAATGGGTGGAGAAAATATAGGTCAAGGTCGCCACGAGGGGGCATACCAATCAAAATCTGTTGAAAGACCGGGGGCTTGTAAAATACTCACATTTGAAGTTGCCAGATCAACTAAAAACAAATGACCACCAGAAGCAGAGGTCGTTTCTTCGACCAGCAGATATTTTCCATTTGGAGAGAACAACAAACGCCCGACCGTATTGCCCTTGTAAACAGACTTTAACTCACCGCCAGTTCTTGGAATAATAAAGACTTCGGCACTGGCATTCCCACCTGCCAGGTTACCGTAGTAATTAAATGCAATCAGGCTGGAATCTGGCGACCAGAGCATGGGGTAGATCGAGCCGCCCGTGAATTGCGCAATGGTTTCGGCGTTCGCGCCATCAGGCTCCATCACTTTTACGGAATGGTTTTGCGAGGTGTAATCATATTCATCATATGCAAAGAAACCCGCATCGGGCGAGGCGATGAACTGCGCTTTGGTAAGCAGAGTTTCAAACATCGGGCGGGACTGTCCATTTGCGGCTCGAACGAGGTAGATGTTTCCCTGAGCGCCGGGCAAGGCAGAACGCATGATGACATTCTCGGTGTACCAACCGTCCATGATGTACGGGCGTCCGTCTACGGGTAGATCAGTGGCAATGTTTTTCAACTCGGTGCCGTCTGGACGAATGATAAATACTTCTTCCCCGCCAACTCCATCTTGTGTGCGGAAGGCGATCCATGCACCATCGGGTGACCAGAAGGGCGGGTCAATATAGGGGAATTCTGCAAGCGCCCGCCAGGTTTTTGCTTCGGCATCGAAGAGCCATACTTGTGTCGGCGTTCCGCTTGGGTTGGCAGAGTAGGAAAAGGCGGCATACCTTCCATCGGGCGACCAGGCGAGAGCGTTGATGGTGAAATTGAATGCGAATGGAACGGCGATGCGTTCCATGGGCGGGCAATTGACCGGGTCGCTAATGCAGGCGGCAGAGACTTTTACGAGTTCGATGGTTCCACCTCCCTGGCGAGGCTGGAGGAAGAAATACAATTCTCCGGTCTCAACGCTTGAGCCGGGAACAGGGGCAAGCGTTGGAAAAGCCGTTTCTAGCACAGGAAGAATCGGTTCAGGCGTTGCTGCCAAGGCTTGGGTTGGCGAAACAGGCGAAACGTCGAAGAAGGAGGCGGGAGTAGGTTGAGGAGTGGAACAGGCGGTTAAGAAGATCAAAGCCAAAAGGATGATTCGTTTCATTGAGTCTCCTTGTCAAAAAAGAGGGTTTAAAAAAAGTTCCCGCTGCCTTTGAGACAACGGGAACTTTTTTTGTGAACGTGTTTACGGCGCGACTGTGTTGGTTGGAGTAGGAGTTCCGGTTGCCGTGGGGGTAGCAGATGGAGTTTCAGACGGACCCGCCGCCGTGGTGCTTGTGACAGTTGACGTAGCCGATGCCGCTGCGGTTGTGCTGGTTGCAGTGGGCGTTGCTGAAGGCGCAACAACTGCACCTGAAGCATTGAAGATGATCGGACCTGCCCATAATGCACGGTCACCCGTTGCAGGACCCGTGGAAAGGACAGTAAGGATGAACTTCAAGTTCTGTCCTGCCAATGGGGTCAGGTCAATATCTGCATTGTAAACGTTACCAGATGGGGTATCGAATTTTTCCACGAATGCCCAGAAGGTTTGAATGGAGGAACTGCCGGAAACAGAGTAATCGAGCCGGAAGACCACATAGCAGGAGGTCGCGCCATTCTCACAACCGATGGTGGCGCGGAATTTATCGCCAACCTTTACCAGATAGGATGGGTAGATGCCTTGAATGTATCCATTGTTCTGGTTCTGTGGGAAAGTGAGGATGCCAGTGCGAGGATCGTTGGTTCCGGTCTCGAGTTTAGACGGGTTCGTAACGAGTACGAAGCCTTTGGCGTCGCCATCGGTGCCAGGGCATGGAATTTCGCCCGCGCCTGTGTACCACTTGGCAGCACAAACGTTGGCAGCGAAATCATAGCTTGTGCCAGAGACGGGTGTGGCAGGCGTGACGGGCGTGCCTGGTGTGGTCGTTTTGGTAGGCGTGTTCGGGTTAATGCCCGTGCCTGTCACTTTGATCTCAACCCAGAAGGATTTGGTTCCTGCAGAGCCAATGCCGAATGGGACACCCGTGCTGTTCTTCAACTTCCAATAGCCGCGGAAGGTTCCAGCGGTGGTCGGTGAAGTGAGATTGAGTGTGATATCCACAGTCTGACCGGGAGCCACGGTAGTTGGGATGAGCGCGGAGTCGGGTCCGCCCATCTTTTCGCCGGTATCGAACATGATGCTGTAATTGGTCCAGGTACAAGTGCCGACGTTCTTCAAACGCCAGGTCTTGCTGAAGCCAATGCCCGGTGCAAAGGATGTACCATCGGGCACAGTGACATCAGAGATGAACTGAGCGCGGTCACAGGCATTCGGTTGGACGGTTCCCGTTTTGGTGGGAGTCACAGTCGGCGGGGTGCCAGTTACGGTCGGCGGAACAGCCGTCGGCGGGGTGGAGCCGCCTGCGCGGGCAATGATCGGGTTGACCCACAAAGCGCGGTCACCGGTCGGTGAGCCATAAGCAGAGGTGACGAGAATAAAGGTCACATCCTGATTGGCGAGTCTGCTCAGGTCGAGGTTAACGTTATAGGTCCAGCCTTCGTATTTTTCTCGGAAGGTCCACAAGGTAACCTCGGCTCCAGAGCCGATCTTGTAGTAGAGAGTATATGCCACATAACAACTGGTTGCGCCCTGTTCACAACCGATGGTCGCCTGGAAGCGATCACCATTTTGAACACGGAAGGCAGGGTAAACCGCCTTGACATAACCATTGGTGACATTGTTCGGCGCGAAGAGCAAACCTGCCTGCGCCGAGGTGACACCGCTTTCGAGTTTGGGCTGATCTTGTTTGAGAGCAAACCCGTTGGCATTGCCATCGGTACCGGGGAAGGTCAATGCACCGGCTCCGCTCGACCATGTGGCAGATGCCGCATTGGCGGTAAAGTCGTATCCCGCGCCAGTGGTCGAAGATGAAACGCGAATCTCAACCCAGAATGATTTCTGAGCCGTGGAACCGATTCCAAAGTTGCCACCGCTATTGCTCTTGAATTTCCAATACCCGAAGTAATGACCCGCATTTGCAGGCGAGGTCATATCTACTGTAATATCCACGGTTGCACCGGGGTTCACAGTAGTGGGCAAGGCAAGAGAGGCAGGCGCGCCCATCTTTTCGCCGCTATCAAAGATCAATGAAACATCATTGCTGTTCCAGGCGCAAGTACCAATATTTTTGATCCGCCAGGTTTTTTTGAAGGCGGTATTGGGTGCGAACGAAGTTCCGTCTGGAATCGTTACATCTGCAACGAACTGCGCCCAATAACAGGTCGCAGCACTTGCGCTAGGGGTTGCTCCCGGCAAAGCGGTTAACATAACCGCCAGCAGAAGCAGTGTTGATACTAATCGTAAAACAGGTCTCATTTCTTCCTCCATCAGTCAATTCGGGGGTAAGACGCAAAGATTCGGTGAGAAGTTCCCTTTTGACTATACGCTACTATAGTATAACTTTTCTTTAATAATTGTTCAATAATGAAACAGGACAAAATCATAGCCAATTTTTCCCATTTTTTCTGCTCTTAGACAAAAATCGACTGCACTATAATACAAATATGCCTCGCACGATCCTTCACCTTGATCTGGATGCGTTTTACTGCTCTGTAGAAGAAATTCAAAATCCGCAACTGCGCGGTAAGCCGTTTGCTGTTGGCGGCAAGCCCGATGAACGCGGCGTGGTGGCTTCGTGTTCATATGCCGCACGCGCATTGGGAATTCGCAGTGCCATGCCCATGTCTCGCGCAGTTAAGCTGTGCAGAGATTTGATCATCGTGTCGGGCAGGCATCATCTCTATGGCGAATATTCTCAGAAGGTGATGGAAAAATTACACAGCCTGACTCCCCTCGTCGAACAGATTTCCATCGACGAAGCTTTTCTCGATATCTCTGATATTCAAGCGGATAAACCCCGCCTCGCCCTCGACTTACAACTGTCCATACGAAATGAGCTGAATCTACCCTCAAGCGTTGGCATTGCATCCAATAAACTCGTGGCAAAGATCGCCACCGAGGTTGGCAAGAAGTCGAGCAAGAAAAAGAACGAGCCGCCATTCGGCTTTACGGTTGTCCCTGCAGGCGACGAAGCCAAATTCCTCGCTCCCCTACCCGCGGACATGCTCTGGGGCGTGGGACCGAAAACAAATGCAAGATTAGCCGAGCTTGGCATTCACACCATTGGAGACATTGCCAACTGGCCCGAAAAAGAATTAGTCAACTTATTCGGCGAAAACGGACGTGACCTGTGGCAACATGCACACGGCATTGATAATCGCCCTGTTTCAACCGAGTCTGAAACCAAATCCATTAGCCAGGAAACCACTTATAACGTGGATGTCAGCGACGAGAAGACTCTCGAAAAAACTCTGCGTGAACAAGCCAGAGATGTGGCACGTCAATTAAGAAAGAATGACCTGACGGGAAAAACCGTCAAAGTAAAACTACGCTGGTCAGACTTCACCACCATCACCCGTCAAACCACTTTGCCCACTTCCACAGACAATGAAGAAGAGATATTTCACGCCGCTGTGAAGTTGATGAAATCCGTCCGCAAGCCAAATCAACCGGTGCGGTTGATCGGAGTCGGCGTCAGCGGAATCGGAGCCCCGGTTCGTCAACTCAGTTTGTGGGACGTCGGAAGCGAAAAATCCCGCAAGTTGCAAGAAGTTGTGGATCAACTCCAAGACAAGTATGGGAAAAGCATCATCAAAAAAGGATAAAAATGTCGCTGGAATTCCCTGCGGGTATATGTCACAATATGACATATACCCGCTTTATATTTAACAAGGATGAACCATGACCAACGTCGCCACGCGCCTATTCACTCTCATCACATTACTGCAAAACCAGCCCAATCCAAAAGCCAATGAATTGGCTGAAAAGTTAGGCGTTTCTCTGCGCACCGTCCACCGCTACTTTGCCATGTTGGATGAAATGGGGATTCCCGTCTATGCCGAGCGCGGACCGTATGGCGGGTTCTCGCTGGTACGCGGATACAAACTTCCGCCGCTCACCTTTTCACTCGAAGAAGCCGTGGCAGTTTATCTCGGCACAGATTTGATCCGCGAGACTTGGGGCAGCTTATACCAAGCCGCGGCACTCAGCGCAATTGCAAAGGTAGAAAACATCTTGCCTGATGAGCAACGCGCAGAAATTCAATGGGCACGGCGTTCACTCATTAGCACCAATCTTTACCGAGCCGAACTCACCAGCCTTTCACCAATGATGGAAAAATTACGTGAAGCTGCACGCGAACAAGTACAGATTTCAATCCAGTATCAGGGATTTGCAAAAGAAAATGAGCAAAGACGAAAAGTAGATCCGTATGCTTTGGTGTTTCGCTCTGGCTGGTGGTATTTGGTAGGGTATTGTCATCTACGAAAGGCGGCGCGTACCTTTCGAGTTGACCGAATCCAAACCTTGAAAATGCTTACCACATCATTTGAACACCCCACAGATTTCGATGTGCAGGTCTATTTGCAAAAAGAGTTCAAGAATCAGCCCAGCATCCGCGCCCATTTGCACTTTGTGCCAGAAGCAGCATTCATGGTCAAAAGCAATCTTTCCATGTGGGAATCAACGCATGAGAACAAAGATGGCAGCATGGATGTCACCCTCACCGCGCCCGACCCGCCCTGGCTGGCATCTATGACCTTGAGCTTTGCCAATTGGGTCACAGTGAAAGAGCCGCCAGAATTAAGAAGTATGGTGCAAGAGTGGGCTCAAGCGACTTTGGATCGCTATAAATCATAGGAGGCATACATGCCCAAACCGACCACAAAAAAAGAATTGATCGAAACTGCCCAAAAAGAACGTACAGCGTTGGAAGAACTTCTCTCAACTCTGACTCCCGAAAAAATGACCCAGCCTAATATGATCGGCGAATGGGCAATTAAAGATGTATTGGCACATCTCATTGAATGGGAAGGCATGGTCATGCAATGGTATGAGACCGGTAAAAAGGGCAAAACTCCTGCAGTACCTTCTGCCGAATACAACTGGGGGCAGTTACCCGCCCTGAACCATGCCATATTCCTCAAGTATCGTGATAAATCGTTGATTGAAATCCAAAAAAATTTCAAAGCATCGTACAAAAAGGTACTCAAGACTATTGAGAACATCCCCGAAAAAGAGTTGTTCACCCGCAATATCTACCCGTGGACAAATAACAACCTGCTCGCCGCGTATTTCATCTCTGCTACGGGTAGTCACTATCGCTGGGCACGAACAACGATTCGAAAAGCTACCAAATAACAAAAGGAGAAAACCATGAAAATTCTAGACTTGAAAAAACAATACAAATCGCTCTATCAACCTTCGGCAAAGAAGATCGAGACCGTGCAAGTGCCAAAATTACAGTTCGCCATGATCGACGGTGCCATTGAAAAAGGTTCTGAGCCGGGCAAGTCGCTGCTCTTCGCCGAAGCGACGCAGGCGTTATACAGCTTGTCTTACACGCTCAAGTTCATGCTCAAGAAGCGCAAGACCAATGCCATTGATTACCCAGTCATGGCATTGGAGGGGTTGTGGTGGGTGGAAGACGGCTTCTTCGACATCACCGTCAAGGACAATTGGTTTTACACGCTCATGATCATGCAGCCGGATGTTATTACGTCTGAGATATTTGAGGAAGCTCGAGAACAAGTCCGCAAAAAGAAGGGCGACAGTGACATGCTCAATAAGCTTCGGCTGACTCATTTCGAAGAAGGCTTGTGTGTTCAAACCATGCATATCGGACCATACGCCACAGAACCCGCCACCATCGACCGTATGAAGGAATTCATGGCAGAGAATGGGCTGAAAGATGCTGTCGGACCGATTGGCGGAAAACATCATGAAATCTATCTCAGTGACCCACGCAAGGCTGCACCTGATAAAATGAAGACAGTATTGAGACACCCGGTAGTAAAACTTTAGAAGTTGAAACGAGGTTCCATGAACTGCTTTTACCACCCATCCACCCCCGCCGTTGGACAATGTAAATACTGCCAGCGCGGGCTTTGTCTCGAATGCACTGCCCTCGCAGATGATGTCCTCGCCTGCAAAGGTCGCCACGAAGACGAAGTCCATCAATTGGAGCAACTGACTGCCCGTAATCTTTTTCAGGCAAAACGCGTCAAATTGGTGTATATGCGCAACGCCACTTTTTACGGAATGGTCGGCGTGGCATTTGTCGGATTTGGCTGGTGGCAGTTGAAGTGGTTGGGATTGCAAGCGGCATTATTTATTGCACTGGGTGTTTTTCTGCTTTACGCAGCCATTGCTAATTATCTCGAAGGGAGAAAATATAAATAGTGGGCACATGGATCTGTCATCTCCGTATTGCAGAAAAACTACTTGACCATTTTCCCGAGCTAGACAAAGTCACTTTCACTTTCGGTAATCTCGCACCAGACTCGGGTATCCCAAACGAGAACTGGACGGAATTCGACCCGCCCAAGGAGGTAACGCACTTCCTAGAAAAAGGCGAAGGCGAGGGGATGATCCGCGACCTTGTGTATTACCGCGAATATCTCGCCGACATCAACCCACAAGATAATATTCAAAAATACAGTTTTCGCTTGGGCTTTTTCACCCATCTCATCTGCGATATGTTGTGGTTTAAATATCTCGACGCCACGACCAAAACGGCATTTCAGGAGTTGATCACTGAAGATCAACAAAAAGCATGGAAATTGTTCAAAAAAGATTGGTACGGCATCGATCAGGTTTATAACCACACCCATAAAGACGGTTTGTTCTGGAAGGTTATTCACAAAGAACCAAACCCGCCATCCTATCTGCCTTTCATCAAGGAAACTGCCCTGCATCAGCAATATGACTACATTCGAAAATTCTACGGGGAATATGACCCGTACTGGTTCGAGGAAAGAAAATATCTCTACCTCAACGAAAGCACCATGAATCGGATCGTAGATGACACCGTCAGAGCGACTCTGTTCGCCCTTGAAAAAATCAAGGAAGTAGATCTCGAAAATCTGCAAAGCACGGTTCAGGTCCTGCCGCCAGAAATGATGTATCCTTACGAAATGCCGCTCGGAGATATGTAACCTGCATAGTACCCAAATTACTATTATGATTTCAGTCAAAACCAAGTAGACTGATACAACATAAGACCAAAATAGTACGACTTGAACGTCACAGCCTTACTTTCATACTAGATCCTCTTTGTAAAACTTTAGAAGTATTTTCGATCACAAAGGGTTATGAATATTTTCGAGGATTTTTTCAATCTTTCCAACGACCCCATGACCATTGCCGACACCAATGGGAAAATCATTCATGCCAATAGCGTGTACACGGCCATTACCGGCTGGAGTGTGGATGAGCTAAAAAAATTATCCTATTGGGAGCTGCTGCATCCCAACGACCACGAAAAAGCCAAAGCCGCGATCAGAACCCTTCAAGCTGGTCACCCGGTCTTTGCACTTGAATATCGATTCCTTTGCAAAGACGGCAGCTATAAATCCTTCATCGCAAACATCAATCGAAATAAAAACAGCGGACACCTATACGCCCTAAGCCGATTAAAGGATGGGCAGGTCATTCCCTATATTATTGTTGCCAACATGGCTCCTGTGGCAGTGCTGATCGTAAATACCAACGGAATCATCATTCACGCCAACGCGCTGGCAGAATCAATGTTTGGATATGAGAACGGCGAAGTACAGGGCAAGCCGATTGAAAACTTCATCCCTGATCGATTTCGAAATAAGCATAAAGCCCATCGAAATACGTATCAAGAAAACCCAACCATTCGCCCAATGGGGTCGCATTACAATCTAAAAGGGCTGAAAAAGAACGGCATGGAACTACGGGTGGATATTGCCCTGAACCCCCTGCACGAAAATAATGAACTATATGTTGCCTGCTCCATTCTCGATATTACTGAAAAAATAAACACGTCTGAACTGGCACTTAATCTGGAGAAAGAAAACCAGCGTCTCGCAGATCTCGCCCAACGCGACCCACTTACCCACACGTTCAACCGCCGCACCATGGACGAACTATTTCCAAAGATCGCGAAGGAATGCCAGACCCACAATAAAAGTGTCTCCACGATCATGCTGGATGTAGATCATTTCAAGAAATTTAACGACACGTATGGGCACCAAACCGGCGATGAACTCCTAAAAGAACTTGCCCAACTCGCCAAAAAACTGATCCGCGATAATGATATTCTTGTACGCTATGGCGGTGAAGAATTCTTTGTCATCATGCCAAACTGCGATCAACGTCAGGCAATCGAAGTCGCAGAGCGCATCCGTTTTGCGCTTGAAAAAGCCATGACCCTAGGTTACAGGGTCACAGCAAGTTTCGGGATTAGTACATACGACTTCAATGATTCTCAACTGGATGAAACAGAAATCCTGGCAAAACTCATAGACGAATCAGACCAGGCGCTTTATCGTGCCAAAGAAAATGGCAGGAATTGCACCCGGCATTTTTCACTCGCCTAAAATGCAACTCCCTTCGGGCATTTGCGTAAGCATAGATGTAAACAAACGAAAGGAGTAAACATGAACGACATCAAAACCCTCACGCGGAGCAAATCCAACCGCATGATTGCTGGTGTGTGTGCTGGTCTCGGTGACTATATCAACATCGACCCAACCATCGTCCGCCTGTTATTTGTGCTGGGATTCTTCACTTTCAACGGTGCTATGCTGATCGTGTATCTCATCATAGCAATCGTCACACCCGAGCAATAATAAAAATAAGGCAACCTCTTGGGTTGCCTTATTTTTTCTTGTGCGTTTGGGTTAAATCTTTTATCCGCTTCGTTTCATCTTGCCTTAAATCTTCGGCCATTTGAGCCAGTTTATCTGCCTCGTCAAAATACATGGTTGAGATCAAATGAGACCTGGATTTTTCTATTGTAGTTACGATCGGGCTTTTTAGGAATTTACGAACCTCTCCAAACTTATCGCGGGCTAGTTGTTTCCGACTTCCATCTTGTGTCCAGTAATGTGCTAACAACCCGAGCAGGTCAGTGGCGAATTCATCTGGCAAGGGGCTATACCCACCGGCAAGGGTGGTCATTTTATCCAACGCAGCAACGAACACAAAATCATGCTTTTCTCTCACAGCGCAAGACCCGAGCTCAAATAATGCCTGGCTGACTTCGGTTAACATTTCCGATTTCGGCAAGGCAAGTTCAAGCGAATCGATATAAGCAAGGATGATATTATCCCGCTCCACTGATTTGAAATTTATAATTAATGTCTGTCCTAATTTACTAATGGCATGGATCGCCCGCTGCCGGTCGTTATCCATTCGCGCTGCAGATGTCGCTAGAATAGCACCGAGAATCTTTATAGCCTTGTCGTAATTGGCAAGGTCTTTCGACTCAGGGTCTGAAGCCAGCATATGCACCAATTCGTCGATCAAAGCTTCAAATGAATCACCTTCATATTTTTGATCAACTAACATGGTTTTAGTGATTTCCATTAAAGCTTCCACTACCATTTGGCGTTCGTGACCCGGATCACACTGTTTACCCAGGTTTGCTAGGTCTGCAAAAGCGCTGCCACCGACCCTTCCTGAACTATTGATAATCTGGTTTACATCATGAGTTAATTTTTCAACAATTCGTTCCCTGCGTCCATATTGTTCGGGGATGCTTTTTGCCACCAGAATGGCAAGCCAAAAAAGAAAACCGAACACTCCCAACCAGATCGCCTGCTCAATCAGCAAACGATTATCATCTGATACATCTATGCCAACTAGAGTCTCCAATTGATTAAACAGGATAACCACCCCAAATTCCAAGGTTAGACCAATTAAGATAATAAAGAGAGCTCGTTTAAGAAAATACTGAACGTCCAACCGGTTCTCTTTCATGGCAGCTCTACGTTCCGCCGGTGAGATCAACTGCAAAACCAGGGCTGGGATGCCTACCAAAAATATTAAAAGGGTCAGAATTCCATCGAATGGAATTTCCACGGCTATCTCACTTTCCTTTGCGGGATTCGTCCCGCAAATCCATGATCATATTTATAATCTCTATAAGAATAGTATCAGTGAGACCGGCAGTTTTGTGTTGATACACTTTAATCCCTAGCTCATCCAATCGGTCGTGAAGTTGAGAATCATCCTCTACTGTAAAAACCCCCACATGATGAGGTTTTATCCAAGCTGGTGGCGGGGATGGATATCCGGAATGACCATTGAACATCCACGCGGCAAGTTCCAGACCAAGCTGTGCCTGAGCTTTATCTTCACCTCTCTCCCGATAAAGGCGGATCCAGTAATCATCTATACCCGGCGGTAAACGCATATCAAGGATGATGGCATCATACTCTTTTGTATTCAAATATCTCACGGCACTCGTAACTTCTTCCGCCAAATTCATATCATATTTCCCGCTGATATAAATCGGACCCGTCATTTTTCGTAGTTCAAGCCGCGCACTGTCTTCCACCCATAATACTTTGAGTTTCACATTGAGCCTCCCAGCAGATAAAATTCATCCTTTGCCCAAAGAAGGCAGGATCATGGTCACTTTGGTAAGGAAGGGTTGCTTATAATAATTTTCATTCTTTTCGTTATAAGAGCCCCGAAAAGCAGGGTGACTCTCAATCTCCAGTCGTCCATTATGAGCTTCTGCTACTCGTCGGGCATCGGTAAGTCCGATGCCCGTACCGAGACGCCCGCGATCCTTGGACAATTCACCACGATAGCCTAGCTCGAAGATTCGCCCTGTCTCGATCTCGTCACGTTTGATCGGCACACCCCAATTTTCGAACTCGATATGGGCCAAACCTTCTCGCACTGAAGCACGCACTGAAACCCAAGCAGGTTTTGTCCGTTCAGGGTCACGCCGCCAGGAATATTTGATTGCATTATGCAAAAGGTTCGTCAGGGCGCGCATCAATTCCTGTTGAACAACATTCACCTGAATATCTTCCACCTCGCGACTGTCGATTTCGATCTTCAAACTGCGGGCATATTCGGCAAGCCGGCGTCCACTTTCCTCAACCATTGATCTTACATTCAACTGGACAGGTGCGGATACCTTCCGCTTATCGGTGGTAATAAATTCACGTAAGCTGTGGATAGTGTAATCCATTTGGATAACTGCCGCCCGCGTTTCAAGGACTTCGATTAGGTTTGCCAGGCGCTCCAAATGCCAAGCTGTATTTTGCAATTCACGAACCAACTCGCGCGGCAAATTCCCCGATGAAATAAACCCATGGATCTGCCCAACCTCATTGGCAACCTTGCGTAAGGTCACCGAATACAATTCCGGGGCAGGGATGCGTTCTTTGAAATCACGCAGCAATTCGAGGAAGCTATGTAATTTATTCCATTGCACCGCAGGTAATGCTTTCAACCTTCTTTCCTCGTCTGCGCTTTGAAGCATTCGCTCGATCACACTCGCAAGCAGGTTGGCATGTTCCGTTAAAAGCCGTTCCGCCTCTTCTGGTTGTGGAACGGCAAAATCTCGAAACGGCTTCGGTTCGAATGCTTCCACTAAAGCATCCATCGTCTGCTTCACCATCACAAGTGTGGTCGTATTTGCATGCAAAATACGCCCAATATCGAAACGCAATTCTTCCACACGTTCCTGTAAATCCTTTTCGTGCATTCGGGTCGCATAATTTTGAGTAACATCCACTATGCAACCTGCAAACCCGACCAACTTGCCGCACTCATCTAAAAGGAATTTACAGTGATCTTCAAGGTAAAAGTCTTTCATTCCCACCCGAAAATGAAGAGTCGAATGGTCCTCCCGTACCCCTTGCAAAACCAGACGACTTGCCTTTTCTACTTCGCCATCTCGGTCAGCAGCCTGCGCGTAAAAATTCTTGATATTCGCCTGCACCTCCCCATCCAACGGCAAATTCAAGATATCACGCATCACTTTATTTGCAAAAACGAACTGCCCATCGAGGGATGTCATATACACCCCGATGGGCAGTTCATGCATATCGAACTCATTGAAATAACTGAAATGGGGCTGGTTTTCCTGCATATTCATACTTCCGATAGTATACAACAAGTTCGCCTGCGAAGATCAATCTTTTGCCAAAGTCAAGAAGACATCCTCTAGAGTTGGCTCTCCCCTCTCGATCTTTTCTACATTGATCTTGTTCTTTGTTAACAAGCTTTGCAACGCCTCTTCTTTGACGTTTGAGCTGATCACCCGCAAGTGATCTCCTGCCAACCCGACACGTTCCACGCCATTCAAGCTTTGTAGAATTTCCAATCCCTGCTCAAGCGGATGCGCAAACACTTCCCACACATCGCCTGTGATGATGGAGCGTTTTAAGTTCGTGGGTGTATCCATTGCCAGCAATTTTCCGTCGCGCATCACGCCGACACGCTCGCAGTATTCGGCTTCGTCCATGTAATGCGTGGTGACCAGGATGGTCACGCCTTCTTCAGCAAGCTGGTAGATCAAATCCCAAAACGCACGGCGGGCGGTTGGGTCCACGCCAGAGGTGGGTTCGTCGAGGAAGAGCAATTTCGGTTTGTGAACAAGCGCAATGCCAAGTGAGAGTCTCTGCCGCCAGCCGGTGGAGAGATCCCTTGTCAGCGTATGCTCATGCCCAGAGAGACCGACCAGTTCCAACGTCTCCATGATGCGTTTTTTGTCGGTGATCCCATATACGCCGCCATAGAAGGTCAAATTTTCCAGCGTGGTCAGGTCATCATAGATCGCGAACTTTTGTGACATGTACCCCACCCGAGCGCGGACTTCTTCACTTTGACGGGCAACGTCATAACCCAATACCGTGGCTTCGCCTTCAGTGGGTTGAAGCAGCCCGAGCAACATACGAATGGTGGTGGTTTTGCCCGAGCCGTTAGGACCAAGGTAGCCAACCACTTCGCCCGCATTCACTTCAAAATTGATGTGATCGACCGCAACAAAATCGCCAAAGCGCCGGGTTAGATTTTCAACATAGATAACAGGTAAAGACATAAATAAATCCTTTATAGGTGACAGTCACTTTGAAAGTGGCTGTCACCTTTCTTAAGCCTTTTCAAGTGCA
>JAFLCF010000120.1:0-8197 GCA_017303735.1 Anaerolineae bacterium
GTCTTTGCATAGGTTCTCCGCGATTGGTAATTAGTAATTGGTAATTACCAATCGCCAATTACCAATTACCTTATTCTCCCCAATCTTCCTGTTCCATCGGCGCAAGCTGCACAGCGGCAGGTTCAATCGAGGTCACTTCCAAATCCACGCCGCAATCGGGGCAGACGATGATCTCACCGGCTTCGGTTCCTTCAGCAAACGTAATTTCAGCTTCACACTCAGGGCAATTAACAGTAGACATTTTTATTCTCCTTTGATTTTCGCAATTTGATTTTTGACCGATTGCAGGCTCGTGCCCCCAACCGTATTTCTTTTGTTGATGGATTCCAATGGGTCGAACACTTGATATACATCCGCTTCAAACGGGCCGATTGCCTGATACCCTTCGAGGGGCAGTTCCTCCATCCGAACCTTCCCCTCCCCCGCCGCACGGACAACTTTCCCTGCCAGCGAGTGCGCTTCTCTGAACGGCACACCTTTCGCCACAAGATAATCCGCCAAGTCTGTCGCCATCATCGTGGAATCGATCGCGCTGCGCATTCGTTCCGGCTTGACGGTGATCGTCCGCAAAGCCGCCGCCATGACAGGCAGAATCGAGAGTAGGGTATTCGTCGCAGCAAAGACAGGCGCTTTATCTTCCTGCAAATCCTTGTCGTACGTTGAGGGCAAGCCCTTGAGCGTGGACATCATCCCCGTCAGCAAGCCGATCATCGTGCCAGCTTTGCCACGAGTCAGTTCAAAGACATCGGGATTCTTTTTCTGTGGCATAAGGCTGGAGCCCGTAGAGAAGGCATCAGAAAGTTCGAAGAAACCAAACTCAGCCGTGGTGTACAAGACGATTTGCTCGGCAAGTTTGCTCAAATGGACAGCCGCCATCGAGCAGACAAATAAATATTCCGCGGCAAAATCTCTATCGGAGACAGCATCAAGACTATTCTGCGAAACTTCTGCAAAACCAAGAGACTTTGCAAGTGCATCGCGGTCAAGGGCGAAGGGAGCGCCCGCCAACGCGCCAGAACCAAGCGGTAAAACCGAAACGCGCTTGATCAAATCTTGCAATCGTTCCACATCACGCTTCAACGCCCAGTAATGACTCAACCACCAATGCGCGAGCAGAATTGGCTGTGCTCTCTGCAAGTGGGTGTAGCCCGGCATGATGGTCTCACCCGCAAGTTCAGCCTGTTCTACCAATGCTGATTGCAGATTATTGAATGCAGAAGTCAGTTCAGGAATGGCATTCAACATCCACAAGCGGAAGTCGGTTGCCACTTGGTCGTTGCGGCTTCTACCGGTGTGAAGTTTTCCAGCCGCCGCGCCAATGAGTTCACTGAGTCGTCGTTCGACAGCGGTGTGAATGTCTTCGTCCGCGGGTTGGAAGATAAACTCACCCGAAGCGAATTCATTTCGGACGGTATCCAGCCCGGCTGAGATCGAGGCGTGTTCTTCATCCGAAAGAATGCCTGCCTTATGAATCGCCGCTGCCCAGGCAATCGAACCTTCCACATCCTGAAGCGCCATGCGTTGATCAACAGGCAGGGATGAGTTGAGCGTCCATGCGAGAGAGTCTAATGATTGAGTAAATCTACCGCCCCAAAGGGTCATAAAATCTCCTTGTAACTGGTAATTAGTAATTGGGGATTGTTAATTACCAGTTACCAATTACTAATCTCGTTTGAATTTCGAATAATCCGGCTTGGACATATCAAGACCCGAAACGGGCAAGCCATTGAGCGCGCGGACTTTCATGCTGAGACCGTACAAGCGAATGAAACCCTCGGCGTGACTCTGGTCGTAGACGTCTTCTTGACCGAAGGTGGCGAAATCTTCGCGATACAAACTGAACGGAGATTTGCGCCCGGCGGTGATGATGTTGCCCTTGTAGAGTTTGAGGCGCACCGTGCCAGTGACAGGTCCCTGCGTGGAGTTGACGAAAGCATCGAGAGCTTCGCGCAATGGCGTGAACCACAGACCGTTGTAGGTGATCTCTGCATATTTGACAGCGATGACTTGTTTGTAGTGCAGGGTCTCGCGGTCGAGGATGAGTGACTCGAGTTCGCGGTGAGCATAAAGAAGAATTGCACCGCCGGGGGTTTCATACACGCCATGCGATTTCATGCCGACAAGACGATTCTCAACCAAGTCCACGCGACCGATGCCATGATTGCCGCCAATCGCATTGAGGGTAGAAATGATCTTGGCGGGCGAAAGTTTTTCGCCGTTGACCGAGACAGGGTTGCCGCTCTCGAATTCGATCTCGACATACTCGGCTTCGTCAGGCGCATTCTCAGGCGAAGTGGACATCTGGAACATGATCTCTTCGGGTTCGTTCCACGGGTCTTCGAGCAAACCGCCTTCATGAGAAAGATGCCAGAGATTGGAATCGCGCGAATAAATAGATTTGATGGTCGCGGTCACAGGCACGTTATGCTTTGCCGCATAGTTAAGCGCATCTTCGCGTGAGCGGATATCCCACTCGCGCCACGGAGCGATGATCTTAAGGCGCGGGTCGAGCGCCATCACAGTCAATTCAAAGCGGACTTGGTCATTGCCTTTACCAGTCGCGCCGTGAGCGATCGCATCCGCGCCAGTTTCGTGTGCTACTTCAACAAGATGTTTTGCAATTAAAGGACGGGCAACGGACGTGCCCAATAAATACTTGTGTTCATACACTGCCCCCGCTTTGAGCATCGGGAAAAGATACTCGCTAACAAATTCTTCTTTCATGTCATGAATGATGAATTCACTCGCTCCGCTCTTGATGGCTTTGTCTTCTAACTTGGCGAGGTCTTCATCGCCCTGCCCCACATCGGCACAGAAACACACCACCTCACATCCGTAGTTCTCTTTCAACCACGGCACGATGACGGATGTATCCAATCCGCCTGAATAGGCTAATACAACTTTCTTGACATTAGGCTTTGACTTTGGACTCATTTTTACTCCTTATGATTTCTCCCCTCTCCCTCTGGGAGAGGGTTAGGGTGAGGGAAAATAAAAACAGCCCATCCTAGAAGGATGGGCTGTTTGGGTTGACGTGTGACTATTTCAGTTCACATTTGCGCTCGCGCCGTCAAAACAAAAAGTTCCCAACCTTCTCATGGAAGTGGGCTTCTTGGTACGACGGGTACGAGGCAGAGCAAACAGGGTAAACATTTCGCGCAATTCTACTACCGATACGAAATGAGTCAATGTTTTTAAGTGACCAATTTAAAAATGCACTCCTATAAGCATTTGAACAAATTCATCCCTTGACACATCTTACACACTCACATAGAATACCGCCCAATTATGTACAACCTTCTAACGAACGCCAAGCACGGCTTGGGTATGACCATGACCACTACCTCCGGTACACACCGCGAGGCATTTGTGCATGGGAAGAAATAACCGTTAGAACGGATTTCAGAACTCACAACGCCTCGCGGAAAACGCGGGGCGTTTTTGTTTACCCCATTGCTGCTCTTTCAGAGAAGCGCCAAGGAGAATGCTATGTCAAAAACGCTGGTCATGAAATTTGGAGGAACCTCCGTCGGGTCTGTGGATGCGCTCAAGAATGCCATTCAGATTATCCGCGATGCGAAAAAGGATTGGGATCGAGTCGTCGTGGTGACATCTGCCATGTCTGGCGTGACAAACCTGCTATTAGACTCCGCCGCTTCCGCTTCGCACGGGAAAGTGGATTCACTTTCAGCGACAGAATCTTCGCTGAGAGAAAAGCACTTCGCCGCCGCCGATGCCCTGGTCAAGGATGAAGCGCAACGCGAAGTGGTCAAAGCGGAGATCAACGCGCTCATCTTCACCCTCGTAGACTTATGCAAAGCGATTGCAGTTCTCGGCGAAGCCAGTCCGCGCGCGATGGATACGGTGGCATCCCTCGGCGAACGGATGAGTGTGCGTTTGCTCGCTGCTGTGGTGAATAACGCGGGCATCCCCGCTCACGGAATCGAATCGACCGAGTTTGTGGTGACGAACTCAAATTTTCAGAACGCCCATCCTGATTTCAAGGTCACAACCGAAAAGACACGGGGAAAACTTAATCCGCTCATGGATAAAGGTATTGTCCCCATTACAACTGGTTTTATCGGCGCCACTCCTGAAGGCGCCATCACCACACTCGGGCGTGGCGGCTCAGATTATTCTGCTGCCATCATCGGCGCCGTCCTCCCCGCTGATGATGTATGGATCTGGACCGATGTGGACGGCGTGATGACCACTGATCCGCGCATTGTCAAAGAGGCGCAAACCCTGCCAGAGATCAGCTACAACGAGATTGCAGAACTTGCTTACTATGGTGCGAAAGTATTGCATCCCAAAACCATCCGCCCTGTGCTGGATGCAGGCATTGGCTTACGAATTTGCAACACATTCAATCCCAGTCACTCGGGCACACGCTTGATTCCCAGTGTGAAGAGCAACGGTAAAGTGGAAGGGAAAGTCATCAAAGCTGTGACAGCAATCCGCAAGCAAAGGCTAATCACGATTGAAGGTCGTGGTATGTTGGGCGTGCCAGGCGTGGCGGCACGAGCATTCGGCGCGGTAGCATCCACAGGCACAAGCGTGCCATTGATCACACAGGCATCTTCCGAACAGTCAATTTGTTTTGCGGTGCCATCGGAGCTCGCCCCCACCGTTTTATCTTCGCTCGAAAAATCCTTCGCCCGTGAGATCGAAGACGAAGACATTGACCGTGTCTGGGCAACCGAAGATGTGTCCATCATCACCGTCGTCGGTGCAGGGATGCGGCACACGCCTGGCGTTTCGGGTCGTGTGTTTAGCAAGCTCGGCAATGACGGAGTGAACGTCCTCGCGATTGCACAGGGATCATCGGAGGTGTCCATTTCGCTGGTGGTGGAAGCAGCCGATACAGAAAATGCGGTAAAAGCGTTGCATGAGCTGATCATTCAATAATTCGTAGGGGCGCGGTCCTCGCGCCCAGGGCAGGGAGACCCTGCCCCTACACCAAATTAATTAGGAGAAATTATTATGTCCCAATCTCAAATTCCCGTAGCCGTGCTCGGCGCGACAGGTTCTGTCGGTCAGCGGTTTATTGCTTTGCTCGAAAATCACCCGTGGTTCAAGGTGGTGGCTCTTGCCGCATCAGACCGTTCGGCGGGGCAGCCCTATGCCAAAGCCACTCGTTGGGTATTGGATACGCCCATGCCCGAATATGCCCGTGACATGGTCATCGTCCCTGCCAACACGGATGCAGTACAGGCAAAGATTGTTTTCTCAGCCTTGCATACCGAGATCGCCAATGAACTAGAGCCTGCCTTTGCAAAAGCGGGCGCGGCAGTCTGCTCGAATGCATCGTCGTATCGTAGAGGCGAGGATGTGCCGCTTTTGTTACCCGAAATTAACGCGGAACATATTCAACTCGTGAAGCATCAGCGCAAGAATAAAGGCTGGAGCGGATGCATCGTCACCAACCCGAATTGCACAAGCACGGGGCTGACGATTGCGCTCAAAGCATTAGATGAGTCCTTTGGTGTGAGGAAAGTTTTTATGGTTTCGCTACAAGCACTTTCGGGAGCAGGCTACCCTGGCGTGCCGTCGCTCGACATCATGGACAACATCATCCCTAACGTGGGTAATGGCGGCGAAGAAGAAAAAGTGGAATGGGAACCGCGCAAGATGCTCGGCAAGTTCAACGAGGACAAGATCGACATGGCAGATATCCAATTCAGCGCACATACCAACCGCGTGGCTGTGATCGATGGTCACACTGTGTGTGCGAGCGTGGCATTGGATAAACCCGTTGTGCCAGAAGTTGCGATTCAAGCATTACGCGATTACGCGGCAAAACCGTCAGCAAGGGAACTGCCTTCGTCGCCGCGACCCGTTATCGAGGTCAGAGATGAAGCGGATCGCCCACAGCCAAGACTCGACCGCATGGCAGGCAAAGGCATGACGACCGTAGTTGGTCGCGTGCGCAGAGATCCCATCCTTGATCTTAAGTTTGTTGTACTTTCACACAACACAATTCGCGGCGCAGCGGGTGCGTCGATCTATAATGCCGAGTTGTTGGTAAGTGAAAATCTTTTATAGTGATGACCCAAATGGGTACTTTATGAAACAACTTGATAAAACACTTGACAAGCATAAAGTCACTATGATATAACCCGGCGAAATTAAATATTCGCTCTTATCCAGAGAAGCTGAGGGACCGACCCTTTGAAGCTTCGGCAACCAAACGAAAGTTCAGGTGCCAAATTCGGCAAATAGGAATGACGCAGGTCATTCGTATCTGGAAGATGAGAGGACGGTGTAGACGTATACCTCTTCTTGTACTTTCAGAAGAGGTAAATTTTTTAAGCGCAAAAAATTATCTCTTCTGACGGGCGGAATTAATTTAATAAAAATTTTATTCAAGAGGAGATAACTCAAATGTCCACAGATCGCAAGTTAGGTTTTGCCACCCGTCAGCTTCATGCGGGCTATTCACCAGACCCCACCACGGGGAGTCGCGCCGTGCCGTTGTATCAAACAACGAGCTATCAGTTCAAGAACACGGAACACGCCGCGAATTTGTTTGCCCTCAAAGAGTTGGGAAATATCTATACGCGCTTGATGAACCCGACCACCGATGTGCTCGAACAGCGCATTGCTTCGCTCGAAGGCGGTGTGGCGGCGTTGGCGGCAAGTTCTGGTCATGCCGCACAGGCGCAGGCAATTTTCACATTGCTCAATGCAGGTGACCATATCGTGACTTCTTCCCGCTTGTATGGTGGCACGTATAACCAGTTCAAGTACACTCTGCCCAAATTGGGAATTGATGTCACTTTCGTTGACCCAACTGACCCGAAGAATTTTGAGGCGGCGATTCAGCCCAATACGAAAATCTTGTACGGTGAGACTCTCGGTAATCCTGATATTTCCATCTTCCCCTTCGAGGAAGTTGCAGAGATCGCCAAGAAACACAAGTTGGTTTTGTTCATCGACAATACCTTCGCCACACCGTATCTGTTCCGTCCGTTCGAATGGGGCGCGCACGTCATCACCCACTCGACCACCAAGTTCATCACCGGCAATGGCACCTCCATCGGCGGTGTGATCGTGGATGGCGGCAACTATGACTGGAGCAATGGCAAGTTCGAGAATTTCAACACGCCCGATCCTTCCTATCATGGGCTTGTGTATTCCTCCATCGCCGCGGCTGGACTTCCTCCGTTTGCGATCAAGGCGCGCGTGCATGTCCTGCGTGACATTGGCGCATGCCAATCGCCGTTCAATTCCTGGCAGACCTTGCTTGGACTCGAAACCCTCAACCTGCGCATTGACCGCCACGTGCAGAACGCGCAAGCCGTTGCGGAATTCCTTGAGAAGCACCCCAAGGTCAGTTGGGTCAAGTATCCTGGACTCAAGAGTCACCCCGATCACGAGCGCGCCAAGAAGTATCTGCCCAAGGGCGCAGGCGCGATCCTCGGCTTCGGCATCAAGGGCGGCGCAGCAGCTGGCAAGAAGTTCATCGAAAGCCTGCAACTCTTCAGCCACCTTGCCAACGTTGGTGATGCGCGCAGTCTCGCCATTCATCCTGCCACCACTACACACAGCCAGCTCAGTGAAGAACAACAAGTCACCGCTGGCGTCAGCCCAGATTTCGTCCGCTTGAGCATTGGTCTCGAAGATTTCGAAGACATCAAGTGGGATCTGGATCAAGCCTTAAATTCTTAAGGTTAAATTATGAAGGATGAAAGATGAATAAAACCATCTTTCATCCTTCCGCCTTAATCCTTTCAAACCCATGCCCGTAAAAATTCCTTCCACACTCCCCGCAAAAACAACTCTCGAAAACGAGAATATCTTCGTCATGGACGAAGACCGTGCCATTCATCAGGACATCCGCGCCTTGCGGGTTGCCATCCTGAATTTGATGCCCACCAAAATTTCCACTGAAACACAGATTCTGCGTTTGCTTTCCAACTCCGCCTTGCAAGTGGAAGTGTCTCTGCTGCACACCGCCACCCACGAAGCCAAAAACACCGATGCCGATCACCTCATGGAGCATTACGTCACCTTCGATGATGTAAAGAATCAAAAGTTCGATGGTCTCATCATCACAGGCGCGCCCGTTGAGCAGATGCCATTTGAAGAAGTGGATTACTGGAAAGAACTTCAACGCATCATGGATTGGTCGGAAACCAACGTTGAATCCACGTTTCACATTTGCTGGGGAGCACAAGCGGGCTTGTATCACAAA
>JAFLCF010000120.1:8382-14053 GCA_017303735.1 Anaerolineae bacterium
AGGCGTGTACATCGTCAGCGACAAAGCAGGGCGCAATCTCTACATCACGGGTCACTCCGAATATGACCCATTCACCCTCAAAGCCGAATACGACCGCGACGTGAACAAAGGACTTCCCATTCACGTCCCGAAAAATTATTATCCCAACGACGACCCAACCCAGACTCCCAACGTCCGCTGGCGTGGGCATGCCAATTTGTTGTATGTGAACTGGTTGAATTATTACGTCTATCAATCCACGCCGTTCGACCTGAATGAGATCCCGAAGAAAATCAAATGACCTCACCTCGCAAATTCGGTTTCAACACCCGTCAACTGCACGAAGGCTACACACCAGACTCCGCCACGGGCAGTCGCGCTGTTCCCATCTATCAAACCACCGCCTACGACCTGCAAAGCACGGATCGCGCCGCACGTCTCTTTGCTCTTCAAGAAAGCGGCAACATCTACACCCGCATCTCCAACCCAACCAGCAATGTCTTCGAAAAACGGATCGCATCTCTCGAAGGCGGCATTGGCGCATTGGAAGTCGGTTCAGGTCACGCCGCGCAAGCTACCGCCATCCTCACCATTTGCGAAGCAGGCGATCACATCGTCTCCACTTCCCTGTTGTATGGCGGCACGGTCACTCAATTCAAATATACCTTTCCAAAGCTTGGCATCACTGTCACATTGGTTGACCCCAGCGACCCAGAAAATTTTCGGCGCGCCATTCAACCAAATACAAAAATTATCTACGGCGAAACCATCAGCAACCCACTCGGCAACGTCTTCTCCTTCGACGAAGTTTCAAAGATCGCGCACGAGCACGGCATCCCGCTGATGATCGACAACACCTTCGCCACGCCATACTTGTGTCGTCCCTTCGAATGGGGTGCGGATATCATCACCCACTCCACCACCAAATTCATCGGCGGACACGGCACCACCATGGGCGGAGTCATCGTAGATAGTGGCAAATTCAATTGGAGGAAGAGCGGGCGCTTCAAAAACTTCACCGAGCCTGATCCTGCTTATCATGATGTTATCTACGCTGATGACTTTGGTCCGCTGGCGTTTATCTCCAAAGCGCGCTCAGGCATTCTGCGTGACTTTGGTACCGTGCAACAACCCATCGCCTCTTGGTTTTTACTTCAAGGGCTTGATACGCTCTCCCTACGCATGGAACGTCATGTGCAGAATGCGCAACGAGTTGCAGAATTTCTCGAAAGTCATGCCAATGTGAAATGGGTATCGTACGCAGGTCTCGCCAGTCACCCCGACCATGCACGCGCAAAAAAATATCTTCCGCTGGGAACAGGCGCGGTCATGGGATTCGGCGTAAAGGGCGGCAGAGAGGCGGGAGCGAAATTCATCGACAACCTGCAACTCTTCAGCCACGTCGCCAACATTGGCGATACGCGCTCGCTGGCAATTCATCCCGCCAGCACTACCCACAGCCAACTCTCGGATGAAGAACAAACCGCCGCAGGAGTCAGCCCAGATTTCATTCGCCTGTCCATTGGCTTGGAAGATATCGAAGATATTCTTTGGGATCTGGATCAGGCGTTAAGCCATTAACCTTTCTCCTGCGAATACACCCCGATCAAGCGCCCCATGATGAGCGCCACATACAAGACCCCCACCATCCCTTCCACCGTAGCCAATGACCGCGCCCAGGCATTGAGCGGAATCACATCGCCATAGCCGAGCGTGGCAAGCGTGACAAAACTGAAATAGACCAACTGTTGCCACTGCGGCGCGACGCCCAAACCATTGTCCACAAATGCGTTTGCATCCAATCGGCTGATGATGACATAGAGCGGTGTGAACATCGCAGCGATAAAAATATAAACTGTGATGGCGGTCATCATCACGTTCAAGTCCACTAGTTTGGATGTGTAGATATAACGCACCAGCGCAATCGTCATCAACAACTGGGCAGGGATGATCGCGAGCTGCGAAAGAATGGCGGCAAAACTAGAAGTAGGGGCAAAGAACGAAATCACGGCACAGACCATCCACACCACAGCTGCAACACTGGTTTGGGTGAAATGCTTATTATCTTCGCTGGTCACCAATACGCCAATCACAAACATCAACGCATACGCCAGTAAAAAGATAATGTTTCCCAGTCCGCCCATGTACAGCGTCAGTGGGTATCCGAAATTAAGTGCCGCGACCAAAATCAGCAACAAGCCCACCCTGCCATAAAAACGAGTTGACAACTTCTCGATCATATTCATCCCTTGATGATCCGCTCACCTTCATACAACTTGATGGCAACAAAGGTGATGATTACTGAAAGTGTAATGGTCACAACAGCCGAGATCAAGATGTTCATTCCCGAGATCGGCTCGGCTCGCAGAAATTGATTGATCAAAATTTGCTGACCAAAGGTTGGGATGAGCATCGTCCACAGGTCCGGTTTGACCGGCAAAAAGGCAAGGGCAATGCCGGGCAGGGAGGGAATCAAGCCGATGAAAGGCAGATAGGTCCCGGCTTCCTTTGTCGTCTTGGCATACGAAGCGATCAGCGTTTGAATGGCACACGCCAAAATAACAATTGGCAGACAAATGAAGAAGACCGCCGTTAGTGCGCCTAAGTCAAAACCGATCTGCACGCCGAGCAAGTCTTCAATGGGTAGAATCTGAAAGATAGCCGCAAAGCCAGCCAGCGTAATGAACAAGTTGATGATGGCAAACGGCATGGCAGAGACCATCTTGCCTACCGCCACCCACCCGCGCGGAAGCGGGTTGATCAGCAACGGTTCCAACGAACCGCGCTCGCGCTCCCCTGCCGTCGCATCGGTGATGACCGGCGAAGCGCCATTGAAGATGGCAAATATAATGAAGTACGGCAGCATCGAAAGGAAGATCAATGCCTGGCTTTGCGGCGTGGCTGTATCTACCTCTTCGACCTGAACCGCACGCAGCACTTCCGGGCTGACGCCGCGCAGACTCAAACGCAGCATGCCGATATAGTCGCCGTATCCTTCAATCAGGTTTTGTGCGCGGGAAATATCCACCGTGGCAGATTGACGCGTGCTGTCAAAGACCAATTGCACACTGGCAGTTTCGCCCGCAGAAAAATCTTCGCCATATTCAGCAGGGATGATCAACGCCACGTTGATATCTCCAGCAATCACCGCCGCTTGCGGATCTTCCGGTGCAGGCTTAATGATGACATGCTGTTGTTCCAAAAATGCGATCAGGTTGGGGGCATGTTCCGCTCCCAATACGGGCAATTCCAGCGGCTCTTCTGCCCCTTCGCGCAGAGTGTTCCCCAACAGCATAATCATGCCGCCCAAAATCAATGGACCGAACAACGCCCAGAACAAACCTGTCGTCCAACTGCGCGTATCACGCATGTTATCCAGTATTTCCTTTTGAACGATCACCCAAATCTTTTTCATTGCATCAATCCCTCTTCCGAGCCGATGGCAGCCACGAAAGCATCTTCGAGATTCTCCTTACCGGTCTGCTTGCGCAAGTCGGCAGGAGTTCCATTGGCAGAAACAGCGCCCTGCGAAATGATCACGATCTGGTCACATAATGCCGCCACTTCCTGCATGATGTGACTGGTAAATAGCACACACTTACCTTCTTCTCGCAAACGTAAAATGAACTGACGCATCGCGCGTGTGCTCATCACGTCCAAGCCATTCGTCGGTTCATCGAGCAAAACATTTTGCGGGTTATGCACAAGCGTTCTTGCAATCGCCACTTTAAGTTTCTCACCTGTGGAAAAACCCTCGGTCTTGCGATCTGCAATCGACTGCATATCCAGCAGAGTCACCAACGAGGAAATCTGTTTTTCCAGCGGCTCCCCTTCCAGCCCATGCAGCCGCCCATAGTAGCGGATGTTCTCACGACTCGTCAGGCGCGGATACAACCCACGCGCATCTGCCAACACGCCAATCCGCTTTTGCACTTCAATGGGATCCTGACGTACATCGAATCCATCGATATGCGCCGAACCGTTATCGGGTTTCAATAAAGTGTACAGCATGCGTAACGTGGTGCTCTTGCCCGCCCCATTCGGACCCAGCAAACCAGTGATCTGCCCATCTCGCGCAAAGAAGGAAACATCCTTCACCGCCTGTACCTTGCCAAATGATTTTGAAAGACCTTGTACTTCGATCATGTTTAACCTTTATATTGGAATCCAGAAGTTTTACTTCTGGGAGAACGCAAGTAGAACTTGCTCATTCCTATCTACGGGCGCGGACCGCTGAAATCAACAAAGAACGGCGGCGGCATAACCGTCTCCACGCAATCGGTTTCCAAACCGCTCAACGTGCCGCTTTCAATGAACGCCGTGAAAATATCCGAGCCGCACACACTGGTCATGTTCCCATGACCCATGTTCGCAAAGATCAAATGCAGATCATTACTCAGGCTTTCGGTAACCTTCTCAGCGTGGCTCGGAGGCGTGATCGGGTCCGCTTCCCCAGAGAGGATCAACACCGGCACATCTGAAACAACCGGCTCGCGAAATTGCGGCGAGATCTCTCCCTTTTGCCAGTTTTTACAAACCGCTGCAAAATCCACAGTTCGGTCACTAAAGACACTGTCACGGCTTTTCTGTGCAGCATCATCGGCATCGATCAACGGCGCATCTTCCGTACACGCCACCGCATAGAACATGCCATCATACAAACCCGCATTCACCATGAACGCCTGCGAGATCAACGGAATATAATTTTCTTCAGCATATGCCTGATGTATTCCCAACGGCAGAGCCGCCACCAGATCGGGCACATACAAAATATTAAAGACCATACTCGTGATGAACGTATCGGTCACTTCCACATCGGTGGGCTTATTGGTCAGCGGGTGCGGGATGACGATCTCGGCGGGAGCTTCTGCCAAACGAGCGACCAGCCCATTGAACTCAGACTCCAAATTGGGATACGTCTGCGCACACGCCTCATCCGCTTCGCACCGCGCGAAGAACTGATTCAGCGCTTCTTGCCCATCCTCCGCTGCATCCATGAACATGACGAAGCCAGGGTCTACCACTGCATCCAGCGTCACCGTGCGGACGTGTTCCGGGAACATACGCAGATAGGTCAATGCAGCACGTGTGCCATACGAAGCGCCATATACATTGATAGTGTCATAACCGAGCGCAGCACGTACTTCATCAAGATCGGTCATGGCGATCTCGGTCGTGTAAAAACGAACATCAGCATCCAAAGACTTGGGGCACTCTTTGAGAATCGTCAGCGCTTCTTCATCGGTCAGCACTTCCACTTCCGGGTCGATACAGCGCAGCGGATTCGATTTACCCGTACCACGTTGATCGACCAGAACAATGTCACGGTCTTGATGAATGTTGAACAACAAACTGAGAGACGCTGGAAAGGCTTCGATGGCAGATTGTCCGGGTCCGCCCGCGAGCAGGAAGACCGGGTCTGCTTCAGGGCTGCGTGAAATAGCAGGGATCACGGCAATGTGTAAGTCAATCTGCCGTCCATCTGGATTCGCGCGATCTTCAGGGACGGTCAACGTCCCACACTTTGCATCCACCTGCCGCCCCGATGGAGACGTGAGCGCACACTCTTCCAGCGGAAGAGAAGGCTCGGTTTCAGCGGGCAGGTTCGAGGGTGAGCAAGAGGCGAGCAAGGTCAAAAAGAGGATGGGGATATAGGATAGTCGTTTCATATTGTTGTCTACGTTTTAGCTTT
>JAFLCF010000121.1 GCA_017303735.1 Anaerolineae bacterium
ATTACTTGATGAAGCCCGCAAGGTGAACCCCGAGTGTCAGCCCGGCGATATGGTGGTGGTGGAAAGCACCCCCGCCGATTTCGGTCGCGTGGCGGCACAGACGGCGCGTCAGGTCATCCAACAGCGCATCCGCGAAGCGGAACGTTCGAACCAGATGGAATATTATCAGCGCCAGGAAGGCGAGATCGTCTCTGGTTTGGTGCAGGCGATCAATGCACAGGGCATCACCATCGGCTTGGAAATGAAAGCCGAAGGCACCATGCCGAACAATCAGCGCATCCCCGGCGAGAAGCTCAAGTTACATGACCGTGTTCGGGCAGTGGTGATCGAAGTAAAAGACGGCACCCGTGGACCACAGATCATCCTTTCACGCGCGCATCGCAACTTCTTGCGCCGCTTAATGGAAAACGAAGTGCCTGAGATCTATCACGGCATTGTTGAAATTCGCGCGATTGCCCGTGAACCAGGTGCGCGCGCCAAAGTGGCGGTCTCTGCGACTCAGGCAGGTATCGATCCCGTCGGCGCATGCGTGGGTCAAAAGGGTGTCCGCATTCAAGCCATCGTCAAAGAATTACACGATGAGAAGATCGACATTATCTTGTGGGATGCTGACCCAGTTGCCTATATTTCCAAAGCCATCAGCCCGGCACGCGTCACCGGGGTATACCTCACAGAAGAGGAACGTACGGCTACGGTCGTCGTCGGCGAAGATCAATTGAGTCTCGCCATCGGGCGTGATGGACAAAATGCCCGCCTCGCCGCCAAACTGACCGGTTGGCGCATCGACATCAAATCATTGTCTGAAGCTGCCGGCGACTCTCTTACCAAACTGAAAGATGA
This sequence comes from Anaerolineae bacterium, assembly GCA_017303735.1. The sequence goes on from JAFLCF010000121.1 coordinate 841, forward strand.
CCCCGAGCTGCAGAATATGTTAAAGACGGCTGTGGAAGTGATGCCGCAGGTGGAGGAAATTCTCGCCAAGAAAGCCGAGAATCGCCCCATCACGCCGGAAGAGTTCCATGTCGTTGAGCAGTTCGTCGACCGCGTGGAACGCCGCATGATCCTTGCCAAGGAAGAAGCCACACGTGAAGAGGACGAACGTCTGGCAGCTGCGCGCGCCGAGATCCCTATGGCGGCATTCTCCATGCCGTTGGATCAGGCAACCGAACTCAAGGAACATATCTTTAATATCCTCACCGAAGCCGGATATGAAACGGTCGGTCAAGTGATGTTCGACTTGAAGACCAACCAGAACAAGATTCTTGGGCTGGCGGGCATTGGCGGAAAAGCCATTACGAACATTGAGGAAAGCCTCGCGGCTCTGACCTTCCCCGAACCTGTTGCTGAACCGGTGGCTGAACCGTCTGTGGAAGTTGTCGAACCGGTTGAAGCTCCCAGCGAAGTCGTGGCAGAGACGGCAGCAGTGGAAGAAATGCTTGTGCCTGAGAAGCAAGTTGAAAAGAAGAAAGAGGCGAAGCGCGTCGTCGAAGAAACAGAAGAAGATGGCGAAGTCTCGAAAGATGGCGTCAACCTTGACGAATTGTTCTCGATCAAGCCCGAAATGTTCGCGTCTCCTGATGGCGCTGAAGAAGATTCAGACGATAAGAAGAAGGGCAAGAAGGGCAAGAAGAAGGGTGTGGCGCTGGAATTCGACGAGAAGCTTGGCGAAGTTGTCACTCGCAAGAAGCACAAACGCGGTGATGGCGGCGACGACGAAGGCGAATGGTAGTTAATCATCCCTCCTCTTTTACGAGGAGGGGAGTTGAACGGACGTGGTAAAGAAACCTGTAGGACGCGTGAAACATATTCCCCAACGCACTTGTGTGGGCTGCCGGGTTGTCCTAGCAAAACGGCAAATGCTGCGGATCGTCCGCACAGCCGAAGGTGTGCAAGTGGACCCGACTGGCAAGTTGGCAGGGCGCGGCGCTTATTTGCATGACAAGCGCTTGTGTTGGGAACGCGGATTGAAAGGCGCTTTGGCACACGCATTAAAGGCAGAATTATCCAGCGATGATCGCGTCCGTTTGGAAGCATTTATGAACACTCTGCCCACAGAAGCAGAGACTGACGGTTAGCCATGTGAACGATTAAGCCACTCGCCCACAGGCTGCCCGATACGGTTACGAGAATTCAGATAAGTATGAGACTGAAGGAGGTGGCTTATGAGCAACAACGGAAACAAAATCGAATTACCTGCCAGCATCGTGGTACGCGACCTGGCTCAAATGATCGAAAAAAGCCCGATTGACCTGATCAAAAAATTGATGACCAACGGTGTAATGGCGACCATTAACCAGGCGGTGGATTATGACACTGCTGCGATTGTGGTGGCTGAATATGGCTTTGAAGCCGTGCAGGAAGTCAGCGAAGAAGAATCAAAAGAAGAAGTGGGCGAAGTGCCCATGTGGCGTCAGATGATCGCCGGGGAAGATAAGGCACATTTGAAGCAACGCCCGCCGGTGGTGACCATTCTTGGTCACGTCGATCATGGCAAGACCAGTTTGCTGGATGCGATCCGCTCTACGGATGTGGCAGCCGGTGAAGCAGGCGGCATTACCCAGCACATCGGTGCCTATCAAGTTGAAATGAAGGGGCGCCTCATCACCTTCCTCGATACTCCCGGTCACGCCGCGTTCACACAGATGCGTGCTCGTGGTGCGCAGGGTGCCGATATTGTCATCCTTGTGGTGGCTGCCGACGATGGTGTCATGCCCCAAACCAAAGAAGCCATTGCTCATGCCAAGGCGGCTCGTGTTCCGATCGTTGTGGCATTGAACAAAGTAGATAAGCCCAACGCCAACCCAGACCGCGTTAAACAACAACTTGCCGAACTCGAACTTGTCCCCGATGATTGGGGTGGCAACACCATGGTGGTGCCTGTCTCTGCCAAACAGAAGAAAGGCATCGACGATCTGCTCGAAGGCGTTCTGCTGGTGGCAGATAGCAATGACATCAAAGCCAACCCAAGCGGTAAAGTGATCGGTACGGTCATCGAAGCTGAATTGGATAAATCCAAAGGCGTGCTGGCAACATTGCTGATTCAAAATGGTACGCTCGAAGCAGGGGATGTGGTCGTGGCGGGAACTGCGCATGGCAAGCTGCGCGCCATCAACGATTACAAGGGCAAGCCTGTGAAGAAGGCGGGTCCTTCCACGCCGGTAGCTGTGATGGGGCTCAGTGACGTTCCCTCCGCTGGAGATTTGTTCGAAGTCGTGCCGTCTGAAAAAGAAGCGCGTGTCATTGTGGGCGAACGTCTTGAAGTGTTGAAGACCCAGTCACAATCTCGCAAGAAACTCTCACTCGAAGACATGTTCAGCAGAGTGCAGGCTGGCGAAGCGAAAGAACTCAACCTCATCGTCAAAGCCGATGTGCAAGGTTCACTTGACCCCATCATTACAGAGTTGAACAAGCTCGGTCAGGGCGAGATCGGTTTGAAGGTCTTGCATGCTGAAACGGGTAATATCGGTAACAACGACGTGATGCTCGCTGCGGCTTCCAAAGCCATCATGATCGGGTTCAACGTCCAAGCCGACGTGGATGCCCGCCGCATGGCTGAAAAAGAAGGCGTAGACATTCGCCTCTACGAGATCATCTATCGCATGACCGAGGACATTGAAAAAGCCCTCAATGGTATGCTGGAGCCTGACCTCAAGGAAAAGATTCTTGGCAAGGCAACCGTCTTGCAGGTCTTCACCGCATCCAAGTTCGGACGAGTGGCAGGCTGCCGTGTAATCGATGGTGAACTGAAGCGAGGCGCAAAAGTCCGCTTATACCGCAACTCCGATATCATTTACGAAGGCGACCTCTCCTCTCTGCGTCACGAAAAAGACGATGTAAAGGAAATCCGCCAGGGCTATGAGTGCGGCGTCGGCTTCAAGAACTTTAGTGATATTCAACCCGGCGACACGCTGGTGTGCTACATTCTCGAATAGGGAAACTACGCATACCGTATCTTGCAGCTTTATGATATGGTATGCGTAATATTTTGAAAAACCATGCCATCTGGAACAAGACTTAAACGAATTGAAGACCGCGTTCAGCAGGAACTTTCTTCCATGCTGATCCGTGAGGTGAATGACCCGCGCCTGAAACAGATCTTTGTCACCGGCGTTAAGATCGACCGCGAACTCACCCATGCCAATGTGTACGTTTCTGCCATTGAAGGCACTGCCCGCTCGGCAGAAATTCTTGCAGGTTTGGAATCCGCTTCGGGATTCTTACGACGCGAACTCTCTGCACGGGTGGAATTGCGATCCTTTCCCAAACTGATATTTCACTGGGACCCCACCCCAGAGAATGCCGACCATATCGAAAAACTACTTGCAGGGTTAAGAAACAAAAAATAATCTTCCTTATTGAAATAATAAGGAATTGTGGAGAAACTATAGTGACTGATCAAATTTCAGGGGATATAAAAAAAAGACTCGCTGATGCAAAGAAGGTGGTGATCGCATCGCATGTACGCCCAGACGGAGATGCCATCGGCTCCCTACTCGGACTTGGACTTGCTCTTATGGATGCAGGCAAAACCGTCGAAATGATCCTGGTCGATGGCGCACCTGGCTCATTCAAATTTCTCGAAGGCAGTGAACTGATCAAAAAAGAACCAAGCGGTGGGCACGATACCTTTATCACCGTAGATTGTGCTGATTTCAAACGAACGGGGAAAGTCTTTGAAAACTTCGGTCAACCAGATATTAATATTGACCATCACAAGACCAACGAAAAATTCGGAAAATTAAATCTCATTGAAGCAGAAGAAGTTGCCACCGCGGCAATTCTCACCAACCACCTCCCTGCCTGGGGTCTTAAGATCACCAAGCCTATCGCTGCTGCCTTGCTCACTGGCATCCTTACGGATACCCTCGGCTTCCGCACTTCCAACATTACACCAGAAGCGTTGCGTCAATCAGCAACCTTGATGGAATCAGGTGTGGACCTCCCCGAAATTTACATGCAATCTCTCGTGAGAAAATCCCTCCCGGCTGCCAAGTATTGGGGTGCGGGTCTTTCAAGCCTGGAAAGCAAAGATGGCATTGTATGGGGAACGCTGACCTTGGAGGACCGCAAGTCTGCGGGGTATGGCGGGAACGATGATGCGGATCTTATAAACATGATCTCTGCCATTGAGGGACATAAAGTAGGCATGGTTTTCGTTCAACAGACCGATAATAAAGTAAAGATCTCCTGGCGTGCTCTTCAGCCTGATATCGATGTATCACCCATTGCAAAACATTTCAAAGGCGGGGGGCATGCCGCCGCTGCAGGAGCAGATATTGAGGGAAGTTTAGCCGACATCCAAAAAGAGGTCTTGCAAAAGACCAGAGAAATTTTGGGGTTATGAGAAAAACCTAACAAGATGGTAAGAACCGGTAAAATTTTAGTATTGCGTAATTTGCCAAATGTGTCATAATTAATCCAATCAGAGGATCAACTCAGGAGGAATCCAAATGAACAGTCAGGACATTAAGAACGCCATATCAGGCGCACTCGTCATAGACAAACCCGTGGGCATGACGTCTCACGACGTCGTACAAGCCATTCGTAACGGAACCAACTTGCGCCGTGCCGGTCATACCGGCACACTCGACCCACGCGCTTCAGGCGTGCTCGTCATTTTAGTGGGACCCGCCGTTCGCCTAAGTGAATACGTTTCCACTTCAGACAAACGCTATCAAGCCATCATTCGCCTCGGCGGCACCACCGATACCTACGATGCCGAGGGTAAGTTCACCCCCACCAAAAACCCTTCCAACATCACCGAAGCAGAATTCGAAGAAGCCCTCAAAACATTTGTGGGTGAGATCGAACAAACCCCGCCGCCTTATTCCGCTGTAAAAGTTCAGGGACGCAAAGCCTACGAAATGGCGCGTGCTGGCGAAGAAGTGGAACTTGAACCGCGCACCATCACCGTCCATCACCTCGAAGTACTCGAATGGACCCCACCCGAAGTCGTCATCGACGTGCATTGTTCATCCGGCACATACGTCCGCTCGCTGGCGAACGACCTCGGTAAAAAATTAGGCTGCGGCGCGTATCTCGTTGGCTTACGCCGAACGAAGAGCGGCAAGTTCACCCTACGCGATGCCGTACCCCTGCGCAAATTGCAGGAAGCTTTCACCGCAGGCAACTGGTATCAATACCTGATCCCCGCCGCCGAAGCGCTCGGAGATTGGTACGCCATCGAACTCAGCCCAGACGAAGTGGAAGCCGTGCGCCACGGTCACCGTGTCAAAGCCAAGCCCGCCGATATCGGTCAGGAAAAAGTTCGCGGCGTCAGCACACAGGGCGAGTTGGTTGCGCTCATGATGCCTGCAGAAAACGCAGAAGACGGCTCGAAAGAATGGCAGCCGAAGAAAGTATTCTTCACGTCTGATTAATATTTTTCTCTCCTGAGGGCTAAGCCCTCAAGAGAGCATTTAGTGTACAGAATGATAAAATAAAGCCGCCGTCAAAGGCGGCTTTATTTTTTATGCCACACTACCATTCCCTCGAAGAACTATCCCTCAAAAATTCATGGCTCACCATTGGCGTGTTTGACGGCGTGCATCGCGGACATCGCGAGATCATCCGCAAACTGGTGCAGGATGCGCACGCGAATAATGCTCCTGCCGTTGTGTTGACCTTCGCCCCGCACCCCGCCGCAATATTAACCGGCAAGGAGATGCGCTGCCTGACAACACCCGATGAACGCGCGGAACTATTAACCTCGCTCGGCGTAGATGTCGTCATCACGCAACGCTTCACCCGGGACCTGTCGACTGTTCCTGCCCATGAATATATGTCTCGTCTGAAAGCGCATCTCGGACTCAGTCATCTGTTGATTGGGTACGACTTCGCATTGGGCAAAGGACGTGAAGGCAATGCGCCGCGTCTGACAGAGATCGGCTTGGAGTTGGGATATTCCGTCGAAGTGGTACCAGCTCTCGGCGACGAAAGCGGCGTGATCTCATCCACGGAGATCCGCAAGCTGGTATCCATCGGCAATATGAATGAGGCGGCGAAACTTCTTGGCTATCCATATTCGATGAGCGGAGAGGTCATCCACGGTGCGGGGCGCGGGAAGACGATCAACTTCCCCACGGCAAATGTAGATTATCCCAAAGAGAAAGCCGCTCCACCGAATGGGATCTATGCCTGTTGGGCGCGGTTGGGCAATGAAAGATTTATGGCAGCAACCAATATCGGGTTGAACCCCACATTCACACCCGAACGACAAATCCCCAGCCTCGAAGCCTATCTGCTCGATTTTGACCGCGACATTTACGGCGAGGTGATGACACTTGAATTTATTGCAAGATTGCGCGATGAAATTCGTTACACAACCGTAGAAGCCCTGATCGACCAAATTCACGATGACGTAAGACAAACGCGAAAAGTATTGAGCACGATGAGATAAATAAAGTGCGTCGCGCCAAAATCAATAGGATAAATCTATGAGGAGGGTTCTTCCATATGCGGAACCGTGCAGGCATTATTTTGATCCACGAAGGCAAGCTGGCTTTGATCGAACGGTACCGGCTGGAACGGCATTACTACGCCTTCCCCGGCGGCGGCGTGGACGAAGGTGAAACCGATGAACAAGCCGCCATCCGTGAAGCGGAAGAGGAATTGGGCATCCGCGTAAAGATCGTGCAAAAGGCTGCCGAAATCTTGAGAACGGGCAGACGCGATCAGGTTTATTTTCTCGTCGATTGGGTGGATGGCGAATTTGGCACTGGGACGGGTGAAGAATATGGCGAAGTCGACCCCATGCACGGGACGTATAATCCGATGTGGATGCCGTTGGAAGAGGTCTTGGCAAAGAACGTCGTTCCGCGCGGATTGGCAGAATTGACGGTAAGGTCGCACAAGGATGGATGGAAGGAAAGCGTAGTTATTCACGAGGAAAACAGATAAAGCAAAATGCGTCGCACATTATGCGGCGCATTTTATATTTTCATAAAGGAGCTTCTCATGCCAAACGTACAATTCAACCGTTTCTACCGTTACCCCGAACTGACCCGCATCCTTAAAGCATATGCGAAGGAATACCCGAATCTCATTCAGGTGGAAAGCATCGGAAAAAGCCATGAGGGCAGGGATGTCTGGCTGGTGACAGCGACCAACTTCAAGTCGGGTAAAGATGCGGAGAAGCCCGGCATGTGGGTTGATGGCAATATCCATGCCATCGAGGTGACCGCATCCGCGGCGGCGTTGTATCTCATCCATGCGTTGGTGACCGGCTACAAGAATGATGAAACAGTCACCCGTGCCATGGATACACGCGCGTTTTACATCGTGCCGCGTGTGAACCCCGATGGCGCAGAATGGGCACTGGCAGATAGACCGAAGTTCATCCGCTCGAGCACACGCCCTTACCCGTACGACGAAGACGTTCTCGATGGGTTGATCTCTGGCGAAGATATGGATGGTGATGGGCGCGTCTTGCAAATGCGTGTGCAAGACGCAAACGGCACATGGAAGGCTCACCCGAACGAGCCGCGCTTGATGGTGCGGCGCGACCCGGTCGAAACAGGCGGCGTGTATTACCGCATCCTCACCGAAGGTCCGATGGCAAATTACGACGGCGTGACCATTCAAGCGCGCGCGCCGAAGGAAGGCTTGGACCTCAACCGCAATTTCCCTGCCGGGTGGCGTACCGCCTCTGAGCAACCTGGCGCGGGCGATTACCCAACCAGCGAACCTGAAGTGCGTAATCTTGTGAAGTTCATTGTGGACCATAAGAACATCACCGGCGCGATGTCCTTCCACACATTCAGCGGCGTTTTGCTGCGCCCATATGATGACCGCCCCGATGACGACTTCCCCGCCGACGACTTGTGGACGTTTCAAAAGATCGGAGAGAAGGGCACGCAGGTCACGAATTATCCGAATATTTCGGTCTATCACGAGTTCCGCTATCACCCCAAGCAGGTTATCACCGGCGGATTCGACACATGGGCATATGAGCATCTCGGCATCTTCGCGTGGACGGTGGAATTTTGGAGTCCGCAGGCGCAGGCAGGCATCAAGAATTTCAAGTACATCGACTGGTTCCGCGAACATCCAGTTGAAGATGACCTGACCATGCTGAAATGGAACGACGATGTTCTGGGCGGCAAAGGCTATGTGGATTGGTATGAGTTCAACCATCCGCAGCTTGGAAAGGTAGAATTGGGCGGCTGGGATATGCAAAACTATTTCGGCAATGCGCCTTTGGAATTTTTGGAAAAGGAGATTCAGCCTTTCCCGGAATGGATCGTGTGGCACGCTCTGATCGCGCCCGAGCTTGGTCTGCGCGATGTGAGCGTCACCTCGCTGGGAGCGGATACCTTCCGCGTTCGCATGGTAGTGGAAAACAAAGGCTGGCTGCCAACCTATGTGAGCAAAAAGGCGCTCGAGCGCAAGGTCTCACGCGGCGTGCGAGCGGAAATATCCCTGCCAAAGGGAGCAAGTCTGCAATCGGGAAAAATCCGCGAGGAGTTGGGCGAACTTGAAGGGCATGCCTATAAACCCGCCTTCCTGTTCGATGACTCTGGCGAAAGCACCCTCGACCGGACAAAGGTCGAATGGGTGGTGAAGGCGAAGAAGGGAAGCAAACTGAAATTGAACGTGAGTCATGAACGCGCAGGGAAAATCCACACTGAGGTAGTATTGAAATAATCGTTCATAACCCGTAATATAAAGTTATCCAGTCCGTGCAGATACGCCGAATCTGTGCGGACTTTTTATTGAAAGGAGGAAAACCCATGTCGTAGGAACATTTCTCAACTCGTGTACGTCACTTGTACAACGCCGAAAGTCCAAAATTAATATACGGAGGATGAAATGAAATCACGCATCACATTGCTGCCGGTTTTCCTATTGCTGGGAATGCTGGTCCTGAACGCCTGCGGAGCGTCTGCTGCGGAAGCGCCTGAGGTTTATATCGAGGAAGCCGCCGCTACGGAAGCGCCTGCCCAGGATGCAAGCAACGCGCCTGTGGCACCCGCCGAGGGAGAAGCAGCATCGACTCTCAAAGAAGGGTCGGTCTATGAAACCGGCTCCACAGATAACGTCGCCGTTACCACCCACCTCATCATCAAGAACGCCGACATGCGCCTGCTGGTCGAAGACTCTGACGTTGCCATCGACCGCATCACCCAAGCAGTAGGCGACTCAGGCGGGTATATCATCAGCTCACGGGTATGGAATCAAGCCCATTTCGACGGCAAGAACTACAAATACGCTACCATTACCATGGGTGTGCCTGTTTTAACTTTTGAGCGCACCCTCAATCGCCTGCGTGATCTTTCGCTGGATGTGCTGGATGAAAACGCCTCAGGCGAAGATGTAACCGACCAGTATGTGGATTTGCAATCCCAACTCGTTAATCTTGAAGCCACACGCGAACGTATCAAATCCTTCCTCGATCAGGCAAAAACCGTGGAGGAAGCCTTACTCATCAACCAACAGCTTTCTGAGATCGAGCGTCAGATCGAAGAGATCAAGGGACGCATCAACTACCTACAAGACCGTTCCTCGTTCTCAACCATCACCGTAAACATCGAACCGAAACTGCCGGAGTATATTCCCCCCACACCGACGCCCACTCCCACACCTATGCCCGAGGAGTGGAAACCCGGCGAAACAGTTTCAAGCGCCTGGCAAACTTTGACCAAAGCCTATCAAGGTTTCGTCGACCTGCTGATATGGGTCCTGTTGGTGTTCGTGCCCATCTTCGGTCCGCCTATTCTTATCATCTGGGTCATATTGAAGCTGGTCTTCAGAAAGCCAAATAAACCTTCATAGAAAAAAAAGCGCCGGGCAAGTAGCCCGGCGCTCAACTTATATCTTTACCCGCCACAACTCCATGCTCGAATCAAACCCGCGGATGTCGCCTTGAAAACGGGAGACAGAGTTAGGCGCGGAATTTTTTTCAAGGAATTCGATCGTTTCGGGGTCGTTGCGGATCTCACCTGAAAGGATCAACTCCCCACCCGCTGAGAAGTTCGGCAAGCGTGCCGCAATGTTGACCGTGGAGCCGAAATAATCGAGCCGGTCATTCAAATTCACCACAATGCACGGACCATGATGAATGCCCACCTTAATGGTCAGTGGCGGCACACCCCGGGCAGTCAATTCCCTTTGCACATCCCAGATCGCGCGAACTGCCGAAGCCGGTTTGCGAAAAACAGCCATCACAGCATCTCCCATCGTTTTGACGATGGCGCCTTCTTCTTTGGCAACTGCCTGTTCAAGAACAAGGAAATGTTCGCGCACCTTTCCAAACGCGGGTGCATCACCGATCTCACGATACAGCTTGGTAGAGTTTCTCAAGTCGGTGAACATCAAGGTCATCGAACCGACAGAGATCTCTTCATCTGCCCGCAGAACTTCACTCGAAAAAAGGTCGCGGAAGAGGTGCAGGGTGGTCACATCTGCCGCGGTAGCAGCCTGGTCAGACCAGGTCACCCGTTCCAACTGAAAGGTTTGGGTAAAGTCGGTATCATTGAACAAGCGGATCTGTGGAGCAAGCCCGATCTTTAAGAATTCAAGGTTCCAGCCCAGCGTGTCTGCGTGAAAATCCATGAAAGCCGGGGCATCATCAGCAACTGCATTCAAGGTCTGCGAGCCTTCCAACGATGAAGCCGACAAGCGATAGCGCCCTGCCGTGAGCATGGTATTAAATGGTAATTGCTCACGAGGGGGTACGACCAGTGAAAAAATAATATGTGGTTGTCGCTGTGGGCTGCCCACACAGAATTCAATGGAAGCATCCACTTTGCGGATGGAGGAGTTTGGGCGGAAGATCACTTCAACATTCTGGTCAAAGTTCACATCAAAATTGATCTGACAGGTATTGCAATGAGAATGGCTCTTAAGATCGCCCAGCCGTTTATGGTCTTCTGCTACACCACGGCACTCGGGGCAAAGCAGGTCCCAATACATGTCAAGGATTCCCTCGCGGGTGGCATACAAAAAAGTTTCCAATACGGTTCGGCGCGGCAGGTTCCAACCATCTGCCAGGGCGTAGGGTCTCATACGCTGGATCGAAAGATCATCTGCATATTGGAAATATTCATAGAGTCGTTCAAGTGTTCGTTCATCGACCTTGCGGTCACCCAGACGCAGACGTTCGCTGAGGGAACGATAGCGGATCTGCCCGTTCAAGCTGAGATTCCGCCCGGGTGCGGCAACCAGTTTCGGGTCTGGGTGTGAGGCGATACGGTCATAGGAACGAAACGCATTGCCGAATTGTCTTGCACTATAGAATCCGATCCCAAGCGGAATGGCGATCTCCCCCAACACATTACGAGCTTTCACCCACACCTCATAAATAAGATGAGTGCCCGAGGGGTCGCGTCGCTCGAGGCGGCAATCCACGCGCATCTCAGCCAGCGGACCCGTGCGATAGCGCCGCAAAATTCCAAAGCGATAAGGGTAGGTCCATTCGAAAGGTTCTTCATCCCAGATCACGTCGATCAGTGGGATCTTGAACTTCACACGCTTCACACGGTTTTCAATACCCAGCAATTGCATGGGCGGCAACCCCGTATCACGATTGAAGCGGTTCGTATCTGAGACGAGCGGCCACAACGCTTCAGGTGAAGCCACGAGATCCCATTCCCATTTGTAATGATAGTCTTTAGGCATAATCGTTAGACGGTTAAAGTTGAGTAATTTTACCCGTCGTTCACCCCGCAAGCATTACAGACAAATAAGAATTATTAGAGTGAGATCAACCCCAATTCAATGCCTCGCTTCACCGCCTCGGTACGGCTCGCCGCGCCAAGTTTGGCATACAACGCCGAAAGATGGAACTTGACCGTATGTTCACTAATGCCAAGCTCCAGCGCGATCTGTTTGTTGGCAAGTCCCTCCGCCATTTGTTGGAGGACTTCCTTCTCTCGTGCCGTCAGCGGCTCTGCCAGCGACTCTTCCCCCGCATCATCTTCACCCTTTGGCAGACGCATCAACCCCGCGACCAAGCCGGGTGCACCCACCCAAAGCCCTTCTGCCACTGCGGCGATTCCCGCTGCCAATTCATCGCCACTCACTTCAGATGGCAACACTCCCCATGCACGGATTCCCGAAGTGAGCGTCAGCCGCAATGACTCAATATCATCCGTAAGAAAGAGAATACCAAAATCTTTATTCTCTGCGCCGCGAGTGGGTGAAACCAAAGCAAGGATCGCCACCTCGGTCTCTGCTTCGTTGACATCTTCCAAACGAACAACCTCACCCACCACGCGAACCCCCGGGCGGTTTTCTAGCATTTCGCGCAGCCCAACCCGCAGGGGATGGTTGGGCGAGACGATGGTTACATAGATCATGATAGACGGTAAATCACTGAGGATGGCTGAGCGGCTTCAGCCATCCTCAGTGGATAAGACTACCTCTCCCCTACAACCACATTCACAGATTGCAGCTTCCCGCCGCGCAGAATATCCATGGCAGTTGATGCGCCGACTGAGTCTCCGCTCAAACGGGTAAATAGTTCGTCGTGATGTTCCACTGGCACACCCGCAACCCCGATAAGAATATCGCCGATCATCAAGCCGCCTTTTTCGGCTGGGCTGTCTTTTTCAATACCCACGATCAACAGACCCGTCTCTTGACTGCGATTCAACTGGCTTTGTGCCTCGAAGGGAATATTCACAGTCTGGCTGCGAACGCCGATATAGCCACGCTTGATCTTGCCGTGTTTGACCAATGTTTCAGCGATCTTCCATGCCACATCGGCAGGGATGGTGATGGCTTCTCCGCCCATGCCGAAGCCAGAAGTGTTAATGCCGAACATATCTCCTTCGCCATCAATCAGCGGACCGCCTGAAAAGCCAGGGTAGGAAACAACATCGGTCTTGATGAATTTTTCGAGCATGCCGCCGCGCCCCGTGCGAACGGGTCCGCTGATGCGGTTGACCGTGCCAAAGCTCGACTCAATTCCATTTGCAGTGGGGCGCCCAATGGCAAGCACGAATTGTCCCACACGTGCAGGTGTCTTTGCAACATCTGCTGGGGTGGCAAA
>JAFLCF010000122.1 GCA_017303735.1 Anaerolineae bacterium
ACGAAGAATCGCGCATGGCAGAAATATTTGGCGAGACTTTATTGCAAGTTAACAGCCTGCATCATCAGGGATTAAAGGACGTCGCCTCTTCCTTAAGAGTAGTTGGTCATGCTCCAGACGGCATGATCGAAGCCGTGGAATTGCCCGACCATCCCTATGCCATGGGCGTGCAGTGGCACCCAGAATGGTTAACCGACCAACCCGTGATGCGCCGCTTGTTTAAGTCTTTTGTAGATGCGTCGAAGAAGTAGAGATTTATTACGCATTACGTAATCCGTAATTTGCACAACTATGCCATCATCTCAAAACCCCATCGGCGTCTTTGATTCTGGCGTTGGCGGACTTTCCGTTCTACGTGAAATTCAGGCGTTGATGCCGAACGAAAACATCATCTATTTTGGCGATCAGGGACATGTGCCTTATGGTCCACGCCCGATGGAGCAGATACAGGATTTCTCAGAAGGGATTACGCGTTTTCTCTTGGAGCAAAAATCCAAGATTATCGTTGTGGCATGTAATACGGCGTCAGCCGCGGCGTTGACCTATTTGCGGCAGACCTTCAAGGATGTGCAATTTGTGGGGATGGAGCCAGCCGTCAAACCGGCGGCGGAGAAGACGCAGACAGGTAAAGTAGGTGTCTTGGCGACTCCAGCTACATTTCAAGGTGCCTTGTATGCGTCTGTCGTGGAGCGCTTCGCTAATGGTGTTGAGTTGTTCCAGAATACCTGCAATGGATTGGTTCAGCAGATCGAAATGGGAAATTTGAATGGCGAAGAAACGCGCGAAATATTAGAGAAGGCATTGCACCCGATGCTTGAGAAAAATATTGATACCGTTGTGTTGGGATGTACACATTATCCCTTTGTGATTCCGTTGATCGAAAAAATAGTTGGGGAAAAAGTTCGGGTGATCGACCCGGCTCCTGCAGTGGCGAAACAGGTCAAACGTCTGCTTGAGGCGGGGAATATGTTAAATCAGAATGACGGAATATTGCGCTTCGTCACATCAGGCGGCGCGGAATCGGTCAAATCCATATTGAGCGTGTTATTGGGGATTGACGCTGAAATTGAATCGGTTACCTGGAAGAATGATCGGGAGATTCAATAACTTCCGCACCCATCATTTGCATATCTTTGAATAAACGAATCGGCTCGGCGATGTGACCCATCATGTGAACTCCGCATGATCGAGCTGAACCGTCGAGGTATTGACGAAGGTAGGCGACCACGGGGATGGCGGTGAGTTCGTAACCATCGGCATGAGAAATTCTTATGTTGGCTTGAAACGGCATTCCATTTTTGATGCCCTTCGCTTCCACTTTTAATGCCACAAGATAGGGCGGTTTGGATTGTTGCATTGCCCACCATGTCAACTTTCCCAGCGGGCGGAGTCCGCGTTTGGGGGCGAGCTTTAGCCCGACGAAGACAAGCGGGGTGATGATCATATCTGACAGCCAGTTCGAGCCTGCGATGTAAAAGCCGGTTTCTTTCAGGCTTGGATACATTTCTGGTAATTTTCTTAGCTCTTCAAAAAACATCGAGTAGGCTGTGCGTTTTCCAACATCGCTGCCGAAATCGAATTCGTGCATGTCCCATGAGGACGGTTTTGTCCAGGCACCGTTCTTGAAAACCTGGGCTTGATAATCTATGAAACCTTCCATGAGTTCGTCGACCGCCTCTGAATAGGGAATATCTTTGATGTTGAGATACCCGTCCGTGAGTGCGGAGTCGATCACATCCAGCTTTGTGGCAGCGTAACGAATCAGCGCGGCGATCAGCCCGGGGTGGTACCCCGCTTCGGTGATGAAGCACAGCCCGGCTTTCTTGATTTCTTCTTCCGCAGCGAAAAGCGCTTTGAGTTTACTTGCTGCGAATTGCACGTCGAGATAATCCACATGGGCGTGGATGCAGGCACGGATAACGGTCTCGGCGTGATGGGTGGTTGGGGCGGCGACCAGGCACAGCGTCACGCCTTGAAGCGCATGGGTCAGGCTGTTGAAAGAGGAGGCATCTACTTGTCGTGTTGATACACGTGGATTGTGAAGTTCTTCCGCAAATGTATTTGCCTTTTTTATATTCCGTCCTGAGATGACAATATTCACATCTGTTTGAGTCAGCAAATGTTTGGCGAGAAATTTTCCAGTATAGCCATATCCGCCCAAAATCAAGATTGTAGCCATAATTATCCTTTTGTTGGCTTGACCGACAACAGAGTCAGATTTTTGCCAAGGGTGCGCAGTTCTTCTTCATCTTTGAATTTCATGCCGACCATTGCCATGACCGAACGCGTGTAGGCAGGTTTACGACGAAAGAATTGCACGAGCATTTCGCCGGTGTCGCTTTCTGTAAGAATATTTGCTTGTGCGCTGAATTTTCTTCTGCCTACCTGTGCCTCGAAGAGTGGATTGGCTTGAATGTTCTTGAACCAATCTGCGTGTGAGCCATAGGCGGCTTCGATGTAATACGTGTCTGTGGCTTTGTTGTAATCCATCACATCGACCAGAGTTTGGCGGCGTTTGCCGCTTTTTCTACCTGTGGTGGTGAGTAGCATCCATTGTGCGCCAATGAGACGTTCCCAGCCGCCGAAGCCGATCTTGTGCATGAATAATGGGACTTTGAAGAAGAATTTCAAAAGTCCGCTTGGACGTTTTTCGAACATATTATTTCCCTGTAAACAAGAATTTGAAGAAATCCAAAATGCGAGTCGGATATGGGAAGAATGCCGGAACTTTTTTTCGATATTCGGCATACTCAGGAATGCGTTCGAGCAGTTCTTTTTCTTCCACCAAGCGTACCCAGCCAAAGAACCCTAATGGCAAAAATAAAATAAAGGTGAGCGGATAAATACCCGCATTGAGCAAAGCCAACCCGAAACACAAATAGATAGCAGCCCCATAAATAGGATGACGAAGTGTTTTGTAAATGCTTGAATTGACCATTTTGCTTTCAGTGGGGAAATAAACATAGAGCATGGTGAGATTATCCACGCCGAAGGTAGCCACAGAGCGAAGCCATAAGCCTGCGCCGATAAGGACATTGAACCAACCCAACCAATTGAAGACATTGAGGATGGCAGGCTGTGTGAACTTGGATCCATTCATGTAGGCGGTGTGGGCAATGGCAGCAAAGATGAGCGCCAGCCCGGGGATGTTGAAGCGACCAAAGGCATAACGATAGGCGGCGTCGCCATGTGTTTCTATGATTTTTTTCTTTTGGGTAAAAAAGCGACTGAGTAGCAGGAAACCCAACGCCATGACCACGATCTGACTGTCAAGCGTCCAGGTGGGAATGTTGTCGGTGAGGATGAAGTATAGGGTGGTCAGACCAAATATCCCCAAGAAAGAAGCGGCGATCTTCATCCTGCCACTGGCGGAATTAAGTTCAGGGACATGTCGAGCCAAATGATCGAAGCCTTTGAGTTTCATGAAGAACTCCTTGATTCAGTATAGCCCTCTTTAGGTAAAAACCAACACGATGATGTTCCTAATCTGCCGGAACGATGCTCATATCCTCGCCGCTGATGGATAACCCCTTAAGTGCCTCAAAACTCAATTGACCGGCAGTGAGTTTGTACTTCATCGCTATACGATCAAACAGAACCAGATAGCCCGCGTTGACGGATGAACCCCATCTCAAGCCGAGCAATTCAGCTACAGTTCGCAGGGTGTTGACGTCCTCCCCTTCGATCTCGACAAAATTGCCGTAGGGCAATTCATCGAGCATGACATGAACATCCTCCACTTCATACGTGGCGCGATATTTTTCATAGAAGGCAACGACTGTAAACCCCAAGGCTTCCAAAAAATCTTTTGCGGCATCGAAACTACTTACTGAGAATTCGATCTCTTTGCGGCTGAGCACGCCGTCATTGCGTTCGTCATTAGGTCCTTTGAAGGTGAATTTCGCTTCTGTGTCGTTTCGCAGGCGCAGCACTTTTAACTCTTGGCGCAAGTCTCCGTTCGGGGTATCGAACCGCAAGTTAACTTCGTGAACCCGTGCTTGAATCAAATGCGCCTTCAACTCGCGAAGGCGCATTTCGACTCGCTTTAAATCTTTGACAAAAAATTTAACTTCAGTTTCCTGTCCGTTCATGGTTAATGCAGGTTGAGCAAAACTTGTTTTTGTTCCACGCTTTCGCCAGCCTTGACCTTGATGTGGCTGACGGTGCCATCACGCGGTGACTTTAATTCGTTCTGCATCTTCATCGATTCGAGAATGACCAGCACCTGTCCCTTTTTGACTTCATCGCCTTCATTGACTGGAATGGCGACGACGAGACCCGGCATGGGCGCCTTGAGATGGAACTCGCCTCCTTCTGCCACGCCCCCGCCTGCCGCGGCTTTCAGACGCTTTTCGCGTTCATCCTCAACCTTTACCTGAAACTGGCGTCCGCGTAAAAGCACTTGCCAGTCTTCATCGCCAGAGTAAACATAGGACTCGTAGGATTTGCCGTCAAGGATCAATGAATAAACGGGTTGCCCGCTTACAGTTTCAAAGTTCACTTCCAGCAGGCGTTCGCCCACACGGATATGGCGGTCGTCGACCACTTCGATCTCGAATTCCTTGCCGTCAATGGTTGTCACATATTTCATGTAGTTGCCTCAATCTTAAATCGTCTTTTGCTCTTGGCGGGGTCCACGCCGCCGAGGACGGCGACGGGAGCGTACTTTTACCGGTGCATTCGTTCCCAGCGACCAACCCACTTCCAGTTGCTGGTATCGCGCTCGTTACTGCGGACGATCTGAGCAGACCGTTCGGTTTCCTTGTGAGCCACAAGGGTGGCGAGGATAGCGGCGATCTCTGCTTGGGCTTCATCGATTTCTGAAGCGGCTTCCATGGAGAATCGCTCTTCTACAAAGCGTGTGTCAAACTGCCCAGCCATGAAGCGGTGCGAATCCATCAGTGTTTGGTGGAAGGGGATGTTGGTGCGCACGCCCACGATGCGATATTCTTCCAAGGCGCGGCGCATACGCAGAATGGCTTGGGCGCGGGTTTCGCCCCAGACGATCAACTTGGCGATCATCGGGTCATAATATGGCGTGATCTCGAAGCCGGGGTATACACCTGTATCCACCCTCACGCCTGGACCAGTGGGGATGATGCTGTGCGTGATGCGTCCCGTGGAGGGGATGAAATTATTGAACGGGTCTTCAGCATTGACGCGGCATTCGATGGCGTGACCTTTGAATTGAACCTGATCCTGTGTGTAGCTCAACTGACGTCCACGTGCGATGCGCAATTGTTCAGCGACGATGTCGATGCCGGTCACAAGTTCGGTAACAGGATGCTCCACCTGTAAACGAGTGTTCATTTCAAGGAAGTAAAAGTTGCGGTCTTTGTCCACCAAAAATTCGATCGTGCCTGCATTGACGTAGTCTACAGATTGCGCGGCTTTGACGGCAACATCACCCATCTTTTTGCGTAAATCATCATCAAGGAAGGGAGACGGCGCTTCTTCGACTAGTTTCTGATGGCGGCGCTGAATGGAACATTCGCGTTCGCCGAGGTGAATGACGTTGCCGTGCTCATCTGCCATGATCTGGAATTCAATGTGACGCGCGCCTTCGATCAGTTTTTCGAGATAGACGTTGCCATCGCCGAAAGCTGATTCCGCCTCGCGCCTCGCCGATGCGAGCAGGGTTGGCATTTCTTCCAGGCTGCGGACTTCTCTCATGCCTTTTCCGCCGCCACCAGCCGTCGCCTTGATAAGAAGCGGGAAACCGATGGTTGGGGCAATCTTCAGCAGGTCATCGTTGGTCATGTTGCCTACATCTTCGGTTCCGGGTACAACTGGCACGCCCGCCTTGATGACAGTGGCACGCGCCTTGCCCTTATCGCCCATGGCTGCAATTGCTGAAGGTTTCGGTCCGATAAAGGTGATGCCAAGCTCCGCGCATTTGGCAGCGAAGTCTTCGCGCTCGGCAAGGAAGCCGTAACCGGGATGGATGGCATCGGCGCCGGATTTTTTTACAATGTCGAAAATTTTATCTGCACGTAAATAAGATTCTCGTGAAGGGGCTGGTCCCAATAAATAGGCTTCATCGGCATACCGCACATGCAAGGCATTGCGATCTGCTTCAGAAAAAACAGCCACGGTTTCCAACCCTAACTCACGGCAGGCACGAATGATACGGACGGCGATCTCACCACGGTTTGCAACCAAAACTTTTTTAAACATTACGACTACTCCACATATATCGTATTCCTATATCTCTACTGTGAGCTTGCTGTCTTCCACAAGTCTTTCCAGAGCTTGTATTTGTGTATCCAGTTGACGATTAAAAAGCTCTTCACCTTTGGATGTTCCCATAATGCCGCCTTCGCGATACTTCTTCAAGGTCATTAAACGGGTTGATGCTTTTTCGACCAACTTTTCATAGTTTTCCGTATTGCTGAACTGGATCAACATGCGATACACGCCAAACCGATCTATATTATCTGCATCGCTTACTATCTTTGATTCGAGCGTAACAGGATGTTCAAAATCTGCCTTGTCATCCACGTGTACTGCAATGGAGTAACAAATGTTGTTCAATTGGGCTTCCGAGTAATCAAGCGTTTCGAGGTAGGGGCGGGCTATTCTTGCGCTGACACGTCCATGTTCAACGCCATATTCTTCCTTCTCGAACTTTGAGATGTCGTGGAGAAGACATGCTGCGATAACGACTTCCAAATCTGCCTTCTCGTGTTCCGAAATTTGCTTTCCGAATTGAGTAACGCGCAATGTGTGTTTCCAACGATAATCAAAATCAGGGTTGGTATAGCCGATCGCCTCTGTGGCTTTGCGGTGGTTTTGAACAAACTCTGATATTTTCTTTAACCGTAAGATGGTTTGGTCGTTCATATGCTTTAAATCATTTATTGATCACAGCGGGATATTCCCGTGCTTCTTCGCCGGGTTGGAGTCGCGTTTGTTGCTCAACATGGCGAGGGCATTGATCAGGCGCGGACGGGTTTCTTTTGGTTCGATGACATCATCAATGTAACCGCGGGAAGCTGCCACGTAGGGGTTAGCAAATTTCTCTTTGTATTCTGCAACCAGTTCGGCTTTGCGCTTGACGGGATCTGCCGCGTTCTCAAGTTCTTTGCGGAAGATGATATTCACTGCGCCATCGGGTCCCATCACGGCGATCTCAGCGGTGGGCCAGGCGAGGTTCAAATCGGAGCGAATGTGTTTTGAAGACATCACGCAGTATGCGCCGCCATAGGCTTTGCGTGTGATGACGGTCAACTTTGGCACGGTCGCTTCACAGTAGGCATAAAGAAGTTTCGCGCCCGAGCGGATGATTCCATGATGTTCTTGAAAGGTACCGGGTAAAAATCCGGGCACATCTTCGAAGGTGATAATGGGAATGTTGAACGAATCGCAAAAACGGACGAAGCGTGCGCCTTTTTCGCTGGCATCAATGTCAAGCACGCCTGCCAGAACGGCGGGTTGGTTGGCAATAATGCCGACTGAGGTGCCGCCGAGTCTTGCAAACCCGACCACAATGTTCGCAGCATAGTTTTCGTGAATTTCAAAGAAATTGCCATCGTCAACGATGTGACCGATGACCTCTTTGATATCGTAGGGCTTGTTCGCGTCGTCAGGGACGAGAGTGTTAAGAGCCTCTTCCATTCGCAGTGGGTCATCTGTGGTTGGGACAAGCGGCGCATCTTCCATGTTGTTCTGGGGAAGATAACTCATCAGCTTGCGGATGAGGTAAAGCGTATCCGCTTCGCTGTCTGCGGCGACATGGCATACGCCAGATTTTTCCGAGTGGACGCTTGCGCCGCCGAGTTCTTCCTGGGTCACTTCTTCATGGGTCACGGCTTTGACCACATCGGGTCCGGTGACGAACATGTAGGAGGTATTGCGAGCCATGAAAATGAAATCGGTCAGGGCAGGGGAGTAGACTGCACCGCCAGCGCATGGTCCCATAATGGCTGAGATCTGCGGAATGACGCCGGATGCCATGGTGTTGCGCAGAAAAATATCGGCATATCCGCCAAGTGCGACGACGCCTTCCTGAATGCGTGCGCCGCCGGAGTCATTCAAGCCAATGATGGGTGCGCCGTTCTTCATTGCCATCTCCATGATCTTGCAGATCTTTTCGGCATGCACTTCACCAAGACTGCCACCGAAGACGGTGAAATCCTGCGAATAAACATAGACCAGCCTTCCATCAATGGTGCCCCAACCAGTCACGACCGAGTCGCTCATGAATTTCTGTTCGTCCAACCCGAAGTCATGTGTACGGTGAACCACGAACGGATCGACTTCACGGAAGGAGCCGCGGTCTAATAAAAGGTCGAGCCGTTCGCGCGCGGTCAGCCGTCCTTTCTTATGTTGGGCGTCAATGCGAGCTTGTCCGCCGCCAAGGCGAGACTTTGCTTTCATTTCATTCAGTTGCTGGATTTTCGCTATTTCGTTCATATGCCTCTCTCGACAAGGATTTCAATGTTATATAAATAAGGGTAAAACATGCAAGCTGCACAAACACGGCGAAGATGGTATTTGGACGCGGATTTTGCCAGAACAAGCGCTCGCTCCAATACCATACGGAGTAACCTGCCGCTACCCCGAGGAGCATTTTTGCACTCCAAGCTTTTTTCTTCCAAATGCTCCAGACGAGGATATCTCCAATGATAAACCAAAGAATCCCAATGGCGGCACTAATATTTGGCGGCAGCGTTGCTCCAAATTCTGTCAGGACGTCTCTCCAGACAATGGATGTCCAGGCCCGCAAGGCGTTCCAAGACGTTAGGATTAACACCAGCGAAAGGGTGAGGGTTACTGGTAATGTCCGTTTCATTGTTTAGTATTTTGGTTCCTCCAGCAGGTACAACAGGTCTTTTCCTCCAAAGCTGCTGTAGCGCTCAAGATATGGGGCGAATTGCCCGTAATAGGGCGGCAAAGCTAACAGGCGCGGATTGGCAAAAATAACCGTCATGCCCCGTTCGCGCAAATACATTGGCGCATCTCCATTCTGAAGGGCGTGGAAGTACTCATAGCTGTTGATGAGCCCATCCATATTGACGATGGTGCGGTCTTGGATGAAATAGCCGACATTGCCGCCGCCCGTCATGCCGATGATCTCATTGGGAAAAGTATTGGCTTCGATGTAGGCGATGACTTCCATCAGCGGGCGGTCTGGGTCAAACTGTCCCTGCGGCATGGCGTATTCGACGAAACGATAAAACCGGTAGGTCGAATTGACACCATATACCACTGCAAATGCGATAAGCACCATATTCAGGGTTTTGATCTTTCGCAGCGGCTTGAGGATCAGGTCAAGTAGCAGGCTGGTGATCAGTGTGAGCAAGATCATCTGGCTGACCCAGTACCATTCCTTCGCGCCTCCGTAGGATGTGGCGGTGTAGGAGAGCACATGGATAGTGCTGCCTGCCAATAAAGGGATCATGCCAAGCTGGACGAAGGCATGCACAGAACGGCGTTTGTTGAGAACGATCACCACCAACCCCATAAAAAGGACTGCAATCAGTAAAGCGAAGAAGCGTTCTGTTTGCATATCTGAACCGGGGATGATCGAGCGGATATTTTCTGAAGCCTGCCAAATGACATCTGTGAATGGACGCCCCACTTCATAGGCATCTTCGCTTAACCCGAAATAAGCAACCCAGTTCGAGGCGGGATGTTCATACGCGGTGTTGCCCATGCTGCCCCACCAGCGTTTGATCTGTCCACTGACTGGGCTTGAGGTGCCAAAGATAAAATGATTGAAGGTCATATAAGCGAGCAGCAACCCGCCTAGGACACCATAAAAAGCTACGCCTTCACTCAACCAAATTTTCCACTTCAACTTGAATTGAGCAAGCGGAGATTCTTCAGTGTGGATTCGGTTTGGGTTGCTGAACCAGTAAGCGACAAGGCGTGACGCGGAAATGAGAATCAGGCTGATAACCAATTCGAGTGCAAAAGCAGAACGGGGGAAGTTCCTTCCCAATCCCATTTGAGCAAAAAGAATATACACAATGGCGGTCAGGACCGCGCCGACCGTAACGGCAAAGAAGACCTGCCTTAGCATCGTCCAAACCGGAATTGCGCGCGGATGTTGATAGGCTCCGAAGAAATAAAGCGCGATGAGCTTGATGACCAACGCGATCAAGGTTGCTTCGATAGCGGAAGATGCATAGGTCGTGTTATAGGATTCGAAACCTGTGCGTAACAACACGGCGCTGGTCATCGAAATGAAAATGATGGCAATATCGAGCGGAACAAAATAACGCATGTTGGTGCTGCGAAAGACAAACCAAATGCCAAGGATAACTGCAAAGAAAACAAGGTCGAGCCGACTGAACATAGCGAGTGCGGCAATGAAACCCAACCATGCAAACTGTTTAAGAGGAATTTCTTTTGTGCGCCACTCTTTTTCAAAATTCGAAAGGACATAGAGAGCGAGTACGACCGAAAAAACAGCGATGGGTGTTTCAAGCCCCATCTCATACACTGTTGCGTGAATGTAAGCATTGAACGACCAGAACACTGCCGCAATAATCGCGACCGCATGAGAGAGGTGTGTTTTGATCAGCCGATAGAGCATGACCGAAGTTGCTGCATGGATTACTGCAATAACCACCAGAAGAACACGCAATGGAAGAATTAGGTCATATTTGGCGAGGGCAAAGATCGGAATGCAGATCAACATCCACAGCGGGTGATAGCCATTCGAGAGGTTAATGCCATCGAAGGTGCTGCCGTTGCCTGCAACGATATTTTGGGCGACCTTGAAATAATAGTAGGCATCGTCGCGCACGAACCAATTGTTTGGGAAGGCATATGGGTCTGCTTGTGCCGCGTAGATGTGCAGGCTGAGCATTGCAACGACGAGCAAAATTTCAAAGGGTGCAATTCGTTTAATAAAATTCATCATCAGGGAATATCGAGTGTGATCTTTCCAAAATTTTCATTTTGCCACAAGCGTTGCTGTGCGGCGGCGGCTTCGTTCAATGGATAGGTTTTATCCATGATGGGATTAAGTTTGCCCGCAAAGACTAATTCCATAACCTCGCGGAAGTCGCTCATCTTGCCCATGGTCGAACCGATGATCGAAAGATGTTTGGCGAAGATCATGCGATTGTCGATCTCAAATTTTGGCGCGCCGCTATTGCCAACCGTTAGCAGCCTTCCACCTTTTCGCAAGGTGCGCAAACTGAGTGGAAAGGTCGTGCCAACATTATCCACCACTGCATCCACGCCGCGTTTTTCAGTAGCCAGAAAAACCGCCTTCGACCAATCCGCTTCACTTGAGCGGTCGATCAAAACATCTGCGCCGATGGCTTCGGCTTGTTTGAGCTTCTCTGCACTCGACCCGATGACGATGACTTTCGCGCCGAGATATTTTGCGATCTGGATGGACGCCGAATTCACGCCTCCACCCGCGCCGACAACGGCTACAGTTTCTCCAACCTTTACCCCGCCGAGAGTGACCATCGAATGCCAGGCGGTCAGGTACACCAGCGAGGCTGCTGCGGCTTCGTGAAACCCAAACCCATTGGGAATTTTGAGCAATTGTTTTGCGGGCAGACAGATATACTCGCAGTACGTCCCGCAGATGGTTTCACCGAGCAAATGCCAGCGTTGACAGCGATTGTCCCAGCCGCTTTTGCAAGATTCGCATTCGCCGCAGCCGAGGTTGGAATTGATGACGACTCGATCACCGATCTGAAAGCCTGTTACACCTTCTCCCAGCCCTGCGATTTCGCCTGCCCCATCTGCACCAGGAATGTGCGGGTATTCCAGCTTGAGCCCAGCCCAACCGTTGCGGACGAAAACATCCACTCGATTCAGAGCGGCGGCACGCAAACGGATGAGAACCTCACCGGGTTTTGGCCGTGGGGTGGGGAAGTCTACATATTCAAGGACTTCCGGTCCGCCGTGAGTGTGAAAGAGGACAGCTTTCATTCGATAGTTATTTTTTTCGTGCAATGGCGGTCAAAGATCCGTTATCGGCATAGATGCTGAAATTGTTCAGGACTTTGATAATGCCATTCAAGAACGCGCCGGGGTTATTGCCCAATCTGAACACGCGCCGGAATAAGAAACCGAGGGTGGCGTATTGTCCCGCCGTGCGGACTTCCAACACTTCATATTCATCGGAAAGAACCTTACGAATGGTCTCGGGTGACCAATAGAAAACATGCTCGGGTAGTTTATACGAAACCCAATTTTTACCAGAAATTTTCGAGAGGGTGCTTGTTGGGTCAGGCGTGGTGATGGCAAGCACGCCGCCGGGTTTTAGAACCTTGTGAATGGCGCTCAGGAATTTCTTGGGGTCATAGATATGTTCAAAGGTATCGAAGGCAACTACGAGGTCGAAACTTTCTGGCGCGTAATTGGCTGATTCGATCAAGCCAAGTTGCACCTTATCGCCCCAGGTTTTTTGAGCCTGTGCCACAATATAGTCTGATGGATCAAGCCCGTAGACGTCGAATCCCAATTTTTGGGCGGCTGTTAGAAAGTAGCCGGGTCCACAGCCGATGTCTAATGCTTTGCCCGCAGATTTATACGGGGCAACTTGTTTCAGACGCAGGGTGAAAGTCTTGACCCAGTTGTCGCTGATCTCCATGTATTCGTCATACCCTTGCCCTGAGATGTTCGAGTTGTAATAGGCTTCATCCTTGTATAACTTTAGGATGGCTTCCTGGGTCAGGCGCGGGGAGAGATAGTTCAACCCGCAATTCGAACAGGCAACAACTTTGTAGGGGGCGAAGGAGTAGCGCAGAACGGCTTGGGCGGAGGGTCCGCATATTGGGCAGTGGGCAGTTTCGAGCGAGGCAGGTGAGGCGGTGTTTGTCATTTACGTAAAATTCCGGCGAGGTCGCCGCGGTCCTTTCGGGCGAAAGCGTTCAATAGACTTTTATTCAATTGGATCAGGGAGATGATCACGGTCAAAACGCCTGAGACAGCCAGCAACGGGTCGCGGATGGCGGCGGGGATGAACCTCAAAAAGATAATGTAGGAAACTTTGTCGAGCGTGGGTTGCAAGATGATCGGGGAAAGGATCTTTGCAAAGCCGATGCCTGCGAGGAAGACTCCCAGAACGAAGACGATCATCCAGAATTGTGTGCTGGCGCTCGGTTCAAGCCAACGCCAGAAGCTGGCTCTAAAATAGATGCCGAGGGTGTCGCTGAAGGTGTGTAACAAATTGCCGAACTTCATACGTCCCATGCCGCCTTTGCGTGCGTAGGACACTTGCACGGGGACTTCCACAATGTGATACCCGAAGCGTGAAGCGGCGACGAGTAATTCAAGATCGAAGGCGAAACGGCTGACACTGATTCGCGGAATGGCATTTTCGAGCACTTCGCGCTTAAATACCTTAATGCCGGTTTGGGTATCGCTGATGTTGAGGTCAAAAAGAAAACGAACGGTATTGCGATAGATGGCGCTCATCAACCTGCGTGGTGCAGGGAAGCGGTTTGCAATGGGGTCTTTCACACCTGCTGCCACGTCGGCGTTCTGTTCCTTTAGCACGGCGAGCAATTTTACTATGTATTGCGGGTCGATCTCGAGGTCGGAGTCGAAGAACACGATGACCTCGCCGCGCGCTTCGTCGAATCCGCGGAACAAGGATGCCCCCTTGCCCCTATTGGATCGAAGTTGGATCGGGTAAATCCCCCGCCTTGCCTTGGCGGCGCGTTTGCATTCCGAAAAGGTATTGTCACTACTGCCATCGTCCACCACGATCAACTCGAAGGCATGCGCTTTGAGGGCGTTGTGAATGCTCAGAAGATTTTCGTAGATGTGATGTGCTTCGTTGTATGCAGGGATGATGACGGAGACCTGCGGAGGTTGTCTTTTACGGATCTGGGTCATTTGGGTTTATTCGACCGTGAACTCAATGATTTCCGATTTGACCGGGGCATGACCAAACGCATCTA
>JAFLCF010000123.1 GCA_017303735.1 Anaerolineae bacterium
GGGAGTTCGTGTGCGCTGGAGAGGACTTGAACCTCCACGTCTTACGACACACGCACCTCAAGCGTGCCTGTCTGCCAATTCCAGCACCAGCGCGTAAGCAGGCAGTATTATAATCGTGTTACTTTTCTTGTCAAGCAAATCAAAATAGGAGATTTTTCATGGCTCGTATCGTAGTAGATGCAATGGGAAGCGACGATCATCCTGTGCCGGATATTGTGGGGTCTATCATGGCGGCGCGGGAATATGGGGTGGAGATCATTTTGGTCGGGGATGAGGCAAAGATCAAACCTGTGCTTGAGAAACAGGATACGAAAGGGTTGAACATTCGTGTGGTACATGCCCCCGAGATGTTGACCATGGAAGACAAGGGAGAAGCGCTGGTTTTAAAAGCACGCGCAAAGGATTCGCAAAATTCGATGGCGGTCGGCATGGACATGGTCAAGCGCGGAGAAGCGGATGCCTTCGTAACGGCTGGCAACACCGGGGCAGGCATGGTCTCTGCCCTCTTCCGCCTCGGACGCATCCGCGGGGTGGATCGGCCTGCCCTGGCTCCTATCTTCCCGACAGCGACCGGGACCTGCGTGGTGCTTGATATTGGCGCAAACCCCGATTGCAAGCCGGAGAATTTAATTCAGTTCGGAATTCTTGGAAGTATTTATGCCGAGAAAGTTCGCGGCGTTAAGAACCCCAAGGTTGGGTTGGTTTCGAATGGCGAAGAAGAAGGCAAAGGCAATGAGTTGGTTAAGGGTGCCACTCCCCTTTTCAAAGCATCGAACCTGAATTATTTTGGCAACGTGGAAGGCAAGGAAGTCATTGGCGGCGCAGTGGACGTAGCCGTGACCGATGGCTTTACCGGCAATGTGATGTTGAAGACCTCTGAGGCGGTTGCCAAGTTGATCGTGGATACAATTCGCACCCTGATCAAAAACGGAAATCTGCAAACCAAGATCGGCGGTCTGCTGGTAAAGCCCGCTCTTGGCGCGATCAAGAAACTGCTAGACCCTGGCGAACAGGGAGCTGCTCCCATGCTAGGGGTAAACGGACTGGTGTTCATTGGGCATGGGCGCTCAGATGCCTTCGCCATGAAGAACGCCGTGCGGGTTGCCAAAGAAGCTGTGGATGTTAAAGTTCTGGATGCTATGAAAAACGCCATCGAAGAGAGTTTAAAGAAATAACATGAAGATCATCAAAAACGAAAAACTTATTCAAAGAAATGGAAAGATCGGCAATTGGGTCAGCCTTGGGGCGCTGGCAGTTCTTGGTATTGGTATGTATATTTCCTTTACACAACCCGAACTGTTCACCTATTCACTGGTGTGTTTAGTAGTCGGTTTCATGCTAACCCAAGTTGGTATGTACATGGGCAACCGCTGGGGGCGTTCTCCGCGCCGCGATGAAAAACTGGATGCAGGCATGAAGGGCTTGCATAGTGAATTCCATCTCTATCATTACATGACCCCGGTCTCGCATTTATTGGTAGGACCGGCTGGCGTGTGGGTAATTTTGCCCTTTCAACAAGGCGGGACTGTTTCTTTTGAAAAGAATCGCTGGAAGATCAAAGGCGGCGGGTTTATGCAGTCGTACATGCGCATTTTCGGTCAGGAAGGCATTGGGCGCCCCGAACTCGAAGCGGATAGTGAAGTAGCGGCTGCGAAAAAATACCTTGCGCAAAAGATGGCAGATGAAACCGTCCCTGAGGTAAAACCCCTATTGGTGTTCACGCATGACCAAGTTGAGGTAGAGGCGGGCGATTCGCCCATCCCGGCGATGAAGCTAAAACAGTTGAAAGGGTTTATGCGTGAAGAAGCAAAGACCCGTAAGTTGACAAACGACCAGATCCAAAAGATAGCTGCTGCATTGCCCGGGGAATAACATGCTCAGCCGCATTGCATCTATAAAACCTTCGCCAAACCTTGGCAACTATTTGGTTTTGCTCATCCTGATCCTCTGGGGTGCGTTTCGCCTGTCTGTCTATGGTGACCTGTCGCTTTCGATCGCAGGCAACGACACGATCACATTCGTAGAAGGGTCGCAAGTTCCGCTGTTCTCCGCAGACATGATGACCGGCAGACGCTTACTAACGACCAATTTAATCTATAAAATTTTTGAACCTAATTCAGGTTATGAAATTCTAGTAAATGGTTCATTGGAAACTTCAAGACGTGTCTTTCAGGAAGGCTTTGATGGCATCGTCATTCTGCAAACCATCCTTTCGATTCTTGGTTGGAGTGCATTGACTGGGGTTGTTTCAGCAAATATGCAAAGCCTCGCGGCAAAACTGATGACGGCGCTGTTGATCCCTGCTTTTGGATATACTCCGCAGATCGCCGACTGGGATAGCATTCTGATGTCTGAATCACTGACATTTTCAATGTTTGTGCTTCAGCTTGCATTGTTGATCCATATTGTCTTTGTGCTGTATAAGAACCCTGAAGCAAAAGTTACCCCGTGGATGATCGCTTGGGGAATTGCGTATTTCTTTTGGGCAAATCTGAGAGACACAAATAATTACGCCGCCCTGGTCATGATCGGGTTGGCTGGGTTAACTTTATTCTTCCCACGCTTCAGAAAGCATAAGGCGTTGATCGGCGTCATCGGCTTTAGCCTCGTACTCTTCATGGTCGGGTTGGTCACCTTCCAACAGAGTGGGCGGTCACTGATCTCGACCATCAATATTTATATTGGTGATATTTTTCCACATCCTGCCCGGGTGGATTTTATGCAGACCGAGTTGGGCATGCCGACCCCTGAAACGCCTGAGTTCCACACCTGGTTTGAAGAACACGGAGTGACTGGTGCAACGCGTTTCATTTTTGCACACCCCGGGTATGCGCTCGAAAAACTCATTCGCGATTTTCCCAATGCCTTTAAACAGGGGACGCAATCTTATTTTGTCATGCCTGAGATCAAAGTCCTGCGCACCCGCCTGATCGCATTGGGAGAAAGCCTGCACACGGAAACATCCACGCCGTTTCTGATCGGCATCGTCCTGCTATCGGGCATCCTATTCGCTGGGTTTACAAATCATACAAACACCTCCCAACCCTGGGCGTGGATCGGTCTCTATCTATTCCTAACGGCTTCGATCGCCATCGTGCCCACCATCCTTGGCGATACCTGGGCACTGCATCGTCACACCATCTTTTCCATTGCTATGTACCGGCTCGGCATGTGGGTCTTTGCCTTGATCTTGATGGATATCGCCCTGACCAAAAACGTAACTCAGAATGTATAAATAGTTTGCGCATTTCGAATTACGTCATTATGGTACACTTGTTCTAATATGACCATCATTGTTTCATTAGACATCGAATCGACTGGGTTGGACGAAGAACGCGACGCGATCATCGAGATCGCCGCAGTTCGTTTTAATGGCAAACGCAAGGAAGATGAATTCAACACCCTCATCAACCCCGGCAGGCAGATTCCCGACTTCATCACCGGGTTGACCGGCATCGACAATGCCATGGTGCGGCAGGCGCCGCGTCTGCGTGACATCCAACAAGAACTGATCGCCTTCGTTGGTGATGCGCCCATCCTCGGGCATAACGTCAAATTCGATATTGGCTTCTTACGCAAGGCGGGTCTCTTTCAGTATCAACAAACCATTGATACTCTCGAACTCGCCTCCGTGCTCATGCCTACCGCCAGCCGTTACAACCTCGGCTCACTTGGCAAACAACTCGGCATTCCCCTACCCGCCACCCACCGCGCACTGGACGATGCTCTCGTTACTCATGCATGTTATTTAAAATTATTTGAGAAGGCGCAAGAACTTCCACTCGAAGTATTGGAAGAGATCGCTGACCTCGGTAACTTCGCTACATGGGATTCGAACTGGGTCTTTGAACAAGCGCTGCGAGCCATGGTCAAAGAAGGCATCAAGCCTAAGCAGACGAAAACCCGCGCCTCTTTATCCAAGCCGGTATTTGCCTCTGCATCCGAGCAGGATGCCCCGCCGGTCACGCGGACTGAAGAGCCGATTCCGCTCGACCCCGAGGAGGCTGCTGCCGTTTTAGAATATGGTGGACCCTTCTCGCAATATTTTGAATCATACGAACACCGCGGCGAGCAAGTGGAAATGCTCAAAGCGGTAGCAAATGCCCTTTCCACGGGCGGACATCTCCTCGTGGAAGCAGGAACCGGCGTGGGTAAATCTTTTGCGTATCTCGTGCCTGCGGCGTTGTTTGCGTATCAAAACAATACGCGTGTGGTCGTTTCGACCAACACTATCAACCTGCAAGACCAACTCATCAAGAAAGACATCCCCGATTTGCAAGCCGCGTTGAATTTGAATGTGCGCGCTGCCGTCTTGAAGGGACGTTCGAATTACCTCTGTCCGCGCCGCTTTCAATACCTGCGCTCGCATGGACCCGCCAACGCCACCGAAATGCGTGTGCTGGCGAAGCTCATCGTCTGGCAGGTGGAGAATTCCAGCGGCGACCGTAACGACCTCAATTTTCAAGGTCCGCTCGAACGTGAGGTGTGGAGCCGACTCTCAGCGGAGGATGATAACTGCACAACAGAGGCATGCCTCGGTCGAATGGGAGGCGTGTGTCCTTTCTATCGTGCCAAACAGGCGGCGCAGAATTCCCACATCCTGATCGTCAATCATGCCTTGTTGTTATCCGATGTTTCGACCGGCAGTAAAGTGCTGCCCGAATATGATTACCTAATCGTGGACGAAGCGCACCATATGGAAACCGCTGTGACCAACGCGCTCTCGTTCCGTATGACCCAGGGTGACCTTGAGCGCATGTTGAAAGAACTGGGTGGTTCATCGGCAGGCTTGCTCGGCACGATCCTGACCGACACTCACGACTCTTTGCGACCATCAGACTTTGGCTTGTTTCAGCAAAAAACAAAACGCGCCACCGACCAATCTTTCCGCGTGGAGCAGCTTTCGAAAGAATTTTTCTTGTTTCTGGGCGAGTTCATCAAAGCCCAACGTGAGGGACAACCGCAAAGCAATTACTCATGGCAATTGCGCATCACGCCGTCTACACGCCTGCTGCAAGGCTGGGACGACCTCGAAATGGTTTGGGGGCAGATCAGCGAAACGATGACAAACTTGCTCAAGACTCTCGATGACCTTTACAAATCGCTTGGCGAGTTATACAACGACGGGCATGATGAAGTGGAAGATGTAATGGGCAGTTTGGGCACTCTCATCCGCCGCCTAACCGAAGCAGAGACTGCCGCCTCGGGGTTGATGCATAAACCCACCAATGACCTGATCTATTGGATCGATGTCAACCCGCGCGGTGAAAGACTTTCTTTGAATGCCGCCCCCCTGCGTGTGGGACCCTTGGTTCAAAAACATTTATGGTACGAAAAAGCCAGCGTCATCATGGCATCTGCTACGCTGACGACACACGGCGAGTTCAACTACATCCGCAACACGTTGGACGCCGCCGAAGTGGACGTGCTGGCACTTGGCTCGCCCTTTGATTACGAATCCAGCACCCTGCTATACGTCCCGAGCGACATGCCAGAACCGAACGCATTCAACTATCAGCAAATGTTGGATAAAGCTATCATTGAGACCGCCAAAGCCACCGGCGGGCGGATGCTGGTGCTGTTCACCTCGTATGCCGCGCTGAAAAAAACATCACAAACCATTATGGGACCCCTGGCACGAGAAGATATTTTCGTATACGAACAAGGCGAAGGGACATCACCCACTGCTTTGCTTGAATCCTTTAAAACTACAGACCGCGCCGTGCTTTTGGGAACGCGCTCCTTCTGGGAAGGTGTGGACGTGCCCGGCGATTCACTTTCGGTGGTCTTCATCACCAAATTACCCTTTGAAGTGCCGTCTGACCCGATCATCTCGGCACGCTCAGAACTGTACGAAGATTCCTTCAACGAATATTACCTACCCGAAGCCATTCTCAAATTCCGGCAGGGATTTGGTCGCCTGATCCGCACTGCGTCTGATCGTGGCATCGTCGCCATTCTCGACCGACGTGTGTTGACCAAGCAATATGGCAGGATGTTCTTAGAGTCACTACCTCCATGCACCGCAAGGCAGGGTCCCATCGCGAATTTGCCAAAGATGGCAGGTCAGTGGCTGGGGACGTAAGGAAAAAACCTTTAGGGAGATTTTTCCATGAATGGAAAAAGACTCTTACCTATCTTGTCTATATGAAAACATAACTCACCTCGAAAATAAGGTTTCGGGGTGAGTTCGTTTTTAAGAGCAATAGGACGCGGATAAACGCTGAAAACGCGGATTCTTTAATCCCTTTCCGCGTAAATCCGCGCTCGTCCGCGTCCTATAATAAATTTAAGGTTAACTATCTTTTCATTGCAGAACCAACGGACTAACTTACCTTCGCCGTCGCCCTCAACACCTTATCATCCAACCCCAAAAACGCATCCACTACTTGCGGGTCGAAGTGCTTGCCCGAATCTTCGCGGATCTTTTCTTTCACGTCGGCGGGCTTGAGTCCCTTTCGGTAGGGGCGATCTGAGACCAGCGCATCCCACACATCCACTACAGCGAAGATACGCGCCGCCAGTGGAATATCTTCCTTGCTCAAGCCTTGCGGGTAACCCGTGCCGTCCCATTTTTCGTGGTGACAATAGGGAATGTCCAAGGCGGGGTGCAGGAACTTGATCGGGTTGAGCATCTCATAAGCGTAGACTGGATGCTTCTGGATCAGAATCCGCTCTTCAGGAGTCAGCGCCGCGGGTTTGAGCAAAATCCCATCGGGGATCGCCATCTTGCCAATGTCATGCAATAATGCGCCGCGCTCAATATGCACAAGGCTGGCTTCATCCACGCCCATTTTGCGGGCAAGTTCCTCGGTCAACGCCGTCACGCGTTTGGTGTGTCCTTCGGTTTCCTTGTCGCGCAAGTCCAGGGCGCGCACCCAGCCCTCTAGCGTGGCGCGATACGCGGTTTGTAATTCCGCGTTGCTTTCCTGCAACCCATCAAAGAGACGCGCATTCTCAATAGCAACTGCCGCCTGGTTGGCGAAGGTTGAGATCAAACCCAGTTCATCGGTATGAAATATGCCAGACTGAGCGCGGTTGTCCACATAGATCACGCCGATCAGGTCATCCTTCACCTTCAACGGCGCGCACAAAATGGACAAGAGCTGATACGCCGCCACACTCGCCTGCTGACCAAAACGCGGGTCATCTTTGGCATTGGTGGTTAAGACCGCTTCACCCTTCTCCAGCACCTGGCGCACAATACTTTTACTGATCGCGAAGGCGTCTTCGGGCAGGTCGTGATGTTTCGTATCACGTGCGATCTGCACGCGAAAATCGCCGCTCTCATCGCGCAACATCAGGAATCCACGTTCGGCTTTCATCAGCACGATCAAAGTATCCATCACCTCGTCCAACACGCGCTTCAAACCCAACGATGAGTTGATCACACTTCCCACGCCAGCCAGCGCCTCCATGCGTTCGCGCTGAAAATTAAAGCGGGCTTGGGTATCCTCTTTCAAGCGGGCAAGGCTGCGCACGAGTTCGGTCAATTCCAGGTTGATCGAAGAAACTTGCGGGTTGCCGATGCTGCTCAGTCGCACCATCGTCTGCATCATCTTCTTCTGCACCGCCTCGATTTCATTAAGAATGCTTTCCTCTGTGCGAATATTTGCCATGGCTGAAACTCCTTAATAAAAGCGCAAAACCCTACAACTTGGGCAAAACGATCGACTGCTGTTTTTGATACTTACCCTTTTTATCGGCATAGGAAACTTCACATTCCTCGTCCGCTTCAAAGAACAACACCTGCGCCAAACCTTCATTGGCATAGATCTTGGCAGGCAGCGGCGTGGTATTCGAGATCTCCAAAGTCACATATCCTTCCCATTCCGGCTCGAAAGGCGTCACATTGACGATAATGCCGCAGCGCGCATAGGTTGACTTACCCAAACAAACCGTCAACACCTTGCGCGGCACACGGAAATACTCCACCGTACGCGCCAGCGCAAACGAGTTCGGCGGCACCACACACACATCTCCCACAAAATCCACCATCGACTTGGTATCAAAATGCTTCGGGTCCACGGTGGCAGAGAAAACGTTCGTAAAGATCTTAAATTCATTTGCCACACGAATGTCGTACCCGTAAGAAGAAACCCCATATGAGATCACCCCTTCGCGAACTTGCCTGTCTACAAACGGTTCGATCATCCCGTGCTCCAATGCCATCTTGCGAATCCAATGATCTGGTTTTAAACCCATGCTCTTCTCCTTGACATGATATAAGTTCATTTTATCAAAAATGAAAGCCTGTCACCTGCCTGATATCGTTTTGGTATAATTTTGGAATATGACAGACACTGCCTATCAAAACACCATCAACGACTGGCGCACCCTGCGAAATGAAACCATTCGCAAAGAGAATAGTTGGCTCGCACTGGCTGGGTTGTACTGGCTGAAACTCGGCAAAAACCAGTTCGGGTCTGACCCAAAATGCGAGGTTCAGCTTCCAGAGCGCATTGCACCATTCGTCGGTTATTTTGAATACAACGGCAGATCCGTTTCTCTGCGCACGAATACGGGGCAAAAAGTCATCGTCGATGACAAAAGCACCGACTTTGCCATCCTCGAATCAGATATGGCTGAAAACCCCAGCTTCATCAAACTCGAAGGCATTCAAATGATCGTCATCCAACGCGGAAACAAGATGGGCGTGCGCATGTGGGATAACCTCAGCGAAAAACGCGCCTCCTTCCCCGCCCGCACCTGGTACCCCATCGACGAAGCCTTTCGCATCCCTGCAACATACACCGCCTATGACCACCCCAAAATGGCATTCTTCCCCGACCTGACCGGCGAAAAATCCGAGTTCCCTGTCGAAGGCTATGTCACCTTTGAATTCGATGGCAAATCCCATAAACTGGATATCAACAAAGAAGACGATGAAACTTTCTTCCTGCGCTTTTGGGATCCAACCAGCAAAGACGAAACCTATCCCACCGGGCGCTATCTGGTCGCCGACCTTCAACCCGATGGCTCACTGA
The DNA here is from genome assembly GCA_017303735.1 of Anaerolineae bacterium. Next base: position 8,988 of record JAFLCF010000123.1, read on the forward strand.
TTCTTGACTTCAACAAAGCCTATAACCCGCCCTGTGCCTTCACCGATTTCGCCACCTGCGTCTTCGCCCCGGAGCAAAATCATTTGCAGCTAAAAGTAACCGCCGGTGAAACCTACCCGCGAAACCAGCACGAATAAAAACGAAACGCCGCTTTGAAGCGGCGTTTCGTTTTAGATGAATAAGTTCAGGAAGAAATCTGGCACAAAATATCCCCCGAAGCCAAAACCAAATTTCATGATACAACACGCCAGAAAGATCGCCACCCCCAAACCAAGCAGCACATAGTCTCGCGGCGCATAATGCAACTCTTTCAACCACGTGCGCGGACGTGTGCCAAAGGCTCGCAAATCCATCGCATCGATCACTTCTTCGCCCGTCACCGTAGACTGCATCACCACAGGGATGATCAACGGCGCGAGGCGGCGCAAACGGGCAGCAATGCCGCCCTTCACTTTTTCCATTTCATATCCCCGGGCGCGCTGGGCATCCATGGTGATGGTGAAATCGCGCGCGAAGGTCGGCAGGAAGCGGAATGCCAGATCCATCGTAAAAGAGACCTTGTCCGATGCGCCCATGCGTCGAAATGCCGTGCCGTAAATATTTGGGTCCATCGAATATGGGATCGGGATGACAAGGATCGCCATGGTGAACATACGCGTCACTTGTGTGATCGCAAACCACAGTTTTGAAACCGTCACAGGAATATCCCAACCAATATCCGTGAATGGAATTTTGATCGGAACTTCAAAAACAACAGGAGAAGGCAGGTTGGTCACCGAGGAAGGACCGCCGCGCCCCGAAAGCATTCCGTTCAAACCCACGATGAAAAAGACCAGAATCGACATCGTGAGCCACACGCGTCGCACATCCTTCCACTCGATGCGGGCAAGGAAATACAGGGTCAGCGAGACCGCGAGCAAAGGCAGGATGATGCGAATATCCCAAATATCAGGAATCGTCAACGCCAGAATGACACAGACGAAGAAGATCAGTCTGGTGCGAGGGTCCAGGCGTTGGATGATGGTGTTGCGCGGGCGGTACTTCCAGGTGACCAACATTAGGCTTAGCGGCCTCTTCGCGATGCGACCGCAGCGAAGGCGATCATTAGGATCGGCAGCAAAATGGCAATGACCACCGTATTGCCGATGAAAGCAGGCACAAAATAACCAACGAGCGCAGTATTGATATCAATGCCGCTCGTGAGCATTTCGGTCAATGAGGCGAACAACATACCAACCGCCACACCGATGATGCCGTAGATGACCGCCTTGATGATGTCACCCTGGGCGCGGAAATCCTTGATCTGGGCAGCTACGAGACCCGCCACCAAACCCATCAAACCGTTACCGAGGCTCCAGTTCCAATAGAAACCCCAGCCGCTCAAGGCATCGCCCAGCGTGTTGCCGATAAAGCCAGCAAGCAGACCCACCCAGGGACCATACGCCGTGCCGAAGAAGATCAACACAGCCACCGCCGGGCGGAAGGTGACGTTACCTGCCGCAGGTAGAGGAACGAAATTGGATGCCTAGGAAAATACACCGTACAATGCAGCGCCGATCGCGCCGTACACAACTTGCCGGGTTCCAAACTCCCAAGTGCTACTATTGTTCATGACTTCTCTCCTTATATACAAAATCGAATATTAACGAACGCTGACCCTGCATTATAAAACCCTGATCACGTCTTCACGTTACAGGGAAAATCACGGAGCATAAGCCGCTAACGATTCAGCGGATAAAAATCGTCCAGTTTTGGGGAGCAGTTCCAAGTTAAGATGCAGAAGCGAAGTGGGGCGCACACGATACTTCAAAAGCAGGTCGATATCCTTCAACACATCCTGCGGTTTTCCATCTGCCACGACATGTTTATCACCAAACAACAAAACACGATTGGCATATGTAACAGCCAGATCAACATCATGGGTGATGAAAAGGGTTGCGGCAAAGTTCGCAGAAAGAACCGACTGGGCATCTTCCGAAACATCACATAGAGTGCTCATGAAATGGGTGTAATTCGCAAAATCCTGCCCGGCGGTCGGCTCGTCCATCACCAGAATTTTCGAACGCATCGCCAACACCGCCGCAATGGTCGTGCGCTTTTGCTGACCAAAAGACAATGCCAGCGGCGGATATTCCATGAACTCATTCATGTTAACTGTGGATAAACTCTCGTTCACGAATTTGGGAATCAAGAGCGGGTCGAAATCAAGGTTCTTCGGACCAAACTCCAACTCTTCCCGCACGGTCGGAGCATACAACATATGGGTGGGGCTTTGGAATACATATCCCAACACATGCGCGATCTGGGCGACACTCATCTTGCGGGTATCCTGCCCTTCCACCAACACACGTCCTTTGGTTGGTTTGAGCAAACCAATGGCATGTTTCACCAAGGTCGATTTTCCCGCACCGTTCGGTCCCAGGACAGCGATCAGATCACCGGGGTAAATTTTTAAATTGACATCCTTGAGGATGAACGGATATTCTGCGTCGTACTGAAAGCTCACATTTTCAAAGACGACTAAAGGCTCGCCTCTTTCCTGAACCTTGGGCTTGGGTGCTGGAGCCGCAACATTATCCATCGCCTTGACCCTTTGCACCACCCACGGAGCGGGCAGTTTCACCTGAGTGTGGTCGATCTCTTTCGGCAATTTATCGATGGACCCCAGATATTTGACCTTGCCATCTTCCATGTAAAGCAACCGGTCAGGCTTTAAGGCAATCGCATCTTCAACACGATGTTCAACAAGGATCACGGTCTTACCTTCATCAGCTAAACTGCGAAAAACTTCCAGGGCTTCATGCGCAGATGCGGGGTCGAGTGAAGCGAGGGGTTCATCCAAAAGCAAAATAGACGGGTTCATCGTCAATACGCCCGCCAGTGCCACCTTCTGCTTCTCACCACCTGAGAGGTTGAATGTTTCCCGTTCTCGCAAATATTCAAGTTTGAGGCGCTTTAATGCCTGATCGACCCGTTCAAGAATCTCGTCGCGTGGCAAACCTAAATTTTCAGGTCCGAAAGCGATCTCGTTGAAGACATTGCTGGCAACGATCTGCCGTTCAGGGTCTTGCAAGAGAGTGCCTACCACTTGCGCCATTTCAGGAATTTGCAAGTCGGCAACTTCACGCCCATGCAGCAATACCCTGCCGCTGCGGTCGCCGCGATAACTGCGCGGAATCAACCCATTGATACAACGTGCCAGAGTGGTTTTACCGCATCCGCTGGATCCGGCAATTAATAACAACTCGCCCTGCTTGAGTTCCAGAGAAACATTCTCTAAAGCCAGTTCAGGGCGGGTTTTGTATTTAAAGTTTAGGTTTTCAATGATAAGCGGCTGTTCAGACATTTCGGCATTATTTTACACTGAAAGAATAACTTCGACCATATCACCAACATTAACATTGAGTCGCTTCGCCGCGCTGCCATTGACCTCGGCAATTTCGATAAACCCTTCACTATCCACCACGGCGACCAAGTCTCCCGGAGAGCGCTGCCCGTACGAATCTACTACCCCGGAAATCTCAGCCCCAGAAAGCCGAAACAGGACCGAGGTCTGGTTTTGAAGCGCAGAGGAAGGCAGATCCAGGGTGAGATTCCCAAAGACATCCACCACGGTAATGTGCGCCGTCCAGCCCATTTCCGTTTTTATGGGCTTGGGCAATGCCAGCCGAACCGGGTCTGAAATACGCGTTCCAAGCTCAGCCAAAGCCACACCATTAGCGATATGCGCAGCAACCGGCGAAAAAATATCACGCCCATGAAAAGTGCGGCTGACGACCGGTAAAAAATATTTTGCGTTCTCGAGATGAATAAACTCCATCTCGCTGCCAGCCTGTTCGGCGCTTTCAATAATCGGGGTCAGCAAGCCATTATCTGGACCCACAAAGTATTGAGAGCCAATGCGTGCTGCAATGGGTCTGCGGCTGGTGCCCACGCCCGGGTCCACGACAAATAGATGAACGGTGTGCGCCGGGAAAAATGGAGTAGCCCGCCATACGGCAAAGGCACCATCCAAAATATTTTGAGGCGCAATGGCATGCGTTACATCGACAAGTTGAACCGCCGGAGAAATGCCAAGAATGACACCCTTCATGACGGAGACAAACTCATTCTTGCTGCCAAAATCAGTTGTAATTGTAACGATAGACATTAGACTCCTCCAATTACATTCATCAAAGCATTATAACTTGCCGGAATAACCTGCGGAGATTTAAACGACTCGGTGATGATGGATGGGTCTTTCATCCCATGCCCTGTGCAAACCACTACGACTCTCTTGCCTTTCGCTTCAAACGCGCCGACAGCTGATTCTGCAAACAACCCAGCAATCCCCGCTGCTGAAGCCGGTTCCACCCAAACCCCTTCCGAGGCGAGGATGCGCTGCGCATCCAGAATTTGAGCGTCTGACACAGCAATGATCTTTCCATTCGATTCGTGTGCCGCTTCAAGGGCTTGTTCGCCACGCGCCGGTTTGCCTATACGAATAGCAGTGGCGATCGTCTCCGGTTTTTCTACAGGGTGACCCAACACGAGTGGAGCCGCCCCTTCCGCTTGTACACCAAGCACTCGCGGGAGTCCTTTGCCATATTGTTTGAAGCCCGCCCAATAGGAAGTGATATTGCCCGCATTCCCCACTGGCAGGCAAAGCCAATCGGGTGCCGAACCAAGCTCATCACAAATTTCAAATGAAGCAGTCTTTTGACCTTCGATACG
>JAFLCF010000124.1 GCA_017303735.1 Anaerolineae bacterium
TCGGGGTGGAACTATTCAGACGCGAGGCAACCACCATGCCAGCGAGTGCAGCCAACGCTCCCATATTTACAAAGGTGAAGAACAATAGCCGCTGGGTATTAACCCCAGAAAGGCGAGCCGCCTTTTCATTGCCGCCAACTACCGATGCAACATTCCATTATGCTCAAATGTAAGGTCTTGCCCTTTCCAGGTTTCCAGTCACCATGTTACTGTCCTCGAAGCAAAGAAAGGAAATGCATAGTTCAAACCAGTGGGGTGCTTTCTCGAACAATTAGTGTTGGTTGAATGAAGCGCGACTGCGCCGGTATGGATTGATTGTTTTGCCGTGCATGAATCATTTCAACGACCCGCTGTACGGCTTCTTCGCCCAACAGTTGCAGGTCTTGTGAGATCGTTGTAAGCGATGGATAAAAATAGGCGGATTCGGGCAGGTTATCGAAACCAATAATTGCCAACTGCTCGGGCACATCGATTCCCTGACGGTTCGCCTCACGTAAGACACTCAATGCCATTTGATCATTGGCAACGAAGACCGAGTCCATATAGGGATATTTTTCAAGAAGTTGTATGAATGCCTGTTCTCCGCTTGCCGAAGACCAATTCCCTTCGGTGCAAAATTGGTCAGATGCATCTAAACCGGCTTTTTCCAGAGTTTCGCGCCAGCCGCGTTTTCGTTCTTCCGCTTCCCACCAACTCATCGGACCAGATATATGCCCCACCCTTTTTCTGCCTTTTTCCAATAAATATTGTGTAGCCATGACCGCACCCTGATAGTTATCAGTGGCTACACTCGAAATGCCTGTACGCGGTTTCATTGCCAGGAACAAGACCGGTACCGGAATATTTTCCGATTGTTTATCCACCCAATCATGGTTGCTGCCGATTTCCGGCGCAACCCAGATAATCCCATCCACTTGACGAGCCAGTAATGAGCCAATCACTTCGTCGATGCTATCTGAGCCAAAATTATCCAGTTCTTTCATGAGCAACATGTAGCCAAGTTCATCAGCTTGGTCGGCAATGCCATTTAGGGTACGGGATGGACCGATGTATTTCAATCCATAGGTAACGACCCCTAATGTGTAACTGCGTTGTTGGATTAGGCTGCGAGCGAGGGCGCTGGGGCGGTAGCCCATTTCTTCAACGACTGTCTCGACGCGTTTTCGGGTTTCTTCTGAAACGTAGGAGATATTGTTCATGACACGCGAAACGGTCTGAGTTGACACACCTGCTGCGTGTGCAACGTCTCGAATGGTGACGCGTTTCTTAGTGTGGGCGAGTGTCATGAGTGACTTTATTTGAACATGTTATCGATAACATGATAGCAAAAGAGAATATAGAAGTCAAGAGGGAGTTTTCCTGCCTGATGGGCTAACAAGAATTTTCGTGAAGATTCGCGGCTTGCTCTTGAGATTTTGCCTATGCCCTGAAAAATAAACTCACCCTCGAAACATAATTTTCGGGGTGAGTTGGGTTTACGCTTTGAAGTGAAGGGTTTATTTATTCGTTGGGAAGATCGACACAATTACCTGAATTTAGCTGGATGGAGTGATTTGAATTTGCCACCAGTGCGCACATTTGGGTTGCATTTGCAGGACGGTCGGTGAGGGTGTATTGTGTGAAGGGAGGGTCTCCATAAGAGCCCCAGGTCAATTTCCAATCACCTGATCCTGGAGAACCTGCCTGTTCTGGCGGGACTGTGTTGAAAAACATGTGGACATGCAAGGAGTCGTCAAAATTATGAACTTCATAATCCACTGCATACAGAGCACCTTCGGATCTGATCGCAGTAATGACGACGTATGGAGTTGAAGGGGTAGGGGTCAACGGGATTGGTGTTTCCGTTGGCACTTCAGTAGCTTCGGGTACCACTATTACTGCCTGTGTATCGGTTGCTGCAACCTGAACAATTTGCGTTGGTTCGGCACTGGGGCTGCCGAAAAGCTGGCTTGCTGCGTAAATCCCTACGACGGCAAAGCAAAGCACGCCGATCACCAATGCCCCAATCACTGCCAATCCTATTTTTGATCTCGGTTTTTCCGCCGGCGGCGCAACTGGAGAAGTATATATGGAACTTGGCTTTGGGCTTTCAACCATGGTTCCTTTTGCGGCTGGCACAGGCGCACTTTCTACATACGTCCCTGCATAGGGTTTTTCGATGGTCGTGCCGCGAGCTTGTTTCATCACGGTTGCATTTTCCATCATAGTAGCCACGGGGGATGACGAACCGGCTGATAGGGCATTTCTTAAAGCAGCAGCCATTTGTGCTGCGGTTTGAAAACGGTCGTTGGGATCTTTTGCAAGTGCCTTGTTGATGACTGCAACCAGAGCATCTGGAACATCAGGGTTGAGGCTTTTTATATTCGGGACCGGATCGTTAATATGCATCATCATTAACGTCATGGCAGATTGGGCATCGAAGGGAGGGCGTCCGCTCACCATTTCGAACAGAGTCACCCCTAGCGAGTAAACATCTGTGCGGCGATCTGGTTGCTCTCCCTTGATCTGTTCGGGGGACATGTACATTGCCGTTCCGACAACCGCGCCAGTGGCTGTTTGGCGCGTTCCACCCACGATTTTGGCGATCCCGAAATCCATCAAGATGACCTGTCCCGTGGTGGTAAGCATCAGATTGGCAGGTTTAATATCGCGATGGATCATTCCGCGCTGGTGGGCGTAATCCACTGCGTCGCAAACACCAGCCATATATTCGATGGCTTTCGCAGGCGATAACTTCCGACCGCTGTCATTGAGCCGTTTAAGATGATCCTGCAGGGTCTCTCCCGGCACGAATTCCAGGATCATATAATATAGATCGTCGTCTTTGTTGAAATCATATACTTGAATGATGCCATGATGACGCAGTTGCGCCACTGCCGCCGCTTCTTCTTCAAAGCGTTGGACGAAATCTGGGTTACTCGACAAATGAGAGTGAATAAGCTTGATCGCCACCACTCGTTTTAGGTTGGGGTCGGTTCCTTTATAAACAGAGGACATGCCTCCCTGACCCAGCATCTCTTCGACCACATACCGATTGCTTATGGTCTTTCCGATCAAGTTGTTAGCCATCGCTTCTCCTAAGAAAAAAACACCAATTCACTTACAGATAATTTATATTATCGGAGAAATACTCCGTACCGTACAAAATAGTTCTCTTTGCGGTTACGGGGAACCGATCAGGAATAACCATGTATTATCGAACGAGCAAGTCGTTTTGCGTCCTGATTCGCTTACTGCCACCAACGCCATAAATCCGCGATCAAACACAGTGTCTGCTCCACTGTAGGCTCTCATTCGTGCAGCATAATCAGCGTTGATCTGGGCAATGATCGTTTCGTGCTCAAGCTTTTGTTGTTCGTAAAGCGCCTTTGCCTGCGCATCCGCATTGGTTCCAGGATTTTCAGGTTCAGGCGGCAGGCTCGGCTTGATGGGCGGCGCGCTGGGGTCAACTTCGCCAATCAAGGTATCGTTTGTATAAACCCAAAATCGATTTCCACGTCCCACGATCGTCAGGCGATTGGTCGTAAGGTTCTCCCAATTGAAGCTCTTATCCTTGTAGCGAGCATAAATGTCTCTGCCTGTAACGATCTCACCATCAGACATCGTTGAAAAAAGGAAGTGACCGCTAGCCACACGCGTGATGATCGCCACATATTGGTCTAATGCATTTTCATCGCCATTCGAACGCAAAACAAATCCACATCCTGAGGTGCTGCCGACGGTATCCCAGGTGATATCTGCCGAGATGACAAAGTCTTGGGCGAGGGTTCCGAGATAGTAGTTGATGTATTCAAATTGATGATAACCGGACGCATCCATCGAAACGGGCGGATGCACCCAACCGATCTGACCTTCCGACGGATCAACCCCGTACTTGGGCAGGCTCGCCAGGATCGGAGCAAAAGCCGCCGCTGTTGCCGTTAGGTTGTCGGGGTTGGTATCCACTTCTGGCGTGGCTTGAGCGCCCTGCGCCGCAGACGCCGTGCCCGTTGCGCGTACCTGGGCACTGATCGCCTCAACGGTGCTTTCCCTTGCGGTATCTGTGCTGCCCACACCACATGCCAGCGAAACCAACATCATGACCAATGGAAATAGAACGATTTTTTTATTTTGCATTTGAACCTAAATCACATCTTTTCGTTTTTGCAGGTACAAAATCAGAGTAAACAATATAAGAATGATCAGGAACTGCACTACCCATGTCTTGATCACTTTGGTGTGATATGCCAGCGGATCATTCTTGTCAACGTACGCAAAGCCGGACCCATCCACAAACGTCCTGACAACGGCTTCTGCAGGGGCAATTGCCACCTGTAGTTCAACATTTGCAGTTTCGTAGGCGATCTGTTCCTTTTGGAATTGCTCAACCTGCAATTTATAAAGTTCAACTTCAACTTCGTATGCCTTGAGTTTTGCAAAGAACTCAGCCATGGCGATATTGTCCGATTGATCTACAGGTTCAACCGGGCGGACAGGCTCCGGAGGCAATGGGGTGGGGGCAACCGGCAAAGGCTGGTTGACTAGGTCTATACGGAACTTGCCCAAACCTGGGTGATTGCAAGATTCCTGTTTTAGCATATTGATGCCCAAACACTTGCAATTATTGGCAAGTTTATCTTCCAATGTCATGGAGTTGCGCACATCTGCAGGCAGTGCCCAACAGACATCCGCCGCCACGTCAGACCCTGAGCCTGATATGGCGATCAGCGACTCAAACGCCCATCGCGTTGAAAATGGCGCGCTCACAAAACTTGGGACAGGGATCAATGCCCCCGCCAACACGATCTGTGGCAACATCAAAATGATGACAAGCAACGGGGCAGAACTGGAATTTGGAGCCAATGCAGAGGCGAACAGACCGAGCATCATTCCGGCGAATGTTGCCAAGGTCATGGTGATATAGACCTGCACAAATTCAAGTATGCCGCCCGGCATATTGAACGAAAGATAATGCACGACCGTGTATGCCACCGCCTGATAAAGAGCCAGCAGTGCTGCCACCCAGACCTTCGATAACACATACGGCAGGATCTTGAGATTCACCAACCTTTCCCGCCTGTATATATCCTGTTCCTTGACGATCTCGCGCATCTGCGAAATGCCGCCGACCATGATGCCATAGATGGTCAGCAGGAAAAGAGTGATCATCACTTGCGACATATTGCCTTCGTAAAAGTCAAAAATATTTCGACCCATCACGAAGGAGAGGATCACATCCAATAAACTGACCACAGGCGCGGTTGCCAGCATTAACCCCAGAGCAAACCGGTCACGGGTCAATATTTTTAGATTGCGGGCAGAAAGGATCAGTAATTGACGTAGCGAAGAAACCTTTCTGGTATTGCCTGTCTTTTGAGGCAAGCGCCCAGGCTGAGGAGCCGTTGCGGCTCCTTGTGGAGATATTTTGCTGGCTAATGGCTTTGAAACATATTCCACATGGGCTTTGCTTTCACGATAGCGCTTCGCCCAATCTTCTGCCTTACCCTTGCTCGGATCATCTAGAATGGCATAGATCTCATCGAACTCAATTTTGCCAGCCCGGCGGGCACGTTCGGAGCGGTATGAATCAAAATATGCCAGCGCTTCATCTGGGGGACCGAACCACGCCAGATACCCGCCTCTTGCCAGGAAGATGACCTTATCTGCCAACATTACGTTCTTTGTGGCATGTGTGATCAAAATAATGGTACGTCCCTGATCTGCCAGACGGCGCATGAGTTGCATAAGAGCCGTTTCTGTTCCAGGGTCCAGACCCGATGTGGGTTCATCCAGAAAGAATAAACCGGGCTTGGTTAATAACTCAACGCCGATGGAGACACGTTTTTGCTGCCCACCGCTTAACCCGCTGATCTGAACGTCTTTGCGATGTGTCAGATCTAGATCTTCCAAAACTTCCATGATGCGCTTGTGCCGTTCCGCGGGGGATGTATCTGCGGGCATGCGGAGTTGGGCGGCGTAATCGAGCGCCTGATAGATGGTCAACTCCATGTGGATGATGTCTTTTTGCGGAACGAAACCGATCTCGTTACGGATCGCATCGAAATGAGTGTAAATATCAATGTCGTTGACGTACACCTTTGAAGGGGGAGTGGCAGGGCGATAGCCTGCGACTGCATCTACAAATGTGGATTTGCCGCCGCCGCTTTGCCCAACGACAACGATGAATTCTCTGGGGTTAAAGGAAGCGTAGATATTTTGAAGGATGTTCAAGTCTTTACGAACCCACTTGTTCAACCCGACCACATCCACCCGCAGCCCATTCCCATCGTCATATCTGGCAAGCTGATCCTTGCCCATCACAAATCGATATTGCCCGACACGAATGGAATCATTTGGCTTTAGCCATACCGACCCTTCAATACGCTCTCCATTGACATAGGTTCCATTGGAACTGCGCAGGTCTTCCACGCGATAACGTTGTCCTACTTTTTCGATCTGCGTGTGAAAACGCGATACATTGGGGGATGGGATGACGACGTCATTGCCCGGATCACGCCCGATCTGAATAAGCGTTTTTTCCCCGAATACAATATCTCGTTCCACATGCTGCGCGGCTTCGCTGGGGGCATGGTAGTTAATGGTAACCATCACGCCAGGGTCCATACTGCCAATTCTCATGATGTCGCCGTGGTGCATCACGTGCGAACCTTCGATCGCCCGCCCTTCGAATAAGACTGGATTTTTCGCTTCTGCTACAACGATCAGCTGATATCCCCCGCCGTTGACCTGCTCGAGGCGGGCATGCCTGCTCGATACGATCTGCGATGGGATGATGATGTCGTTCGAATCTGCACGACCGATCGAATAGGATGTGTGAGTTAATGAATAGGTTTGTGAGGCACCACCCGCAATGGTGACAACCAGTTCACGCGGACCAGCATTCTGCTGAATAATGGGGACTTCTCCCATCATCGTTTTCATCACATGTGCTGGCTGAGCAGGGGCGGCCCGCATCACAGTCTTGCCGGGTTCTGCCGAACCTACCACGGTTTTTTTCGCCTCTGCAGAGTGGACAGCTGTTTTACTGGATTCTACAACGGGCGCTTCATACACAAGGTTGATGATCTGCCCCAACCGAATTCTATCCCCTGAATTGAGTGGACGGCGTTTCGTAAGGGGTTCCCCATTGATAAAGGTGCCGTTGCTGCTGCCTAGATCCTCAATAAAGTATTGATCGCCTTCCAATGTCAGCCTGGCATGGCGGCGCGATACGGCGGTAGCAGGAATGGGAACATCCACATTCTCTTCGCGTCCGATGGTGATTTCAGATTTTGTCAGCTCAAATTCTTTGGGAGGGGTGCTGTTGTTATCGTTGATAAGCCTTAACTTGAAACGGTTTTGTTGGTTCAAGGGAATATTCCTTTGTTTACTGTTTTACAACACAGTCAGGATGACAGTGAGATGAAACCAACTCTGTGATAGTTGGTACAAATAAGGCAATTCATACCAAATTATACCTTTTTGTAAAAATGCATGTCAAGCAACCTTTGGGGGATAGCTGAAAAGACTTAATGGAATCAAAATAATGAATGTTTCAACCCGGATTTTCCATAAAGAGTTTGCCTGCGCTAAAATCTGATCTCAGATACAATAAAAAGCAGGTTCGCCCTTTCTGTATCAAAAGCCTTGAAATCGTTGCTGTATTGTTGGCACATGGTTTAATGAAATGGTAAATTATTTTTACTTTTATTAATGGTGAGTTCTTATGAAGAAATCATATCTGGTAACCCCAAACCCATACTATACAACGAATACATTGGTTGAGCTTCTTCGTTCGCGATCAGAGCAAACGCCTGACAGGGTGGCGTTCAGATTCTTGCAGGATGACGACTCTGAGACGCTCTCGATCAACTATGCCGAACTTGACCGCAAAGCGCGAGCCATTGGAGCATGGCTTGAAAGTTACAACGCAAAAGGGGAGCGTGCCCTCCTGCTTTATTCACCAGGCTTGGACTATATCGCCGCGTTCATGGGCTGTTTGTATGCCGGTGTGACAGCCGTCCCTGCCTATCCTCCGCGACTTAACCGCCCAGCTCCACGCATCCAATCCATCGTAAATGATTCGCATGCCACATTTGCGCTGACCACGACAGCCATCATTGCAAACGTTGAAAAGCGTTTCGAACATGCTCCAGATTTGAAAGCGCTCCACTGGTTAAACACCGAGCAGGTTCCGGCGGAGTTGGAAGCGGATTGGCGCGATCCCAACGTTTCAAGAGACACGCTTGCATTCCTCCAATATACATCGGGCTCTACCAGCCAGCCGAAAGGAGTGATGCTCAGCCACGGCAACCTGATGCACAATCTTGAAGCCATCAGCCGCGGCTTTCATATTGATGAGACCGTCAAAGGTGTTTTCTGGCTGCCAAGTTATCACGATATGGGCTTGATCGGCGGCATTTTGGAACCGATCTATTTGGGCGGCGAAACGACATTGATGTCGCCGCCTTCTTTTTTGCAACGTCCCATTCGTTGGTTGGAAGCCATCACTCGTTTTCAAGGGAATACCTGTGGCGCGCCGAATTTTGCCTACGATTTGTGTGTTGACAAGGTCACACCTGAACAGAAGGAAACGCTGGATCTGAGCTCATGGACTTTGGCATTTTGCGGCGCTGAACCGATTCGCCCTGAGACGTTGGAACGCTTCGCCCGCGCCTTTGCCGGGTGCGGCTTCCAAAAGACTTCTTTCTACCCTTGTTATGGCATGGCAGAAAGCGCTTTGATCGTTTCTGGTGCAGATGGTCCATCTGATCTGCGAACATTTACATTGGATCGAAAGTCTCTCGAAAGCGACCTGGTCGTTCCTTCTTTGGAAAACGAAGAAGGCTCCGTTACCATGGTGAACTGCGGACCTCCGATCATTGACCAGAAGATCATCATTGTTAATCCCACGACTTTGTTGCAATGTCAACCGAATCAAGTCGGTGAGATTTGGGTGGCTGGTCCCAGTGTGGCACAGGGATATTGGGGCATGGAAGAGGAGTCTCGCAAAACATTTCAAGCCTATGTTGCAGACACGAAAGAAGGTCCATTTCTTCGCACTGGCGACCTCGGCTTTTTACAAAATGGTGACCTTTTTGTCACGGGTCGTTTGAAAGACTTGATCATCATTAATGGCAGCAATCACTACCCTCAAGATATTGAACTAACCGTCGAAACTTGTCACCCTGCTTTGCAACCTGCAGGCGGAGCGGCATTCTCTATCAACGATGGTGGTAAAGAACAGCTGGTTATTGTTCAAGAATTAAACAGACAAAACCGACAAGCCGATGTTAATGAAGTGGCTGGGGCTATTCGTCAGGCAGTGACAGAAAAACATGACTTGCAGATTTTCGCCATTGTTCTGATCAAGCCGATGAGCATTCCAAAAACGTCCAGCGGAAAGATCCAACGCCGGGCTTGTAAAACTGCTTTCTTGAATGGCGAGTTGGAAGTTGTAGGCGAATGGCGGGCGAAGAAATCTGCTATTCCTGCACCTCAAAAAGAAAAAGCTGAAACTCGTACCACTGAAAAGCCGGGGATGAATTCAAATGTTCTTCAAACCTGGCTGGTGACTCGCATCGCATCCATCTTGGAAATGGACGCGGCAGAGATCGATCCCCGTCAGCCGTTTACCTATTATGGTCTGGGTTCCGTCCAAGCCGTGAGCCTCACGGGAGACTTGGAAGATTTTCTGGGTCGCAAACTTGCGCCCACTCTCGCGTGGGATTATCCGACTATCGAATTGTTAGCGAATCATTTGGCAAGTTCTTCTCAACCAACAAAACCTGTTTCGTCTCCTGCATCTATTCAACCTGCTTCAACATTCACCCGCGAACCCATTGCCATTATTGGCATGAGTTGCCGCTTTCCGAAAGCCGCAAACCCGAATGCCTTTTGGGATTTACTCCGAAATGGAGTGGATGCCATCAGCGAAGTCCCTGCAGATCGCTGGAGTGTGGATGAGTTTTATTCGTCTGATTCAACAGCAGGAAAAGTCACTTCTCGATGGGGTGGCTTCCTTGAAGACGTAGATTTGTTCGACACGCAATTTTTTGGGATTTCTCCGCGGGAAGCAACGCGCATGGACCCACAACAGCGCCTCTTACTTGAAGTGAGCTGGGAGGCGCTCGAAAATGCCTTTATCTCACCTGCCTCTTTAGCCGGGACTCGCACGGGCGTGTTCGTGGGCATCAGCAGCAACGATTACTCACGTTTACAATTTGATGATGCCGAAAAAATTGACGCCTACGCAGGGACGGGCAATGCTCATAGCATTGCAGCAAATCGTCTGTCGTATTTCTATGACTTGCGCGGACCCAGTATGGCAATCGATACGGCTTGTTCATCGTCTTTGGTGGCGGCGCATCTGGCGTGTCAGAGCCTTCAGAACGGCGAATCAGATTTGGGCGTGGTCGGAGGCGTGAACTTAATCCTCACCCCCGAATTGACCATTACCTTCTCCCAAGCGCGAATGCTTTCACCCGATGGTCGCTGCAAAACATTTGACGCCAGTGCAGATGGATATGTGCGCGGCGAAGGCTGTGGGGTCATCATTTTGAAGCGCATGTCAGACGCGATCCGCGATGGAGATAACATCCTCGCGTTGATCCGCGGCTCGGCGGTGAATCAGGATGGGCGTAGCAACGGCTTGACCGCCCCGAACGGGCTCGCTCAACAAGATGTCATTCGGCAGGCATTGACGAATGCGCAGGTTGCGCCACATCAGATCGGTTATGTCGAAGCGCATGGCACAGGCACGCCGCTTGGTGACCCGATTGAAATGGCGTCTCTACATGCGGTTCTTGATGATGGACAGACGAACAGCCGAGTGTTGGTGGGTTCGGTGAAAACCAATATCGGGCATCTTGAGTCTGCGGCAGGCATAGCCGGGTTGATCAAGTCGGTGCTTGCCATGCAGAACGAAGCCGTTCCGCCGCACCTTCACTTAAAAGAAGTCAACCCATATTTGTCTTTGGAAAACTCACGCCTTGAAATTGGAACGTACTTGCGTCCGTGGAAGCGCCGCGAGCAGCCGCGCTTTGCAGGGGTAAGTTCCTTTGGCTTTGGTGGTACGAACGCGCACATCGTTCTTTCAGATGCGCCGATGATTGCTCAGCCAGCATCTTCAGAAAAAATGGAACGTCCGCGCCATATGTTGGCGTTGTCTGCGAAGACGGATTCCTCCTTACTTGCATTGGCAGAGCAGGCAAGTGCTCAACTTGAGTCAACGCAAGTCTTTGTGAGTGATTTTAGTTTTACGGCAAATACAACTCGCCCGCATTTTGAACATCGTCTGGCTATTCAAGCCAGCACACCTGCCGAACTGAAAGCAAGCTTGGATGAGTTTGTATCCAATACGAATAACACTGCAATTTCAACAGGCATTGCAAAGCCAGGCGCGCAGCCGAAGATCGCTTTTCTATTTACTGGGCAGGGCGCACAATACATCGGCATGGGGCGCGGACTTTATGAAACGCAGCCCGTCTTCCGTGCAGCACTCGATCAATGCGCCGAGATATTGAATTCCATTTTAGATCGCCCATTGTTAGATGTGATGTATCCGCAAGATAAAAACGATACGTTGCTTAATCAAACCACCTATACCCAGCCCGCGCTTTTTGCGTTTGAATATGCATTATCCATGTTGTGGCGTTCCTGGGGCATTGAGCCGCAAGCGGTTCTTGGTCATAGCGTTGGTGAGTATGCTGCCGCATGTATTGCAGGGGTCTTCACTTTGGAAGATGGTCTGCGTCTCATTGCCGAACGCGCGCAGCTGATGGGCAACCTTCCGAACAACGGAACGATGGCAGCCGTCTTTGCAGATGCTGATCGCGTGGCAGATGCCTTGAAACCGTATCAAGCCCAAGTTTCAATCGCTGCCCTGAACGGACCCGATAATACGGTCATCTCTGGTGAGAAGGTCGCCGTGCAAAATGTTTTGGATGCGCTGACCAAACTTGGAATTTCGTCCAAGCCGCTCACGGTTTCGCATGCCTTCCATTCTCCGTTAATGGATTCGATTCTGGATGACTTTGAATCAGCCGCACGACGGATTCACTTCAATGCCCCACGCCTCTCTCTAAGCTCGAACCTGTTCGGCGGTATTCTCGAAGCTGGTGCCACGCCGGATGCTTCTTACTGGCGGAAGCACATTCGCGCGGAAGTGAAATTTGCCGAAGGAATGCAGTCTCTCGCCGATCTCGGCATCGATGCCTTCATTGAAGTTGGTCCCAGCCCTACGTTATTGAGCATGGGCAAGCGCTGCTTGCCAGAATCCAAAGCAGCATGGCTGCCCTCTTTGCGGCAGTTACAGGATGACTGGCAAATTATTTTGGATAGCCTTGGCAAACTCTACACCCAGGGCGCAGATGTGAACTGGTCTGCCTTTGATGAAGGTTACCCACGTCAAAAAGTTTCGCTGCCCAATTATCCGTTCGACCGCCAGCGTTATTGGTTTGAATCTACAGAAAAGAAGGCTGTGGTTTCAGAAAAACCTCAGGTTGTTTCGACAGTAAAGCCTCAACCTGAAAAAAATAATGGCAAGACTCCAAGCCGCCAGAACACGCCAACAGCAAAAGCATCTTCTGCAAATGATCTGGATCGCTCGTTTCTATTAAATACAGAACCAGCGAAACGTCAGCAAGCCTTGGAAGGTTTCATTCAGAAAAACACCGCCCGCATCTTGGGCATGGATGTTACCAGACTCGACCTCAGCCAACCATTGGATACGCTCGGGCTCGATTCTTTGATGGCAATAGAACTCAAGAATTCGCTCGAATCCAAAATCGGAGTCAATCTTTCAATAGCAACTCTGCTTCAAGGTCCCACGATCTCCAGCCTCGCGAAGGAAATACTTGGAGAGCTGGATTCACCCGAGGCGAAGAATGAGGCGCCGCTTCTTATTTCGCAGGAGTTCTCAAACGAGAGTCCGCTTTCTTATGGGCAGCAGGCGCTTTGGTTCCTGCATCAACTTTTGCCTGAAGATAACTCTTTCAACGTGGCAGGGGCGGTCCGTATTTTGGGTGACTTAAATGTCTCTGCGCTTGAACTTGCTCTCAAACAGGTAGCCGAGCGGCACGAAGCATTGCGCAGCACTTTCCATGTTGTAGAAGGTGAGCCTGTTCAGCGCGTCCATGATACTGCAAGCGTTCAATTGCAAATCCTGGATGCATCGGACATGGAGCTGGAAGAGCTGCGCATCAGACTCGCCGCTGAGGCACATCGTTCATTTGACTTGGAAAATGAACCCGCTTTGCGTGTGTTGTTGTTTGAGATGAAAGAAAGAACCGAACACATCCTTCTGCTTTCGATGGATCACATCATCACCGATTTTTGGTCGATGACGATCTTTGTGCGTGAACTGCTCGCAATGTACGAAGCTAATCGGTCTGGCAAGCCCATTGATTTGCCAGAACTTCAAGCACGCTATTCTGATTACGTCCGCTGGCAGACTGCGATGTTGGAAAACCCACGAGGGGAGAAGCTTTGGGTATATTGGCAGAATAAACTTTCGGGTGAATTGCCTGCCTTGAATTTGCCGACGGACCGTCCGCGCAAGGCGATGCAAACGTATCGCGGTGACTCGGAACATATCGTTATGGATGGCGAGTTGTACAAAGGGCTGAAATCTCTTGCACAGGAAAACGGCTCAACCTTGTTCATGACCTTGTTAGCC
>JAFLCF010000125.1 GCA_017303735.1 Anaerolineae bacterium
GAATGCGGCGAAAATGAAACCGAATAGCATCTGTCCGCCGAGCACAATATCGGATAGGGGCCAGAAGAGCGAGTGCATCAAAAGCAGCAGTTTGCCCTTCATATATTTCACCCAGTTATCTTTTTCGAATTTTTCTTTTTCATAATCCTGCCGCGCAAAGGCTTTTACCACACGCACACCGGTCAGATTTTCCTGCAGAGTGGTGGAGAGGATGGCTTCCTGTGCTTGATAGTCTTCGTAGGCTTGGGTCACTTTCTTGAAGAACCACAGCGAGACCCACAAGATGAGCGGAATGGTGACCACGGAGATCAGACCGAGTTTCACATTGATGTACAGGATCGCTGCCCAGTTGATGACGAAAAGCAGAACGATACGTCCGACGCCAATCGCCTGCTCCGAAAAGAAGCGCCGCAAGGCATCCACATCCGAAGTGACGCGCTCGATCAGGTCGCCAGTGGGAGTGGCGCTGTGATACGAAAAACTCAAGCGCTGAATATGATCAAAAAGAAAATCACGCAAACGGCGGGTGATGCCTTCAGCCGTAAATGCGGCAAATCGCCCGGAGAGGAAAGATCCGCCACCTTCTACGAATGCCAAGGCGATGAACCCAATACCGATCCATAAAAAGGTTTGGGTCATGGTTGTGCCGAGCATTTTTCCCTGTGTAAGCACATCATCTGCGAAGAAACGCAGGAGCAAGTACACAGAAGTCTTTGCCAGTGCAGAGAGGGCAAGAGCGATGGTTGCGGCAAGATACGACAGGTGAAAGCCCGTCATCATGCGCCACAAGCCGAGCAGGCGGTTTTCATTGAGCGCGTCTCGGAAGTCGAACGTAGGGGTGGTGGTAGTGTTGTTCATGGTGATACTCCATTACATGAAAAGACCTGACAGGCGTCGCGTGACGCCGTGGCGACATTTCCGCAATTATCTGCGGGGTGGAGGGGTTACAGTGAAACCTGTCAGGTCTCCACTGTAACGAATTAAACAAAAAGGCTGCGGCGCGTACGCCACAGCCCAATAACGACAAAGGAACTGAAGAGACCTAGGTTCGGTCTACAGGCGCACTCCAAGAAGGCAAATAGCCATCTGCAAAGGGTTTGGTGAAGAACATGTTGGACATTCGAGTGCGCTCCTTTCTTGAAATTTTCTTACGTTGCGAGTTTACACCCGCAAAAGGATTCGTGTCAAGGTGTTTTCATTTGAGTTTAAGGAATAAATACATCACAACGCCCGGCGGCAATATCGCAGCGCGCCACTTCTTCCTCAAGCCAGTTCACGCGGAACTGAGTTGAGTCTTCCTTTGGCGTCCAAAATAGGACGTTGCCTGGGCGGTCGAAACGCGGTTGGATGGTCTTGATCACGCCATACAGACATTCTTCAGGATTGAGATAGGGCGGGTCCTGGTCGCCATAGATGGTGATGTTCGCACAGAAGTTACGCGGCAGGTAGTCTAAATCAGGCAGTTCCCACTCATGGGCTTTGAAAAATTCTTCTGCGGGCAAGCCTTCACCGTCAAGGCGTTGAAACGAAAACCCCGAGATGCTACGGCGGCTATATGAACGGTTGAGCATAAAGAAGCTCGTCTCGTTGTAGAACAGCGTGTATTGGCTGCCTTCCGGATACTTAACCGTCGGTGTGATATTGACGTCAATCGTTGGCGAAGGTTGAAGTGTAGCAGTGGCTGGGACAAGAGTCTCCGTCGGCTGTGGAGCGAGAACAGTAGGGGAGGGTGCTTGAGTCTCGGTTGGTTGAACAGGCAAAGGCGAGGCAGGAAGTGCGGCGGTGGGCGTTGATTCACTGGATGGAGGCGTGAAAGTTGGGAGGTTAAATCCGTTTTGGAGGAAGAAGAATCCGCCGACACCTATAATAAGAAGGGCAAGCAAAGCCAGCCAGTATTTTCTTTTGTTGGTTGGCGCATTTACGCGCACCGTAGCCGGCATTTTTGCGGCTGGCTTGGGGTTGGGCGTAGGGCGCTTCGAGATCTGATCAATCGACAATTCACTGCGTTGAATGGTCGGCGCGCCCGCAGGCAGAGGCGGCAGTGGAGTCTTTTTCGGTGTACCACCAGAGGTGAGCGCATCTTCCAACGCTTCGATCAACTTTGCGCCGGTTTGGTAACGCTCGCGGATATTCTTCTCAAGCGCCTTCAACAGAACGGCTTCGACAGCAGGAGAAATAGCAGAATTGACACTGCTGGGTGCAGGCGGTCTTTTAGAGATATGCAACAGGGCAATATTGGCAGGTGTGGGATCGTTGAAAGGCACATCGCCGGTCAGGATCTCATACAGAATGACTCCCAACGAATAAATATCGGATTGAGGAACCGCATCTGCCGAACGTTTGGCTTGCTCGGGCGATATGTAGTGAGGCGTCCCGAAAATGTTTCCCTGCGACCCATCGCGGACTTCGAGCGCCATTCCAAAATCGCCTAACAAAACGCGCCCGTCTTTTGACAGCAAAATGTTGCTGGGTTTGACGTCGCGATGGATAACCCCGTGCTTATGGGCATAATCCAACGCGTTGGCAACTGCCTTGCCAATGCGCAACACATCGGCGATTGGCATAAGTTTGCCTTCTTGATGATACAAGTCTATGACCGCGCCAAGGTCCTGACCGTCTACGAATTCCATCACATAATATGGAAAGCCCTGGGCTTCATCCGAATAATAGATCTGGATGATGTTCTCATGATGCCATTTCGCCATCATACGCGCTTCGTTGACAAATCTCCCCGCATAGGAAGGATGGTTCTTGTAGCGTTTGTCGAGCACCTTAATGGCAACCGGGCGGTGCAGTTTTACATCCTGCCCGTAATAGACCATTGCCATGCCTCCCTGACCAAGCAGGCGTTCAACCTTGAAATTGGCAAGCTGCATTCCAAGCATGGGGTCTTTCATGGTTTGCGTTTTCCTTTGGTTGTGCGCAATTCTGGCATGGGTTCCTGACTCGTGGATGTTATTCGCAAAAGATCGCGGATGTATCGATTAAAACCCTCAGCATAGGAGTTAAGATAGTCCTGTGTGACGAGGGTGGCAAGGTCTTTACGCCCAATAGTGAGCAGAGTTTGCACATGTGGACGGAAGTCGCGCAGGTGAATGCGCAAAATAGACCCGGCATCTGTGATGATACCCCAGGCAAGCTGTTTCTGGTTGTTGTCATCTTTGGCGGTCATGAAGCGAGTCAGGGTGCTGGCTGGGCTGACTGCGCCGACATTTGAGATCACTTCACGACCTTTGATCAGGTGATTCAGCACCTCGAAGCGTTCGGGAATCTTATCCAATAGCCGTTGGATCGGCGCCGGCAGATGTGCAAGTAATTTGATCGCCCCGGCGGCTGTGCTCTCGCCTTGTGCTGCCATCTCTTTGGCGCGGGCAAGAAAGGCTCCAAAACCGGCAAGGGTAGAGAGATACGCTTTTTGAAGTTTGATGAAACTGGCGAAGATCACCGCCCGGTCACTGCCAGAGGAGGCTTCGTAGGCGTCCAGCATCTTCAAGGTTTGAGTGTGCATGGGCAGCAGATTCAATTCGCTGAGCGGAACTTCTACATTAAGCGGGAAGATACGGTCACGTGGGGTTTTCAAGCTGGCATCCATAGGGATCAGAATGGCAGGGTTGGTACGGCTGCCTTCCTCTACTAACTGACGCAGAGCGGCGGAGACATCTGGTTTGGTTTCGGATAATTTATGGATCTCGCTTGAAAGCGCCTCCGATGGGACATATGCAGCCGCATGTATCGCACGATACAAGACCAGCAGGTCGTTAACCGTTAACTCGATCTGCTCGTTGCGCTGCCTAAAGCTTTTACGCAAGGAAAGGCAGGTTTTCAAATCGACCTTGTCTGTCTCGGCACTGGCTTCTGGGGAAACGTGCGGCGCTTGCTGAATGAGGTCCAGGTCGGCAGGGGAGAGCTGTAAAGTGAGAGAGGTGTAGATGCGCGTTCCCTGCGGTGCGGGAGCAGGCAAGAGACTCAAATAGCGAGCCCAGGAGAGGGCTTCATTCGTCATGATCTCTGAAAGAGCTGTGCCCCAAGCGCCATCGAAAAAGATGTGAGATTGGTCGAAGACAAAGGTTTCGCCGGTATCGAAGATCGTCAACGCATGCGAGCCGACTCCGCGTTCTGCCTGCCGAAGCTCGGAGAGTGGCAAGGCACGGGTGCGCAGATCGGTTGAGATTAAGATCGGAGCGAATTTCAAATTATCCAGATCATTGACCAGCACCGGGTTAAGTTTTGAACGCAGTGCTGCCAAGGCAGAACGTTGCACCTTTGCCAGCGAAGAGATCTGCGAAGGAGAAGAGAACTGTGAATTCAGCAAGGCTGCAATTTGTGCCCGTGCCGTATTCACATCCAAAGGATTCCCGGCTTCATCGCAGACGGGCAGAAGAAAATAACTATCATTATGAATAATGCCGATCTTCGCATCTTGGAGGCTGAAGGGCACGCGGGTTTCACCGTACGGTCCCGGTTCGAGATACGCCGTGATCGACATCTGGCGTTGGTAGGCGTTCAAGTCCTGCCCGGCAATATTCTTAAAAGTATCTGCCCAGGCAGAAAGGACTGATTGAGGAATGGTTTGAAGTTTGTCTTGCAGAAAATCATCGAACTTGCGGCGGCGATAGGCTGGGTAATCGTACTGTGCGCCGTCTTCTTCGCGCCGATAAGGTCGTTTCAAATCCCACTCTCTCAAAATGGCTTTGGCGCGTTGAGGTTCGAGCCGCGCATCACGCATGGCTTTCTCAAGCGTTGAAACCGCCACACGTTCACGCCATTCATTTTCCAACAAGGCGGGGTATTGATGCAAGCAAGTCACACTCGCCATGAACCAGGCGGTCAGCCGGTCTACTTTATCGAGGCGGATATTATGCTGTTCAAGCAATGTATCGAAACCGTGCGTTTCGTTGGTATGGCGTGCGGTATCTTCGCGCAGGGCATAATCGACGTAGAACTGCCACGTCCCTTCGGGGAATGCCGACTCGGGGTCTTTGCCTGCCAGCTTCAACAAGTTTTGATATCCCCATAAGATCGCCGCAGGACCCGCAAAGAACGCCCCATACACTGCACTATCCAGGATCTGTTCCACGCCGCTAAAAAGCGCGGTCACATCCTGCTGTAATTTTTGCACCGGAATACGCCGACCCGGAAGGCGCGCTAGTCCGCTTAGGATCATACCGGGCACATTCCCAGCCGGCATGATCTTCGAAACCAACTGCACCACTGCTTCGATCTCTGGCAGGGTAAGGCGCGAGAGATTCTGGGCGGTGATGGTCTTCATGACCGTGCGCAAACTGGCGGCGGTCAGCTCTGAAGCTTTGTTGAGGTGAGATTTGTCTGCGCTCATTAGATGAAATTATATTTCACGTTGCCTTTTGCTCCCTCTTTCACATCTTGCAAATTTGTTAGGCGCCGGATTTATAATCAGTGCATGACCCTCCACGGATATCGACTCTCTGCCAATAAACTCATTCCGCTCGACTTCCACGCCTCAAACCTAGACGAGTTAACGGGTCGGGTTTCAGATGGCTTTTACACCACCTTTAGCACCCTCGCGCAGGGGACGAGAGTCCTCGGGCTGCGTGCTCACCTGAAACGACTGTACCAACCTGCGCAAGAGTTCCAGTTGCGTCCCTCTGCCAACGAGTGGATAGTACGCCAGCACATTGCCGAACTGGCAAAAGCAAACCTGCCGAAAGAATCACGTATCCGTTTGATTCTGACCAAAGATACGGGCGATGTATATATTGGTATTCAACCACTGATCCCGCCACTTGAATCGGTTTATCGTGATGGGGTACACGTCCTCACTGCCGATATGGCAAGACACGATCCGCGCATCAAAGGGACAGATTTCATCACCCAAAGTTCCAACCTGCGTAAATTAATAAAAGGCAATATTTATGAAATCCTATTGGTACATGAAGGCTTAATCCTGGAAGGGATGACATCTAACTTTTATGTCATCAGAGGTAGGACACTCATCACCGCCCAAAAGGGAATCTTGCTGGGTGTCACGCGCCGGGCTGTGCTGCAGCTTGCAAGAAGGCAGCGAATGTCCATTGAGTATCGTTCACCGCGAGTGGATGAGAAGTTTGACGAGGCGTTTCTCACATCCAGCTCGCGTGGTGTTGTTCCGATCGTGAAGATCGATGGCAAGCCGGTGGGGCAGGGGACGCCCGGAGCGTGGACAAAAGCCCTCTCTTTAGCGTATCAGGCATACGTCTTGGAGAGAAGCGAAGCAATCCTATAAACGCTTCCTACCAAAGTTATTGCGAAAAACTAACTAAAGTTAATTCCCACCGTACATCCATCTGCATATAATTTAATGAGTATAAATTTTATCTATAGGAGAATTTTATGCACAAGAAATTTTGGATCGTCTTGGCGTTGATCGTATCGGCTTGTGGTGGGAGTTCGCAGCCGCAAGTGTTGACCGGGTCTGGGGATATTGCAGGTGTTGTGGATCAGTATCGTGCTTTGCTGGGCGAGAATAATGGCGGCGACCCCGGCACGAAGGGACCGAGCGGGTATCGTGAGATCAATTGGGACACCCTGCCCGATGAACTTACTGCACCCAACTATTATGTTTCTGATTTTTTCAACCAACCCGAAGCGCCGCGCGCGCGTGGGATCGTTCTGAATACGCCTGGCGAAGGTTTGATGGTCAGCGCGAATGCAAGCAACCCGGATGGAACCCTGCCGCGCTTTGGCAATATCAACCCACAATATGCCGACATCTTCAAGACCTTTAGTGATGAAAAATTATTCTCGCCCATCGGCAGCAACCTAGTGGTGATCACTTTCTTTGTGCCTGGCACAAATACACCAGCCACCGTGCGCGGATTTGGTGCCGTCTACACCGATGTGGATACGACTCATACTGCCTTTGAATATTTTGACAAAGATGGCAACTCACTGGGTAGTTTTGAAACGCCGATCTGCGATGGATGTCTTTCGTTCTTGGGCGTGGCATTCGACGAAGCCATCATCGCCAGCGTGGAAGTCCGCTATGGGACGGGCGCACTCGGTCCCGACGATGGGGCAGGGGAGGTGGATGTGGCGGTGATGGATAATTTTATTTTTGGTGAGCCACAAGCGATTGAGTGATTTTTCTAAACGAAGAGACAGTCACCTTAAAGGTGACTGTCTCTTTTTACCCAGTGGGGTGGGGGAGGTTAGGCGATAAATGCATAGCCTGTATTACTGAAAAACTCATTTATGTAATCTTCTGCATTTTCAGGTGCTAGACCCGGCACATCCAATCTGAGTCCGCAGCTCTCGCAAGTTAAAATAACATACCCAACTTTTATAGCAGTAAAGCTATGAATATGAAAACCTATTTTTATTCCTTTACTCTCAATAAACGCCAATACACGTTCATTTTGATATAAAGTCATTTTATGATTCTTTGCATCTTTTAAAGCGTTGCAACTTGCACAAGCAGGAACACAGTTACTTGCCGTTGTTCCTGCAACATGAACGGGAAGGTAGTGCTCGATAAACTCATATTCTCTTTCGTCACAATACGCACATTTGTAGTTGAAATAGTCCAGTGTTTCCAGCCATTGTTCTACTGTAAGATCATGGCGAGCGCCGACTTTCTTAGCGCGTTGGTTCTGACCTATTACACGCTGTTCAATCGTCCACTTTTTTCTCAAGATTCTTACTATTGAAGATTTCGTCATAAGCTATATCGGTTTCTTCACCGATATGCGTGTAGCGGTTCGTAGTATCAATGCTGCTGTGACGCGCAAGTTCCTGCGATAATTTGATGTCGCGCTTGGCGAGATAGGTCATGGTCACAAAGTAGTGACGGAAATCATGAATGCGGACAAGGTTTCGATCTACACCAGCTTCCGCGATCCGTCCTTGAATGCTACGTTCCGGATCGCCTTTGATGGCTGTCCACATGCCGCTGGCAGTGATGGGACGGATCTTTTTGCTGGCACGAATATCGTGACGTAAAAATACAGGTTGTGATTTCAACGGCATGCGTGTGTTCGGCTCAATCGATGCACATGCACGATGGTATTCCTTCAATGATTCAATGGAACGTTGCGAGAAGCGCACTACGGCTTGTTTGTCACCTTTGCCAATGATAATGGCGCGAGATTCCATCCAATCGATATCGCCACGCTTCAAGGCGCAGGCTTCTGAGATGCGCAGACCTGTATCTGCCAGCGTCAACACAAATGCGCGGTCTCGCAGCGCGGACAAGTCGCCAGAAAGCTTGCTGCAATATTCGATGACCTTTTCCACGGCATCACGGTCAAAATTGACCATGCGTTTGCCTGGCTTGCGCGAGAAGCGGATCAGGCGCTGAATTTCAGCCAGATCTGTTGAACGGTGAAAAGTGTACAGCCCAACAACCGCAGAACGCCAAATTTGTTTTGTGGAAGGGGAATAGTCTTTGATCGCCGCAAGGAACGTTTCAAATGTCGCTGCATTGAGTGGAGCGTCGGCACCAACAATATCTGTGAAGCGTTCGAGCGCATATTTGTACGTGTCAATTGTGTTCTTTGAAAGGTCTAGAGTGTTCAAAAAGTGACTGATCTGCTCTGGTAAGGTCATTTTCTCTCGTATTTATTATGGCGTATAATACTAATTATATTCAATCATAAGAATATTGTCAAGAAGCCTTTGAACCCACGCAGGCTCCCCACCACCCTATCTGAAAATTTATCACTACAATACATGCTGACAACTGAACAGGCGAAGAGATGTGCGAAATAATTTGATTCATTCTTCTTGCAGCATCAATTTCACATTTTCCTCCCCGCTCCCCTGCCCCAAAAGATTTCCCTATTTTCTCGTAATCGGCACCATTCGTCCGTGCCCAAAAGCGCGTTCGCTGACCTTTAGAATTACGCTCATGCCCCAGCGTTTGTGTTCGCTTGCCCGCATCATCGCATTCGACTCATCTGCCAGCACCATCGCCTCGGCTTGTGGCGCAATCACCGCATAATCGAACGGGTCCACCTGCCCGGTACGCAACTCTGCCGTCGGCATACGCGTCATTATGTAAGGCGAAATAAGGTCTCGCTCAACGTTGATCCACTTCGCTAGTGCGTATACCTCCACCTTCGTCACATCCCCTAGCGGACTAATCGACCCTGCCATATCGCCGTACAGTGTTGCATATCCCAGCGTCAACTCGGTCTTATTGCTGGTGTTGATCAGGAAACCACCACCGCTGTTGACGTAACTCATCAAGATGACCATTCTCAGCCGCGCCTGGATATTTTCTCCCGAGACTCCCCCGCTTCTTTCTGGACCGAGAACCTGCTCTGCCACTGCATGCATTTTCTCCAATGAGACCTGGTCAAACTTAATCCCCAAATTTCGCGCCAGCTCCAGCGCCGACTCAGTTGACCTTTCATCCGTAAACCGCGAAGGGATCGCAATCCCGGTCACATTCTCTGCACCCAGTGCCTCCGTCGCAATGACAGCCGCCACCGCTGAATCGATTCCCCCCGAGAGACCGATATAGGCTTTCTTCATTCCGTTTTTCTGCGCAAAATCGCGCACGCCCAGAGTCAACGCGTGAAACAATTCTTCTTCAACCGAAATGACTTCTGATTTTTTACCATCAACTTTATCTTCGCCTATGCTCAAAACATTCACTATCTCTTCAAACCGAGCCAGCTGTTCCCCACCTAAAATAAAACTGCCGCCATCAAAGATCAACTCATCGGTCGCGCCGACGAGATTAACGAACACAAGCGGCAAGCCTTGGCGTTTGGCATGATACAACCTCCCCTCCCCTCCCCCTTTGCGGTACGGTGAAGCGGACATACACACCAGCATCTCCGCTCCCATAGCTTTCAACTCCGCGCCCGGGTGAACTTGATATTCCTCGTCCCACATATCTTCACAGATTAATATACCAATTTTCTTCCCAGCAATTTCAATTGGAGGTAGAGTCTTTTTTCCCGGCACAAACCAGCGTGGTTCGTAGAATACATCGTAAATGGGCAATAACTGCTTGACCTGCGCCACTTGCATCTCGCCGTCTTTCATGAGATACACAACATTATGCAAAGACGGGTGATGATAATGCTTTTCCCCCGAGGGTGCGAAGGAACCCACTAACAGCGGCGGTAAATGCCTGGCTTGGCGAGCCAAGTCTAAAGTCGCGGCTTGAACCGCTTCGACGAATGAGGCGTCGTACAACATGTCGCGTGGAGGATATCCCGGTACGGTCATTTCCGGGAAGATGATCAGGTCTGACTCGCGTGCTTTATAGGCAGCCTCAAGGATGCGGCGAATGTTCCCGGTTAAATCACCGACGGTCGTGTTGATCTGTGCAATGGCGATTTTCATATTACTCGTAGGGGCGAGGTCACCCAGACATTTCCTGCAAAAGATTCAACGCTTCCACGACACTATCGCGCTTCATACAAACTTGATCCCCAAGCATAAAAGTACGATAACCGATCTCCATCAAAAATGCCACGTCGCTGATGTCGGCACTGACGGGAACGGGCGTCCATGCCAGTGAATCCAAAATGCGGCTGGCGACGATTGCATTCGGGTCAGCTTGAATAATAGACTTGAGCGCCGGGATGATCTTATGCGGTTGCAACACTTCAACATATAGATCACCGCGCGCCGCCATCAGTTGACCCTGGCTGGACTTTTCTTTTCGTGCATAGTCCAAGCCTTTTTGCGTTTCGATCTTGGAAACCACCTCTGCATTTGGCAGCAGACTCTTCACCTCCTTCACATCCTGCGCGGATTCAACGTACGAGAGCATCACCTTGGTGAGACCCAACTCCTTCATCGCGGCGAGATAGACGTGGTCTGTATCGGTCAACGTTCCTTCGATCTCAAGTGAGGGATGAATGATGTTGACCGACTCGCCGGGTCCTACCATGCGGCGTGGACCGTCTTCCATGATGAGGCGTTTGCCATCCACAGCTGCCACACGCACACGTTCATTCCCGTCTGAGAAATAGGCATCGACTGGAGTGTGGACTTTGATGGCGTGACTCAATTTGATCTCGGTGAATGGCGGCAAGGCTGGTTCTGCCACGCGCAATTGACGTCCTTTCAAATCCACCCACAAGGGTTTGTTGAATTTGGCAAGCCGCTCCAACAGCTCACGCGGACTCTCGCGCAGCGGCATGACCGTATTCAAACGCAGTCCACTGACGATGGGATGCGCAACAACTTCGCCTATAAACGAGGCGTAAGGTGGAATGGTGACGATGGCGGAGATTTTCATGGTTAATTGTAGGGGTGGGATGACCCCGCCCCTACTGTAAATTTACAATTTCAAGGTCGTGCCGCAGAAACCGCATTTGAACATCCCATCGGCGTTGACCGGGATGGGCGCGCCGCAACGTGGACAGATCATTTCGATCGGTTTGCTGATCTGCTTGACCTTGTTCTCGTCCTGCCGGGCGCGCATATTGTTTTGGAAATCACCAAAGTAACCCCAGGAGCGAGCGACAAGCCCCATGGCGTAATCGACGGCGCGTTGTTCGTCTTCGATATGGAATATCTTTTGCGGACCAATCGCCTTGCCCCACTGTTCGTCGACCTGATCCCCTTTTTTGCCAGTTGGGCGGCGCAGGAACCAGGTGTTCCAGGTTTGGGTCAGCTTCTGCCATTCTTTGATGGCGTCCAGGTCGCCGGATTTGTCGCCGAGATAATGTTCGATCTGTTTGCCAGAGATCTTGGGGTGCATGGTGATATCACCGAAGACGATCAGGAACGGAGGTTCTTCGGCGTTGGGGATTTCAACATGGGTATTGACCCAATGCGCGAAGAGACCATAGGACTCGGGTGCATCTCCGCCGCCGCCTTCACCGTAGAGTGAACCGAGCAATTGCTCAAGGTCGAAGCCGCTCGCAAAGGATGTGACTTGCATGGGCCACTGATCCACGCCGGCATCGCCGATGGCAGCAAAGCAGATCTCTACATCGGGGCGATATTGAGCAAGGGTGTTGTATAGCAATGGGAGCCGGTCGAAGATCTCAAAGGGCCAGTTCGCCATCGAACCGGTGACGTCGATCGCCACGATCAGCGGATTCTTCGACTGCGTACTGATCGTCTTCTTCGCGTCGATGATCTTTTCGTTTGGTCCGGCGCGACCCTTATACGTGCGCGGACCTGCCGCCTTGGCACGCTCAGCAGAAGCAGCGCGGGTCGGTGCTGCGGCGGGCGAATATGCATACTTCGACTTTCCGTACCACGAACTGGTATCTTCATCCCATGAATACATGAATCTCTCCTTTTATTGTTGTATATCGTAGGAGCGAGGTTTCCTCGCCCAATTATTTAATAACGGATTGCATTGCCAACGTCTCCAACCCGAATTCACGGCGGAAACGTTCATCTAAATGATTCTCTTGGATGTACTGCGCGACTCGTTCTGGGACCCAGTCTTGCCACGCCTGCCCTTTTGCCATCAGCACGCGGACGGTGGTTCCGTCAATGCGGAGATGCTCGGATGGTGGCAACCAGTCTACGGGTCGCATGAGGCGGTAGTCATCCTGCATCAGATGCGCCACGTAGGGATTATCCGTCACAA
Organism: Anaerolineae bacterium; assembly: GCA_017303735.1. Next base: position 12,530 of record JAFLCF010000125.1, read on the forward strand.
AGGCATCCAACTCGCCAAAGAGTTCCTTCACCATCGCCCGCCAGCGCGGACCATCATCCAGATCGGGCACGGGCATGATCTCGTAATTGTCGTACTCATCAAGAGAGGATCGCAGCATGGATTCGGTTTCTTCAAACGTGAATGGGTTGCGGACGTTATAGCGGTTGGATGAGCCGACGCCAACCAGCACCTGCCCTGCCCCACTGCAGATGGCATGCAACACCGCCGCCTGCCCCAAATGCACAGGCTTCCAACGGGCGATCATGGCGATGCGATTGAAGAGCATTGCGTGATTATAAACTACCCCCTCCCAGCCTCCCCCAAATGGGACAGAAAAACTTTTTATTCTACCCACATATAAAACATGTCCCATTTGGGGAGGTGCCGAAGGCGGAGGGGGCAATGGTGCTGGTAAAATTGTCAAAATTTGGGTTGAGATATAGACCTGACAGGTTTTCGCAGAGCCTTGATTGATCAGATTCTCTCGCATTCGTAGAAGTCCGATTAACCTTCGTCACGATAAAACCTGTCAGGTCTGGAGAATAAAATATACATGTTCGAGCAAACTTTCAAAAATATTGACGATAAACTATGGAAAGACGCGGGCTGTTTCAAAGCAGCCCCGTCATTGCGAGGAGGGTGCTCTTCCCGACGAAGCAATCTCATGATTGCATACGAGATTGCTTCGGGCAAAGAACAAAAACGCCCTCGCAATGACGGGAGAGAGTAATTATGTTCGAGCAAACCTTCAAAAACATTGACGATAAATTATGGAAAGACGCGGGCTGTTCCAGCGAGTTGGATTATGTGGAGCAGACTTCGTGGATTCTGTTCCTGAAGTATTTGGACGATCTTGAAAAGGACAAGCAAGATGCGGCGGAGCTTTCGGGCAAGGACTTCTCCCCCATTATTGACAAGAAGTTCAAAGATCCTTCAGGAGAAAACTTTCTTCGGCAAGGAGAAGAAGTCGCTGGCGTATATCATCGGCATTATGAATATGATCCTGCATGGCATTGAAGCGCCGAACATTTTGCACACCAACACGCTGGCGG
>JAFLCF010000126.1 GCA_017303735.1 Anaerolineae bacterium
GGACGGCGTGTGCCCCATGATTTCGCATCGGGTGTCCCCTCCCCTTGCGCCGATGCGCCGGTGAGTAAAGAAGACAACCCCTTGGCGCGCTCAGCCTCCTCCGCCAGTTCACTGGACGTTCGAGCCACCCAGAGGCTGAGCCACACCCTGTTCCCCCTGTGCCTTGCGGATGAGACCAATGACCCATTCCGCCGTACCTAAAATCTGTTACCCTTTTCATTCTAGAGATTTAGCGCCTGTAATTCAAGAGAGATATGTGTCTGAATGGCATAGGCATTTGTCACGGTCTTACTTGAAAGGCAGATTCCTTTTTGCTACTCTGAATGCAACAAAAGATGGGAGTTATGCCATGGATAAAAAAATACGAGTCGCCATTCTCGACGATCACCCCATGATGGTGGAAGGCTACCTCGCCAAACTAAGCAAAGACCCGCAGATCGAAGTGACCGCTGCCTTAAATGTCGCAGACCAGTTAGAACCCGCCCTAAAACAACAAGAAGTGGATGTACTCCTGCTGGACGTGACCGTGCCGATTTCGCCTGAGAACCGCAATCCCTACCCCATCCTGCATGTCATCCCTGCTTTGTTAGAAAGCTACCCCAATTTAGACATCCTCGTCATCAGTATGCACGCCGAGCGCGGCATCATCCGCGGCGTGATGGAAGCCGGAGCCAGCGGCTACATTCTCAAAGACGACAACTCTGCCAACCAAAACCTGGCAAGCGTGGTCAAGTCGGTGGCGGCGGGCGGAATCTACTTCAGCGCGGAAGCGCATCAACTCTACGTGAAGCATCAGGCTCAGGATAATGAAGGGCAGCTCAGTCCACGTCAGCTTGAGGCGTTGTCTTTATGTCTATCCTATCCCGGCGGAAAGAATAGCGAGCTCGCAAAAAAAATGAAGATCAAACATTCCACTTTCAGGAACCTGTTATCTGGAGCCTACATAAAGCTGGATGTCAGCAACCGAACCGAAGCCCTCGCCAAAGCCCGCAAAATGGGCATCATCACCCCAAACGAGCCGGGAGCGTCTCAGGCATAGCTCCTGAATTTTTATAGAATATCCAACCTCGATTTGCGCACAAGAGGGAAAATGCGCTTCGTACATTCACGTCAACACCACATGCCAGACCATTTTTTTAGGTCGTTTGAACCTTCTTTTCTGGTACACGGATCTCGCGGAAAGTACGGAAAAGAGTCGTTCTTACAAGGTTATCTTTGAAATCTCTTACTCTCTTTTCTCTGTGAACTCTGTGGCAAATCGCTTTTACAAGATAAGCAAGAAGCCATCCTCGGCTATAATCGAACCATCTCCTTTCAAAAAATAATCAGATCAGGTTTCACAGAGCAGCGAGTATGAATACAATCTCGAACGGTCACAGTGATTTCATTGAATCTCTTTTCTCAGTAGCCGTCCTGTTCGTGCTGCTCATATTCACGGTTGGAATTCTGGTTGTTACCCCGTATTCCGGGTTTTATTTCAACCCCATAAGCGGGCAGATCGAAGGCGTATTCGCCAATGATGAAGCTCTCTTAAAAACGGGAGACATCATCGAACAGGTCGGCGATATTTCGTTTACCCAATTCAAATCCGATAGAAGGCTGGCGTTATTTCAAGGAGCCATTCAAGGAGAGGTTATCCCGATCAAGATAATAAGAGACGGCGAAGCCATCACCATCTCATGGGTATTCCCCGGCTTCACCCTGCAAGAATTCTCTAGCCGGCTTTTCAACACTTGGATATTAGGCTACGCCTTTTGGTTGGCGGGGTTCACAGCCCAGCTTTCCATCCGCCCGCGTGATGTACGCAGAAGATTATTCATTGCCGCCAATTACCTGATCGCTATTTTTCTGGTCTCTGGCAACCTTTCCTCCTCTCATCTTTGGGAAAGCTCCACCGTTCTCCATATTGCGGCATGGCTCATGATGCCGGTCTTCCTGCAACTGCATTGGGAATTTCCGCGCCCGCTGGGGAAAACCTCAAAATTCTTTTGGAACGCTTTTTATGCAACCGCTTCTCTGCTGGCACTGGGAGAACTCTTGCATATTGTCCAGAGAAATCTTTATGCCATTGGCTTTATGATAGCGATTGTGGGGAGTATCATCCTCTTATTTGTACATCTTTTTGTTCATAAAGAAGAGCGTCAGACCGTTGTCCTGCTCTTGTTCTCGATCGTGATCGCCTTCTCATCCTCCATCGTCACCGCCCTGGCATTGACGTGGGGAAGGGCGCTGTATCTTGGCTGGTTCACCATCTTCTCCATGCCTTTCATGCCGCTGGCATATTTCTACCTGATCAACCGCCGTCAACTCGGCGGTATGGAAACACGGGTCAATCGCATTCTTAGCACGTATATCTTTATCATCCTGCTTGGCATGGCACTCTTCGTTATTGTGACCAGTATCTTACAAACCAATATCGCTCGTGAATTTTGGGCGTTCATTGCCATGGGCAGCGCCTTCATCGCCAGCCTGGTCACCATCCGGTTTCTGCCGGGCTTCCAAGCCTTTATCGACCAGCGCCTTTTCGGCATCACACTCCCCTACAAAGACCTGACCGAAACCTACTCCAGCCGCATCGCCACCTGCGAGAATCTCCCCAGCCTGCTCAGCCTGCTCGAAAACGCAGTCTTTCCCAGCCTACTCATCCGTCAATACGCCTTCTTGCAAACCAATGACAAACACATCAACGTGTTGCTTGCCAAAGACCTTCCACATGATTCATTCGACGTTGACTTCCTCAGCCAAAACGCCGGACACTACCTTCCCAACCTTTCACCTCAAGATGGATGGCTGCGCCTCATTCTTCCGCTCAAAGCTGGTGACGCCACCCTCGGCTTTTGGCTACTCGGCAAACGCGACCCCGATGATCTGTACCCCCAGGTTGAAATTCCCATCCTGCAATCCCTCGCCGACCAGACCGCCATTGCCCTGAGCAACATTCTCACGAACGAGAAATTACTCAAGCTGTATCAATCAGATATCCAAAGAGTCGAGCTGGAACGTCAGAACCTGGCACATGAACTACATGACAGTGTCCTCACTCAATTGGCTCTGCTTCACAACAGCCTCAACGAGAATACCCTGCCACTTGGGTTTCACAACGCCTACGAAGAACTCAAACGCCGCCTACGTGAGATCGTCACCAGCCTGCGTCCACCCATGCTCACATATGGGCTTGCTCTCGCAATCACCGACCTGGCAGAAAGCCTCATGGAACGCAGCGCAGACAAGCTAAAAGTGATCGTCAACCTGCAAGCCAGCGAAGAACGGCTGCCCGAGTCCATTGAGGCGCACCTCTATCGCATTGTGCAAGAAGCCTGCGAAAATGTTCTGCGACATGCCCAAGCCAGTCAGATCACCATCTCTGGTTTTCTATCTCCCACACACGCAGAGCTGTGCATTGAAGATAATGGCAAAGGCTTTAAAGCCGAAAGCCAATTTGAACTCAATGAGTTATTAGCCCAAAACCACTTTGGGTTGGCAGGCATGAAAGAACGCGCCCACCTCATCGGCGCAACCATCGAGTTCAAGTCTCAGCTGCAAGTGGGCACCCAGATCAACATCTCATGGACGCATAAAGTTTAAAAAAATACACGCCGTGATAAATACGGCGTGTACCCCAATCCCCTGATTCGCATCGGGTTTCCCCTGTCCATGTCCAATGCGCCGGTGAGCAGAATTATTCCAACATCATGCGAATAAATTCAGGTGTAAATGATGGGTCAAAATGTTTGCCGGTCTCACTACGAATGTAATTCAACGCATCTCTGCGAGACCAGGCACGGCGGTAGGGACGGTCTGAGGTGAGCGCGTCATAGACATCGGCGAAGGCGAAGATGCGTGCTGCGAGTGGAATGCCTTCTCCTGCAAGTCCATCGGGGTAGCCAGAGCCATTCCATTTTTCATGGTGCGAGCGTGGAATGGACAAAGCCGTTTCAATGCCAGGGATCGGGTTCAACATGGCAACCGCCACCAAAGGGTGCTGACGCATTACGCGCCATTCCTCATCGTTCAATGCGCTGGTCTTATGTAATATCTCATCCGGGATGGCGATCTTCCCAATATCGTGCACCTGCGCGCCTCTGCGAATGGCGGTTAACTCTTTTTCATCGTTAAGCCCCAATCGGCGCGCGAGTTGCAAGGTCATCACGGTCACCCGGCGGGTATGATCTTCGGTTTCAAAATCGCGCAGATACAGCAAGCGCGACCAGCCTTCGATCATATTTTCAACCGAGATGGGAAGCTCCAGTGTGCCGGGTTTGTTCCTCATTGCGTACATGAGTCTTAATCAGCACCAGATATTGAGCCATAAACTTGCTTTGCCAGGTCAGATAATGTATTGGCTTGAATGGAAGCGATCAGGGCATTCTCTTCAGGAGTGAGGGTGAAGGTTTCACCAAGGTAGCCTTTTTGCAGAGCTTCCTGCGGGTTTTTCAAAAGCAGGTCACAGAACTGTCGGTTGACGACCGCCGCCGCAAAGACACGGTTCAATCCGTTGGAGCGGGTCACCGGACGTACGGGGCGTTTTATCGGACGGGTCGAAGGGTTAATAGTTGCAGCGATCATAATGTTTCACCTTTTATGATTGAGGTCTTTTGCCATGCAAGTAACCAGAACGCGCCAGCCGCGATAAAGACGTCGCCGAGGCTGAAGGCGAATTGGTAGGGCAACCAGCTCGGAGGGAGGAAACGATCCGCGAGCCATTCGAAGCGAGTTTGTTCCGGCGGCAGAAGAATGTCTTTGGCACCGAACAGGGTTCCGGCGGGGTAATCCAAAAGATTTACTTGAGTGAGCCTGCCCGCTGTTTCAAAACTGATCGGCATAAAACCGCCGTTGGCAAGCATCACGATGAAGTTCAACGCCGCACCCACCAGCAGGATCTTCATGCCCATATGGGAAATGTTTAGAAACACAAACCCAATGAAAATCAGCTGTGAAGCAATGATCGGGAATCGATTCACTTGCTCGATATATTGCAGGATGAATGCCACCAGGACCAGCCACACATATTGAAGCTTGGGCGCTTTATACGGGACCTGATGCCTGCCAGCCCGCCCCAAACCGACCAGCAGCCCGAGAGCGATTCCTGCCAACAAGACCATGCCTAGCGCGGACCTACTCCACCACTTTCGGCTGGAGCGCCTATGCCAATAACCAACATGGCAAGGCTGGCAAGCGTAAGAACCAATTGAAGGTGTTGGCGGTTGATCTTTTGGGTAAGGTGAACGAAAAGTGCGAAATTCTTATTCATGGGAACATCCTTTCTTTTACTTTCACGGAAACGATGCCCCTAAGATAGTCACCCCCAGGCTTCAAAACAGGCTTCAAAAACAAATAAAAACGAACTCACCCCGAAATTAATGTTTCGCGGGGGAGTTCATTTTTAAGAGCAAATGGGACGCGGATCAACGCTGACTGCGAAGCGTGCGGATTTTTTAATCCTTATCCGCGTAAATCTACGCTCGTCCGCGTCCCAAATTAAATTCGAGGAGAATGTGTTTTAGGTGGTCAATTTTCGGTAGAGCGCCTCGGTTTCTAGCGAAGGCGGCATATTGAGGTGCTTTCGCAATGCCGTTTTACATGCCTCATAGGTCTGTATGACTGCAGCGCGGTTCCCCAGGCGATGATGAATCTGCATCATGAGATGGTACGCCGCTTCGTAAAATGGCTGATAATCCACAGCCCTCTGGCAAATAGAAAGGGCTGCATCTAATTTGGCTTGTTTTTGATATAGCCCCGCCAACGTGATCAATGCGTCAAGATACTGCTGGTCCAGGCGTTCGCGGTCGGCGGTTACCCCGTCCAGGTACATATCATTGAGGTATGGTCCCTGCACCAAATCAATTGCTTTGAGGTAAAACTCGATCTGTTCCTCTATTTGTTGGGTAGAACGCGCTTGTGCCAGATGCGACTCAAAGGCTTCGACGTCATATTCATAATTGAGCCTGCGGTTAAAGGAGTAGGCATTGTTCTCATAGAGAATGGCATCATTCCCAACCGCACGGCGGAGGCGGTACATTTCGTTCTTAAAACGCAGACGCATTTTGGCAGGGTCATCCAATTCGGGCCAGAATTGTTCTGCCACCTGTTCTTTCGTGAGCGGGCGAGTTTGAGTAAGGAAGAAAAAAAATAATTCGCGCACCGATTGAGTTTGCCAATCAGAGATGGCAAGCTCCCTGCCGCCAACGATCACTGCTGAATTGCCAAGCCCTTTGATAACAAGATGAGCAATAGGCACTTCCACGACCCGTGCCTGACGGCGTATTTCGCGACGCACAGCCGGAATGCGGGCAAAAAGTTTTTCGCCACGCATCAAGATATCACGCACGCCCCGCCCGACATTTGGGTCGTTTCTTAAGCTTTCAAGCCACCCCTTAACCTGATGTGCTGCAAGCCATGTAACATGCTGGGGCTTGTCTAAAACCTCTTGTATCTTTTCAACTGCATTTTCAGGACGACTACCTGCGATATAGGCAGCCGATAACCAAATCCGGGCAGAGATGGTTTCAATCATGAGACCATCTTCAAGGAAAGCAGTCTCGGCTTGCTCCAATTGTTCTATGGATTCAGAGACCTTGCCAGTGAGCAGGTAGAATTTTCCCCTTAATAAATTCAATATGCGATCATTATTGTGAGATTGTTTTACTGCCGTGATCTCTGCAATCTCATTAATCAGGTTCTCTGTAACGAGAAAATCGCCTTGAGATAAAGCCAGGTTTGCCCGCCCAACATGCAAAGAAAAGAACAAAAAGCTGTAATCCAGTTCCTGAATCAACTGTTCAGCATGTGCATAGTTCTGCTCGGCAATCTCTACATCCTGTAATTCTGCATACAGATCTCCGATGCTCACAGATAGCAATGCTTGCAGACGGGCATGCTGACTGCGTTGAGCACAGAGCAAGCCGCGTTCAAAAGTAAAAGATGCTTTCTCATACATCCCCCGATTGTGATACATGAAACCAATATTGTTTAACAGGCTGGCTTCTTCAATAAGGTCAAATCTAGCTTTATAAATGTTCAATGCCTTATTGAAGTTCTTTTCTGCTTCGTCATAAACCCCAAGTTGGTAATTCAGTAGTCCAATGTCAGAGAAAAGCCGGGGAAGGACTTTTTCTTGTTTATCCAAATGAATGTAAATATCCAGCATTTTTTCAAATAGCTTCAAGGCTGTACGAAACTGTCCAAGAGATGACAGGATAGATGCTTTCATTTGAAGAGCTTCTGCATATAAAAACTGAAGATCATCCCGGTCTTCGATCAGTTGAATGGCATCTTCTGCATCCAACAGGGCGGTTTGATAATCGCCAAGATATCGATGCCCAAACGAGCGCCGAATTAATGAAAGCGCCAAATGGGGAATATCTGCGTTTGTACGGAAGATTTCAATTGCTTTATTAAGCTCTACGATTCCGGCTTGAGAGTCGCCTTTAATAAGCTTAAGCGTCCCAGTAGTGGAAAGGATGCAAGGATTATTCTTCAAAACAGAAGGCGGCAGGTCTTGCAGCCAGGTCTCAATAAGACGGGTCTTATCATACAGGGCATTGAAACTTGAGATGTCGATCAATTCGATCAACGCCTCCGTATCACCCAATGAACGGATGATGGCATAGGCTCTTTCCCACTCCTCGAGAGCTTCATACGCACGGCTCAACCTCTCCAGAATGGGTCGAAGCTCCTCTGCCCTTTCCTTTTCCATGCGCTGACGGAGATAATCGCGGAATAAATGATGATAGCGTAGAGATCGTCCATCTACACCAACAGGGATGGCAAATAAGTTATTCTTCAAAACGGTCTGAATGAACGCCTGCCAATCCTGTTTCTCTGCATAAAGAGGGGCGAGCACGGCTTCACACAAGCCAGCATCGAACTCATCCATCAGGGAGGTTCTTAAGATAAATTCAAAAATATGCGGCTTTTGCTTGTCAACGACTTGTTGCCCCAAATAGTCGAACAAATTTACGCCCGTCTTCAAGGCGGGCTTGGTCATATCGTTTTGAGCGATCACATTCTCTGAAAACTGCAACCCCGTGATCCAACCTTCCGTTTCATCGATCAGACGTTGGGCTTCTTCATCCGAAATATGCTGGTTGTGGTTTTTCAGGATCAACGCCTGAATTTCATCCGCCCGAAAGGCAAGGTCTGCGAAGCTCAACCCACTGACCTGCTCACGTGCCACCATCAAAGGCAAGTCTGCCAGGGTAGTGAGAGTCCGTGATGAAACGACCACATGACAGTTATCGTCTACCAGTTGAATGAAGCGGTTCAAAAAATCATAGATGGGCTGCACCCCTTCCAGAATGTGGAAGTCATCAAGGATCAGAACAAAATGCTCATGGATCGACTCATACGTCTCATTGACCAGCGTCACCGCCAGCCGTTCCATTTCATCTTCAAAGGAGTCAACCCGGCTCATCACTGCCGCAGTCTGCCCGCCTACGCCAGGGAAACGTTCTGTAATGGAAGCGACCATATACGCTAGAAAGCGTCGCGGGTCGCGGTCTAACTCATCGAGTGACAACCAGCAGCATTTGAACTCGCTTTCCCCCGCAACATCGATAAGCAATGAAGTCTTGCCATACCCTGCCGGAGCAGAGACGAGCACTAGTTTATTATCCAGTGCGTCGAATAAAGAACTTAACAACCTTCTGCGCGCAAGCAATTCGCTGCGACGCCGCGGAGGAATGATCTTGGTCTTGCTGACAGGAACGGGGAACATAAACCAGCCAATCTACATAATAAAAAAGAAACCTCTTTAGTATTTTATCCTCGAAACCGGCATTTGCATCTTGCAGGTGCATAAAAACCCAAACAGTATAGAATGCCCGTGCTGGGTATAATTTCACATCGTTCCATGAAAATAAAAATTCCCACTTTTCAAACCATCCTGCTTGCCATCCTCTTTGCCGTTCTCGCGTTGACGGTTCTCAAGCAAGCCAACCCCGGCACCGAACTTCCCAACCGCGATTATGGTTTCTACGCCTATATCGGTTTACAGATCGTGCGCGGCGACATGCCCTACCTCGACATATGGGAAAGCAAGCCGCCCGCCATCTTCTACCTCAACGCCCTTGCCCTGCGCCTCGGGCGCGGACTTCGTTGGGGCATCTGGCTGGTGGAATTCGGTTTCCTCTTCGCAGCCATCAGCGCTTCCTATTACTTACTCAAAAAACTTTGGGGCATCGCACCTGCACTCTTCGGCATCTTCATCTGGCTCTGGGGCATGGACTTCACCCTGCAAGGCGGCAACTATACGGAAGAGTACCCCCTGCTCTTTCACTTCCTCTCTTTGATTCTGCTCCTCTACTTGATTCAAAACCCCAAACAGCGCCTCTTAAACTTAAGCCTTGGCTTGCTCTTCTCCATCAGCTTTTTATTCCGCCCAAACAACGCCATCGTCGAAGCCGTCACCATCCTCGTCTTCGGCGCTTCACTGTTATGGAAGCGTGATTGGCAAACCTTTCTCAACGCTGTGTTATGGGTCACACTTGGCATCGTCATTCCGCTTGCTATTACCTCTGCCTACTTCGCCTATCATGGACTCTTCCAAGCCATGCTCGAAGCGTCCATTCTATATAATCTCGATTACAGCGCCACCGACTTGAGCACTTCATCGCCATTGAAAGTTGGTTTCGAATTCCTCAACCTCGCCGCATGGATCGGGATGGTCGGCTACCTGCTTCTTATTGCAAAGATCAAAGACATCCTCAAAAGTCCCTACCTGCCGTTCTTCATCGTCCTACTCATCGGCACACCCGCCGCCGTCTATCTCAGTGACCCTGCCAAACGCAACTACGGTCATTACTTCATGAACTGGCTGCCCTTCATCGGCGTTCTGTCCGCATTTGCATTTCATACCGTTCAGGAAAAACTCCTTCCTAATAAAGAACAGCGGTCAGCCGTCAGCGGTCAGCCTTCCTCTTTCCTCTTTCCTCTTTCCTCGCTACTCATCACTCTTCTCTTCTTCACCCTATCTTCCCGCGCCTCCACCTACGTCAAAGCCTTTGATCGCCTCTTCACTTCCTCTGAGCGGGAACTTCGCTCCCCCATCGCCATCTACGTGGACAATCACACCAACCCCGGTGAGTACGTCCTATTCTGGGCAACGCACCCCGGCGAAAATTTCATGTCTCGCCGTGAAGCTCCCATGACGGCGTTGTTCTATCCGAACATGGTCAACTCCTCCGAGATCGCCCAACGCCTCAACGCCGATTTCTTCGAAGATATCAAACGCAATCAACCCGTCTTGATCGTGGACATGGGGCGCCTCACCATCCCTTCGCTTGACCCCGCCAAACGCGAAGAGCAGAAATCCATGGGCGTGTACCCCACAAACCCGCCCGATAATCTCGATGAAGTATTGGCATTCATCGCAGAGAATTACTATCTCGAAAATATCATCAAAGACAAACCCGTCTATCGCCTGAATGGGACGAGTGAGTAACCAGTTGCCAAGTATCCAGCAACCAGTTCCCCAATCTACCAATTTACCGACTCACTACCCCAAAAACTTTAAGAGAGCCGTAGGGGAATAACCTGAACATGCGTGCTATAATGCCCGAGTAGTTCGGTAGTTGTGTAGTCTGATAGTTTATAGTTGCGTAGCTTCATAGTTCCCTACCAAATAACATGCAACCGAACACCCCCACTACCCAACTAACCATACTAACTAACTACCCAACTATCTAACTAACCCATGTCCTTCGCCCATCTCCACGTCCATACCGAATACTCCCTATTAGACGGCTTCTCGAACATCAAGAAGCTGGTCAAACGCGTTAAAGAAATGAACATGGACTCGGTTGCCATCACGGACCACGGCACGATGTTCGGCGTGATCGACTTCTACAAAGCCGCCAAAGCGGAAGGGGTCAAGCCCATTATCGGGCTTGAGGCGTACATGGCAGCGCGGGGGATGAAAGACAAAGACTCCAAACTCGACCGTTCCTCCTTCCATTTATTACTGCTCGCAGAAAACGACACGGGCTATCGCAATCTGTTGAAGATCGCTTCTGCCGCGCAATTAGACGGTTTCTATTACTACCCTCGCATTGACCATGATTTTTTAGCGGCTCACTCCGAAGGGCTGATCTGCACCTCGGGCTGTATGTCTGCGGAGATTCCGCGCGCGCTGTTGAACGATAATCCCGAAGAGGCCGTCCGCAAATGGAATTGGTACTACGACGTGTTCGGTCCCGACCGCTTCTTCGTCGAGTTGCAGGAACACAACATCCCTGAAATTCTCGACCTGAACCGAAAATTACTTTCACTTGGCGCGCGCTATTCTGCAAAATTCGTTGCGACCAATGATGTGCATTACGTCAACCAGGCGGATGCGAAGTTGCAAGATGTGTTGCTGGCGATCCAGACCAACTCCACACTGGCAGACCCAGACCGTATGCGCATGACCGATGACTCGTACTTCTTGCGCTCGCCGCTTGAGATGAGCAAGCTCTTCTCTGAAGTACCAGATGCGATTTCGAATACGCTGCTCATTGCCGAGCGCTGTAACGTGGACTTGGGATTCAAAGGCTATCACCTGCCCGAGTTCCCCGTGCCGGATGGTCACACCGCGGAATCATACCTGCGTTCGCTGTGCGAGGCTGGGGCGGAGAAACGCTATCAGGATGATGCGACCAGTTCCAAAGTCCGTGAGAGGCTGAACTATGAATTAAGCGTCGTCCACAGTATGGGATTCGACGCCTACTTCCTGATCGTGTGGGACCTGTGTCGCTTTGCCCGTGAACATGGCATTTGGTATAACGCGCGCGGTTCGGCGGCAGGTTCGATCATTGCATACACACTTGAGATCACGATGGTCGATCCGCTCGAACATGCGCTGATCTTTGAACGCTTCTTGAACCCGGGTCGTATCTCGATGCCCGATATCGACCTGGACTTCCGTGATGACCGCCGCCATGAAATGCTTGAATATTGCGCGCGCAAATATGGTGACGACAAAGTCGCGCAGATCATCACCTTCGGCACGATGGGAACGAAAGCTGCCATCCGTGACGTGGCGCGTGTGATGGAAATTCCGCTGCCAGAAGTGGACCGTGTTGCCAAGCTGGTTCCGTTTGCTCCGGGTGGCACGACCATGGCAGAAGCGAAAGAAGTTAAGGAATTCAAGCAGATCTACGACACCGACCCGAAGATGCGCGAGGTGATTGATATTGCCGAACGCATGGAAGGCACCGTGCGTAACGCAGGCACACATGCGGCGGGCGTGGTGATCTCAGACAAACCCATCCTTGAATATCTGCCGCTGCACCGCCCGACCTCCAATTCAGAAGATACGCCCATCAAGTCGGTGACCCAGTTCGAAATGGGCATCCTCGATACGCTCGGCATGTTGAAGGTGGACTTCCTCGGTCTCATCACCTTGACCGTGATGGCGCGTGCCTGTGACTTGATCTATAAACGGCATGGCATCAAATTTGATCTAAGCAACATCCCCATCGATGACCCGAAATCATTTGAGTTGATGGGTGCAGGGCAAACTGCTGGCGTCTTCCAAGTGGAAGGCGGCGGCATGACGCGCTGGCTCGTGCAGATGAAGCCGAAGAATCTCGATAACATCATCGCGATGGTGGCGTTGTACCGTCCGGGACCGATGGCGTTCATTCCCGATTACATCGCACGCATGCACGGTGAAGCGGAAGTGGAATATCGCCATCCTTCCATGGAGCCGATCTTTAGCGATACCTACGGCATTCCCGTCTATCAAGAACAATTGATGCGTGCCGCTGTGGATTTGGCGGGCTATACCCCCTCCGAGTCAGATGAGCTGCGTAAAGCCATCTCGAAGAAGAAAAAAGAAGATATCGAAAAGCATCGCGCCAAGTTCGTGAAAGGCGCCGTTGAAAAAGGCATCGAACAATCCACCGCCGATGCGATCTATTCGGATTGGGAAGAATTCGCGCGTTACGGCTTCAATAAATCTCACGCCGCCGATTATGGCGTCATCGCGGTTCAGACTGCGTATCTCAAAGCACATTACACTGCCGAGTATATGACCGCGCTCATGTCCGCTTCGGCTGGGCAGACAGAGAAGATCGCCTTCTACGTGGCGGATGCGCGCACAATGGGCGTGCCCGTTTTGCAACCAGACATCAACTCGTCGATGTGGGACTTTGATATTGAAGATGTCCCTTCGACGGGCTCAGGGCAAGTTCAACCCAACATCCGCTTTGGCATGGGCGCCATCAAGAACGTCGGTGAGAATTCAGTGCAGCCGATCATTGACGAACGCACTGCCAACGGAAAATTCAAAGACCTCAACGACTTCGCCCGCCGCGTAGATTTACGCGCCGTGGGTAAACGTTCGCTTGAAAGCCTCATCAAAGTGGGCGCACTGGATTCATTCGGCAATCGCGCCTCCTTGCTCGCCTCGCTCGACCGCATCGTTGCCATCTCCAGCAATCACTTCCGCGCCGCCGATGCCGGGCAAATGAGTCTCTTTGGCGCGGCAACCGGCATCATCGAAGAGATCACCCTGCCCGAAGTCAAAGACGTGGAC